>JBOFLG010000092.1:0-3052 GCA_051657745.1 Dermatophilaceae bacterium | reverse complement strand
GGCCCCGCGCCGGGCGGTGTAGCCCGCACGTCCAGGGCCCGGGTGGACTGGGCCGAGGAGGACGTGGTGCGGGTGGACCACCACACCGGGGAAGTGGTCACTTTCGGTGAGTTGGACCCGGCCGGGCGGGAGGCGGTGTCCTGGGTGGAGGTCCCGGACGCGGACGACCCGGCCGGCGGCGCGCAGGACGCGCACAGCGTCGACCCCTGCTACGCGGTGATGGCCCCGGTCGACGGCGGGTGCGCGGTGTCCGGGGCGCAGATCCCCGGAATCGGCTGGGTCGACGCGGCCACCGTCGCGGCCCTGCTAAAGACCGTGCCAGTTCAGGTAGCCCGAGCCGTGGTGGACGCCGACACCGGCACCCTGGCCTCGTTGACCACCAACGCCTACACCCCACCCACCGCGATGCGTGAGTTCGTGCACACCCGGGACGGCACCTGCCGGATGTGGGGCTGCGCCCGCCGCGCCACCCACACCGACCTCGACCACACCCAGCCATGGCCCGGGGGGCCCACCTCACCAAGCAACCTGGCCTCGCTCTGCCGACGGCACCACCGGATGAAACAACACGGCCGCTGGCGCTACACCCTCCACCCGAACGGCGACATCACCTGGATCAGCACCACCGGCACGGTACGCCGCACCCACCCCACACACCGCCTCATCTCCGAATCAACGCCCGGTTCACCACCCGAGTCGCGACCCGAACCCACACCCCGCGAACCGACACCGCGCGAACTGTTACCTGGCACCCCGCGTGAACCCGAACCAGTCGCTGTCGCAACGGTTCCCGGGTCGCTACCCGCGGCAGGGTCGCTACCGGCGCCCGACTCGCCGCCGTTCTGAAGAGTGACCTCGACCGGGCCATGGTTCTTGATCGGTAGGTGTCGATGGGTCCACAACGCTTCCGGATGCGGGTCGTGTCGGGGATGCTGAGCGCATGGATCCGCGGACGATGTTCGGCTCGGCGCGCGACCTGGTCGCCGAGGGTAGGCCCTGCGCGACGCCCCGGTCGTGCTGCTCGTCGATGAGATCGACCGCGCCGACGACGAGTTCGAGGCATTCCTCCTCGAGGTGCTCTCGACCTGGCAGGTCACTATCCCCGAGCTCGGGCCGGTCGCCGCGCCGACCCCGCCGGTCGTCATCCTCACGTCCAATCGCACGCGTGAGTTGCACGACGCGCTCAAGCGGCGCTGCCTCTACCACTGGCTCGAGCATCCCGGCATCCAGCGTGAGCTCGCCATCGTCGCGGCCCGCGCCCCGGAGGTGGCCGCCGCGCTCGCCGACCAGGTCGTGCGCTGCGTGCACGCCATCCGCGCCGACCGCGAGCTGCTCAAGCCGCCCGGGGTGGCCGAGACGCTGGACTGGGCGCGGGCGCTGCACGAGCTCGGCACCCGCGAGCTCGACACCGAGACCGCGGCCGTCACCCTCGGGGTGGTCATGAAGTACCGCGAGGACGCCGAGCGAGTGCGGAAGGCGCTCGACGCCATCCTCGGATGACGACGATGACCTGGAGCGACGCCGGATGACGACGGTGACGATCGGATGACGGCCGCGCACCCGGGTGCCCGCCCCTCGGCCTCCGCGTCATCGAGCGCGCCGGACTCGCGGCTGGCTCGCCCGCCGGCCGAGGTGCTACTCGGGTTCGCTCGTGCGCTGCGTGCGGCTGGGGTGCCTGTCACTGCCGACCGGGAGCGCACCTACCTCGAGGCCGCCGCCGTGGTCGGGCTCGATGATGAGCACGGTGTGTATCACCTGGCCGCGCCACCCTGTGCGCGTCGCCGGCCGACCTCGAGCGTTACGACCAGGTCTTCGCGGCCTGGTTCGGTGGGGTCCGTGCCGGGACGAAGCCACGTGAACCGTTGGTGCGCAACGTCATCCGCGCGTCGTTGTCCGATGGCGAGAACGGTGGCAAGGCTGGGCCCGACGACTCCGACTCCGACGCGGTGCGGGCGTGGGCATGGGTGACGAAGATGCGCCGTCGGGGATCCGTGCAACCACCGCGGCGGGGCCGACGACGTTCTTGACGCGCTGCACGTTCTCCAGGGTTTCCGAAGCGCCCGGGACTGGTGGGCGGGGAAGCGGCTCCGCGAGGGCGAGTACCTGGTAACCGCCACGCCCGGACGCGTCGATCCAGTCCGTCAGACTGTCGACCCTCCCGGTCGCCGGCGAACTCCAGACCGTGACAGCCACGTCAGCGTCGGGCGATCAGGGCTTCGGTCTGCACACTTTCGCTGAACCAGCCATCGGGGTTCGCCTTCGTGAGGGCGGCGCGCAGGTCGCGCTCGAAGGTGGGTTTGCGGTCCCCGAAGAGGGCCGGGGCGCTGAAGGAGTAGGAGAACTGCAGCCCGATCACCTCGTCGATGGTGCGCTCGATCTCCCAGGTCCAGTCCACCGTCTCCACCTGCGCGAAGGCGGAGTGTCGCAGTACCTCGGCGTGGCGCTCCTCGGGGTGGCGGTAGGTGCCCGAGCCGGCGCGCCGTTCGGTGCCGAGGTAGCGGGTGCGGATGTCGATGACGAGCTGCGCCCAGTCGGGCAGCTGGGAGTCGCCCGGTGCACCGCCGCTGACCACGACGACCGCTCCGTCGCCGGTGATGAGGGCGTCGAGGTCGCGGAGCACCTGGTCGCGGTCCATCCAGTGGAAGGAGGCGCCCATCGTGGCCAGGTCGAGGTCCGGGGGAAGCCCGAGCGTGGTGATCGTGGTGGAGTCTCCACGCCGCCAGTCGACGTTGGCGATGCTCTGCTCGGCGGCGAGCCTGGCACCTTCCTCGAGCATCGTCGGTTCCGGGTCGACGGCAATCACGCGGCGCACGAGCGGTGCGAGTGGCAAAGCCACCTGGCCAGTGCCGCAGCCAAGGTCGAGGACTGTCTGACTCCCGTTCAGCCCGAACCGGGTGGCCAGGTCCGCGAAGAAGCCTGGCGGGTACCCCGCGCGGTACCGCGCGTAGTACGGGGCGGTGGAGCGGAACAGCTCTTCGGGGTGGTGCGGCATCGGGTGCGCCTCTCGTCTGGTCAGGTCAGTCACGGGTGAAGGGGACCGGCAGGAGGCTCT
>JBOFLG010000091.1:0-4048 GCA_051657745.1 Dermatophilaceae bacterium | reverse complement strand
CGTAGGGCGCCCGGTTGTCCGCTGGAACTGGCACTTCTTCACTCCGACCGTCGCATCGCTGTCCCTGCCCTCACTGTATCGCCCGTGCCGCAGGGAACCCCACGCCACTACTTGACACCCTAGGGAACCCTATGGAACCCTGGGTAACACAGGGCGCACCGGGCGCCCTGGTTCACAAGGAGTGGTGACCATGGAAGCAACGCAGGAGGCGCGAGCCTTCTACAGCGTCGCGGAGACCGCGCGGCTGCTCAGGATGTCTGAGATGACGCTGTACCGAGCGATCAGGGCGCGGGAGTTCCCGGCGGTTCAGGTTCGTGGCCGGCTGGTCGTGCCGGCTCAGGCGATTGAGAACCTGGTCGAGGCGGCGATGTCGAGCACGGTCCAGACACAGGAACACCCCGGCGGGGTTGCGGCCCGCCGGGGTGTAGCGCCGAAGGCCTCTGATGGAGAGCGGTTGACGCAGGTCGAGGGTATCGCTGGGGGGCTGGCATGAGCGCCGCAGCGAGTGCGCATCGTCGGCCGTGGGTCGGTTCGGGTGAGGACGGGGCGCGTCGTAGTGCCCGGATGGACCGGGACGAGGCCGACCTGCTGAGTTGGAGTAACGACCGGAAAGACCGGCTAATCGAGTCGGCCGAGCGGTGGGAGCAGCAGGCGCACGACCTGGTGCTGGAGCGGGTCGGTGCCCGGCCGTCGTTGGCGACGGTCGAGCAAGAGGTCGGGTCGGAGGACTGGCTGGCTGGGTTGGCGTTGCTGGGGTTGTGCCCGGTGGTGGCCAGGGATGCTGCCCGGTTCACGGAGTGGTCTCGGGATGACGGGTCGTACACCTACGACGGTGAGCGCGAGGATCGGATGGGGACGTTCCATCCGCAGCCGTTGATGGATTGGGCGGCGTGGGCCGCTGACGTTGATGGGTGCTGCCGCGGGTGGTCGACCACGGAATGGCGACTGTACGAACTCGTCACGGGTATCACCGTGGAGGACCGGCCGATGCAGTTGAGCAGTGTGCTCACCGGGCTCGGGTCGTGGGAGGCGCAGGCGTTGACCATCGTCGTGGAGTGGGCCAGCGGCGGGAACCAGAGGGACCTGCCCGGCCGGGTCGCGGTAGGGCCGGCGATCTTCTGTAACTGCCCACCCGCCGACTAGCCCCGCCCGGACCCTTCCTCGTTTCGTCACTTCTCGCCGCCGACGTCGGTGGGTGGGTTGGTCGCGCCCGAAACCGGGTGCCCAGCCCGCCCACCGCGCGGCCCCCTCTCCCCGTTCACTTCCCCCTTCCTTGTTTGGAGTTGTCATGTTTTGGCGCACTCTTCGAGCCTTGCGGCACTACCCGCGACGCCTCGGCCTGACCGGTCTGGTCCTGACCCTCCTCGCTGCGGCCACGGGTTGGTGGGCCCCGTTGCAGCACCACCTCACTGTGGCCGCCGCGGTGGTGGTGGGTGGGACGTTCGCGTGGTGGGTGGTGTACCGGCTCGTGGTGCCGGTGACGACCAGTACGTGGGTGGCCCGCCGGGATGACGACGCCGAGCACGCTGGCGGGGTCGCGTCCCGCCTCGACATCGGGGAACTGGCGTCGGCGGGGGCGATGCGCCGACGGGCGTGCACCCTTCGCCCGTCCCTTGGGTCGCTGTCGTGGTGGTCGCGTCGGCGGTTCCCGGTGACCGGGTACGCGGTGCAAGTCCTGACCGCGGGGTGGGTGCGGTCCACGTCGGTGGTGTGGTCCCCGTGTGAGGCGGTCACGCTACGCCTGGGCGGGCCACGCATCGGGTAAGTCCGGGTCGTTGGCGTGCCACGCCCTCGACGCGCCAGGAGCGTTGATCTTGGCGAGTACCCGAACCGACCTGCTCAACCTCACCCGCGAGGCCCGAGCCGCCGTCGGCGGTGTGGTGGTGTTCAACCCGACCGGCCTCGGCGGCCTGCCATCCACGGTGCGCTGGACGCCCCTGACCGGGTGCGCCGAGTTGGCGACGGCGCAGCGCCGCGCCGCGGACTTGATCCCGCAGAGCCACGGCGAGGCGGAGCGGTGGGACGCCCAAGCCCGGGGCCTGTTGACGATCCTGCTCCACGCCGCGGCCCTGTCCGGGGGGAACATGCGCACCGTCCTGTCGTGGGTCAGCCCCGCCGACGACACCTCCCGCGACGAAGTCCTCCAAGCCCTAGCCGCGTCATCCTCGTTTCGGGCGGTCGCCTCGGAGGTGCGGTCGATCTTCGGGACCAACGACCGCACCTTGACCTCGATCACCACGACCCTGCTACCGGCGGTGCGGTGGCTCGCCGACGAAACCGCGGCCCAGGTCGGGGACGCGCCGGTGGACCACCCGGACCAACTCGACGTCCAAGCGTTGGTCGCCGACGGCCGTGACTCGCTGTACCTGATCGGTCGGGAAGGCGCCTGCCGGGCACTGGTCGGGGCGCTCACTGCGGAGATCGCGCACCAAGCCCGGATGGTCGCCGCCGGCTGCCCAGCCGGGCGCCTCGATCCACCGTTGACGTTGGTCCTGGACGAAGCCCCGTTGACGTGCGGGCCGATCCCGTTGCACGACTGGACCGCGGACATGGGCGGGCGCGGGGTCACGATCCACCTCGCCGCGCAATCCCTCGCGCAGTTGCGGGACGTGTGGGGCGCCGATCGGGCCGACGCGATCATGGGCAACGTCGGTTCCCTGCTGGTGTTCGGCGCGGTCAAAGCCGCCGCCGACCTCGAACGGCTCTCCACCCTGACCGGCACCCGCCTGGTGCAGGTCGACGAAGACGACCGCCGCCCGGTCCCGGTGATGACCCCAGCACAGATCTCCGCACTACCCCCAGGTGTCGCGCTCCTCCTGCAGAACGGGCTGCGCCCCATCATCGGCCTCGCGCCCATGGCCTGGGACCGCTCAACCACCGGGCGCCGGTACCCACGCGCCCAGGCCTGGCTACACCGCCTCAGGCTCGACCGCCTGGCGCACCTGACCGCCAAGGCGACCACGGCAGCGACGGCGGCGGTGAGAGCGCGACTCGCACCCACTAACCGGGCCGCGGTCGATGACGCGCCGACCACCGAGCCGACCACGACCACGCCCGAGGCGCCGAGCACGGCCGAGGCCGAGGCGCCGACTGCTGCCGCGGATGACGCGCCGACTGCTGCCGCGGATGACGCGCGTACCGGCGCGGGACGGGGCGCGGCGGTATGACGCCCACCCAGCCCCTCGACGGCGACGGTGACGCGGTCGCGCTCGAGATACGACGCGGGAACCCAGCCCGCGCGGAAGCGATCTGGGCGGACCACCTCGCCTGCGGCATCCGCCCCACCGTCACCACCAGTCAGGGTCGCGGCGTGGTCCCGGCCGCGACGACGTGGTGGCCCGACCTGACCGGCCACCACCGCCGGGTCGTGGTGTTCACCGTCCCCACCGGACTCGACCGCCTCGCAGTCCTCGCCGGTCAGGCCGCGGGGATGCTCCGCACCCACCTCGCCGCAGCCCACGGACACCCCGCCGCCCTCCTCGACGACGTTCCGACCCCGATCCCGGTGCCCGTGGACTGGGAACCCACCACGGCACCCCTCACCAGGAAGGAGAGCCCGCGATGAGAACCCACACCCCCACCGGCGACAGCGCCGCCGCGTTGGCCCGTCTCGCGTCCCAGGTCGACCGGGTCGAGCAGCAACTGGTCCGCGTGGCCGCGGTCGAGCACGACGTCAAACTCCACGGGTCGGCCATCACCCGCCTGGCTGACCTGCTCAGCACAAGCGTCCACCCCAGCCCCCACCCTGGCCCCCAACCGCGCGCCCTGCCCGGCAGGCCGGGGGAGCAGGGCGAGGACCTGCCGCCGGAGTGGTTGACCGCCCACGACCCCGTCGCCGCAGCCGTCTGGCTCCTCGCGACCACCGAGTGGGTGCAGTCGGTGTGGACCCAGTACACCGCCCTCACCGCCTGTTGGCCGTGGCACCCGCCCGTGGTCGCCGAACTGATGGCATGCCGGGAGTCCTGGCGCGCCGCGACCGCCGAGGACGCCTCCCCGGACGGGCTCTCCGGGTGGCACGACCGGTGGCGACCCGGAGCCGCCACCCGCA
>JBOFLG010000090.1:0-77921 GCA_051657745.1 Dermatophilaceae bacterium | reverse complement strand
CGCCATCCACGCCGTTCCGCCTGCTGCCGGGGTTGCGGTCACCACGATGTCAGCGTCGACCCGGTTGAGCAGGTCCGGCCCGATGAGCACCGGGGCAGTGCTGCTGGGCCGCATCGTGAACTCGGCGGTGCCGCCGGTGCCGAGTTGGATGGCGAACCACCCGCCGGCTGCGGTGACCACAACACCGGCCAGGGCAAGGAGCACCCCGCCGAGGCGGATAGCGATGGTGAGCACGATCGGTCCTTGCGGGGTACTGGCCCCCGGAGGTGAGCCAGGAGCGGGCGGGGTCTGCGACCACGATGACCCAGCCGACCGGTCGAGGACAAATCACGACTCCGCCACCGGCGGCCGGCGAGACCTCCCCGCTCGACCGCACCGGCTGCGGCGCACGATCTCGCGAGCCGGGTGGACTGTGCCTCGCGCTGGCCGGCATCCGGGTCGACCAGACCCGTCCGGGGCGGTCGAATGACAGTCGCGCAGGCAGGTTCACACCACTGCGCGCTAGCGTGGCGTCGTGACTGGCCCGAGCAGTGTGTCCTGGCAGCGGTACCACGCCGTGCTCTTCGACCTCGACGGCGTGCTGACGCCGACGGCGACAGTGCATATGGCCGCGTGGGCGGAGATGTTCGCCGGCTTCCTCGCCGATGTCGATGCGCCGGATGCCGACACCTCGCCGTATACCGACGCCGACTATTTCGCCCACGTGGACGGCAAACCGCGGTACGACGGAGTACGCGACTTCCTGACCGCACGCGGCATCCGGCTGCCGGAGGGCGCACCCGACGACCCGCCCGAGGCCGACACCGTGTGTGGGCTGGGCAACCGCAAGAACGACGCGTTCACCGCGGTGCTGACGCGCGACGGAGTGCACCCTTACCCCGGGTCGGTGGCGTTGCTCGACACGTTGCGCGACAACGGAATTCCCCTCGCCGTCGTCTCATCGTCGGCAAACGCCCCGGCGGTGCTGGAGGCGGCCGGGCTCGCCGACCGGTTCGGCACGGTGGTCGACGGTCGGGTCGCGGCGGCGATCGGGCTGCCCGGCAAGCCAGCCCCGGACACCTTCGCGCACGCAGCCCGGGAGTGCGGTGTCGATGCGGCTGGCGCGGTGGTCATCGAGGATGCCGTATCCGGCGTGCGGGCCGGCGCCGCCGGCGGCTTCGGGCTCGTCATCGGCGTCGACCGGGGCGCCGGGCGCGAGGTGCTCGAGGCCGCCGGTGCCGACCTCGTCGTCGCCGACCTCGGCGAGCTCGCGTGAGGACCGACCAGGTCGAACCAGACCCGCTCGACCGGCTGCGGTTCCCGGCCGACCCGTGGCGGCTCGTCGAGCGGGAGCCGTCCGCGGCCGACCTCGGGGTCACCGAGACGTTATTTACCGTGGCCAACGGTTATATCGGCATGCGCGCCAACCCAGAGGAAGGCCGCGAGGTGCACGAGCACGGCACCTACCTCAACGGCTTTCACGAGACCTGGCCGATCCGGCATGCCGAGGCCGCCTACGGGTTTGCCCGCACCGGACAGACCATCGTCAACGCCCCGGACGCCAAGTTGATGAAGCTCTACGTCGACGACGAGCCGCTGGTGGTCGGCATCGCTGACCTGGAGAACTACGAGCGCTCGCTCGACTTCCGCGACGGGGTATTGCGGCGCAGCCTGGTGTGGCGCACGTCATCCGGCAAGCGGGTCCGGGTGGAGTCGACCCGGATGGTCTCGATGACCCAGCGTCACCTCGCGGTACTCACACTCGAGGTGACGATGCTGAGCGGCGACGCACCGGTGGTGGTGTCCTCCCAACTGCTCAACCGGCAGGACGGGGAGGACGAGTACCACGAGGCCCCCGCCGAGCGGGCGGCGATGGCCGACCCGCGCAAGTCCGGCGTCTTTGCCGGGCGGGTGCTG
The DNA here is from genome assembly GCA_051657745.1 of Dermatophilaceae bacterium. GTDB lineage: Bacteria > Actinomycetota > Actinomycetes > Actinomycetales > Dermatophilaceae > JBOFLG01. Next base: position 76,025 of record JBOFLG010000090.1, on the reverse strand, counting down.
CTCCCCCGGTACCACGACGCCTCACCGGCCCGGATGGCGCTCGGTTACCGGTGCGCGAACTCGCGGATGACGGTCGCGGTCATCGCGAACCACGCGGTGCGCACCGAGGACCCGCTCGACGTCGTGGTCCGGGACGAGCCCGACCTGGCGAAGGCGGCGTTCCATGTGGACGCCACCGAAGGGCGCACGCTGCGTATCGAGAAGCTGGTGGCCTACCACACCTCACGGAGCCTGCCGGTGCGTGAGCTGGTCGACCGGGCCGAACGCACCATCGACCGGGCGCTGCGGTACGACGTCGACCACTACCGCGCCGAGCAGCGCGGGTGGTACGACCGGTTCTGGGCGGCCAGCGACGTCGTCATCGGCTCCTCGGACGCCGCCGCTACGGCGTGGCAGCAGGCCGTGCGGCTGAATCTGTTCTCGGTGGCGCAGGCCAGTGCCCGCAGCGACCAGATCGGGGTGCCGGCCAAGGGGGTGAGCGGTTCGGGCTACGAGGGGCATTACTTCTGGGACAGCGAGATCTACGTGTTGCCGTTTCTTACGTACACCCAGCCCGATATCGCCCGGAACCTGCTGCAGTTCCGCAGTCTGATGCTGCCCGCGGCGCGGGAACGGGCCCGCGAGGTGTCCCAGCGCGGCGCGCTATTCCCGTGGCGCACGATCAACGGGGAAGAGGCGTCGGCTTACTACGCCGCGGGCACGGCCCAGGTGCACATCGACGCCGACGTCGCGCATGCGCTGGTCAAGTATGTGGCGGCCACGGATGACGTGGGCTGGCTGGTCCGCGACGGCCTCGCCATGCTCATCGAGACCGCACGGCTGTACGCCGACCTGGGGTTCTGGCGGCACAACGCCACATCGAGCTTCCACATCCACGGCGTGACCGGGCCCGACGAGTACACCACCGTGGTCAACAACAACCTGTTCACCAACCTGATGGCCCGGTTCACCCTGGAGGAAGCCGCTGCAGCGGTGGACCGGGTGCGCGGCGAGCATCCGGAAGCGTTTGCGCGCACCGCCGGCCGGCTCGGGCTCGAGGACACCGAGGTGCAAGAGTGGCGGCGGTGCGCCGAGGGCATGCACATCCCGTTCGACCATGGGCTCGGCATCCACCCGCAGGACGACTTCTTTCTGGACCGCGAGGTGTGGGACCTCAGCCGCACCCCGGCCGAGCTGCGCCCGCTGATGCTGCACTACCACCCGCTGGTGATCTACCGCTTCCAGGTGCTCAAGCAGGCGGATGTCGTGCTTGCGCTGTTCCTGCAGGGCGACCGCTTCACCGCGGAGGAGAAGCGCAACGACTTCGAGTACTACGACCCGATCACCACCGGCGACTCCACGCTCTCGGCCGTGGTGCAGTCGATCGTGGCCGCTGAGGTGGGCTATGCCGATATCGCCTTCCAGTACTTTCTCCGGGCGCTGTACGTCGACCTGGCCGACCTGCACGACAACACCGTCGATGGCCTGCACATCGCCTCCGCGGGTGGGGTGTGGGCCGCACTGGTCAACGGTTTCGGCGGGATGCGCGACCACGGCGGCACGCTCCGGCTGGACCCCCGGCTGCCGGATGCCTGGGACTCGCTGTCGTTTCGGCTCACCTGGCGCGGCACTCGGGTTCGGGTCGAGGTCGAGCCCGAGCGGGTGACGCTCACTGCCGAGACCGGGGATCGGCCGGTGCCGGTGCTGGTGCGAGGTTCACGGTATGAGGTGGCGCCTGGGGCTCCGGTGGTGGTGGAGACCGACGGGCGCGGGGTGCGGCTTGCCGGTGACGTCGACGAGACCCCGCAGACCGGCGGCATCCGGGCCGACGGCAGCACCATCACCGCCGGCGTGCCGGACCCGATCCCGCTGGAGTCGCTCGACTCCCCCGACGCGCTGCTCACCGACGCTGGCGGCCACCAGTACATCGACTGACAGTGAGGATGGTGGTGGAACCACCTGCTGGATCTGACTCATCGACTGACAGCTCGGCGGAAGCCGCTGCCTGGCCGCTACTCGCGGTCGGCGTCGGTGTCGAGGTGGTCCTGGTGGGCCCAGACCGCCTCGTCGTAGGCGATTCCGGCGGCGGTGTCGTGCAGGTCGTACTCCGGGCCGGTCCAACCGCAGTCGCAACCGGTGCGAAGCAGGGCCAGGCGCCACGGCCCCTTGCGGCTGCGGGTCTCGTGGGTCCACGGAGCGTGCCGGGAGGTGACCGTAGCCACGGCATGCTTCCTGCTGGCTTCGGATTCCGACGTCCCGTCGGGAACCTGCTGTTCGGGCATCGCTCGTCCCTCGTCGTGGTTGCTCGTCGGATGCCGCGTGGTCCTGGCCGCTGGGCCGGGAACGACGACCGGCGCCCTCACGGCCGCCGCTCCCGGAGACGATGCGGCGCAACAGGGCTGCGTCGGAACCGAGCCCGCGTCGGAACGGCGTGGCGTCGTCATGCATCCACCACACCACCTGCGCAGCGGACACACAGCCCCAGAACTGGACCTTCTGGGGACATCTACCTCCACCTAGAATGTCCATAAATGTCTACACAATGTCCATGAGTGTCGAGGGATTCGAGTGCCCAACAACCAGCTTCGCAGCACCATGCGAGCGAACAACGAGTCAGACACGTCCCTGGCGGAACGGCTCAAGTGCGACCCAAAGACGGTGCGGCGATGGATGTCCGGGGACACCAAGCCGCACCGCAGGATGGCCGTGCAGGCGGCGCAGCTACTCGGGGTACCGGCGTCCTGGTTGTGGCCCGAACTCGACACAGCCCACTACGGGGAGGTCGCGGAAGTCGTTGCCTTCTACCCGCACCGCTCGGCGATGCCGGCCGCTGTCCTCCTTGAAGCGTTGACCGCTACCCGCGAGCGAATCGACATCATCACGTACGCCAGTTTGTTCCTCCCCGAACAGCACGCGGACGCCGTCGAACTCATCCGGCACAAGGCGCAGAACGGCGCCAAGGTACGCATCGCCCTGGGCGACCCAGACTCGCCCGAGATCGAGTTGCGAGACCGCGAGGAAGCGACCAACGGCGGCATCCCCGGACGGATCCGAATGGCCACCACCTACTACTCGCCGCTGGCGGGAGTGCCAGGCGTCGAGTTCCACCTACACCGGACCACGCTCTACAACACCATGATCCGCTGTGACGACCACATGCTCATCAACCAGCACATTTACGGCACCTACGGTTACCAGGCGCCCATGCTGCACCTGCGCCGCATCGAGACCGGGGGTCTGTTCGCCACCTACGAGCGGAGCATCGACAAGGTGTGGGCCGCGTCCTACCCACGGCGGTAGCCGACTACAGGCGAGGCGTCGCCGGCCCCAGCGAACGCACCCGCTCGAACGCCTCAAAGAATGCATCGACGTCAGCCAGCGACGGCAGCACCGCATCAGCCCCCGCGCCCTCTAGGTCCTCTACCACGTCGACACCCGAGGCGACCGCGACCACCCGGGCGCCGCCTCCTAGCCCGGCCTGCACGTCCCGCACCGTGTCCCCTACCAGGATCGTCGGCATCGACGCACGGTCAAAGCCGCGCAAGTGCTCCGCCTTCGCCTGGGCGACAAACACCAACTGCGCACGCACCCGATGCTCGTTCCCGAACGAACCAACCTCAAAGTCCACGTGCTGGCCCAGCCCGAACACCTCGAGCTTGACCCTGGCGTTGCTCGGGATGTTCCCCGTCAACACCGAACCGATGACGTCACTCATGCCAGCCATCCGCACCAGGACGTCCTTGGCGCCAGCTAGCGCGTGACCTCGCTCAGCGAGCAACGGCCGGTTCCGCTCGCCAGCCTCAGCGAGAGCGGCCTCACGCTCGTCCACCGTCGGCAGCGACTCCCACAAGCCGTTGTCGCGCCAGAGGTTCTCCATGATCTCAACGTCCGTGCGACCGTCGGTGGCCGCTTGCACCGGCGGAGGCACGCCGACGAGCAACTCGAACGCGAGGGCGTAGTTCAACTTGCTGACCCCACCGTTCTCGATGAGCGTGTGGTCGACGTCCCAGAGGGTCAAGGTGAGAGGTCGTGGCACGCCGCTCATCATTCCAGCGCGCAGGACAGGGACATGTCGCGGATGTGCACCGGTGGCTCAGACCTGGCAGGTCTCATGGTGCGGTTCTGGGTGGCGGGGCACCAGCCCAGGCCACACGAGCGTGTCACGCACCTGAACAGCGACGAGCGGAACTCTTCCGACTGAATGCGCACCTTCACTGCGCAGAGGAATTCGCAGCCACACGAGCCCACCTCGCCACCCACACCACACCTGACCGCAGACTATTCGGCACTCTCACCGAGATCTCCAACGGAACGTCCCGGAACTCCTCCACGGCATGAACAGGGGCAACGCAGGCGAGGGTGGTCGCAGTTGTCGCAACCACCCTCGCCAAGCACGGAAAAGACCCTAACTGCAGACGTACTTATTAGCGATGCGCCAGTTGTCAAATTCATCTCTCGTCTTTTGCTGCGCCGACAACCCAGACCAGTACCTATAGAGTTTATTCCGATTGGCAACACTGGTGCACGTATACAGCCCACGCCTGCCATCGACCCAGAGGTACGCTTTGACGATCGCCACCTGACCCGAGGAGACGGAAGCAGAGGCGGCGGCGGACGGAGCGGCGGAAGCGGGCGAAACCAACGTTGTGGCGAGGAGTGTCGCTGCAGTCACGGTTGATGCCATAGTGAGCATGGGTCGCAGATACCGAGAATTAACTCTACTCTGAACATTCATTTTGAGAGTCCTTAGTGTCGCTGACGAAAGGGAAAATCCATCTCATGCAATTGAGAATCGCAGATCGACTCATGAAGGGATGATTTGCACGCACCGCAAGCAGCCGAAGAGTAAGCCACTCACAGATTGGGCGAAGAGAATGAGGGTTACTTGATTTTGGGGTCATTTTTGACAGGAGCATTTGACCACCTCCCAAGCAGTCATACATCACCCCGATGTGACTATGACTTTCCCACCAATTCGCTTACTCATGAAACTTAGCAAGGACATTCAAGGTTCGTCAACCAGGGAAACGTATGGATTCTGTTACCGCGCCGCCAGGCAAGCTCAGGGCCTCGCTGTGTCCAGGACATGGCAAGGCTTGGCTGGCTTCGGCCAGCCCCGTGGTTGGGCTGGCCGACGGTGGGGTGGCGGCCGAGATGGCGTCGATGTCGAGCAGGCAGCCTACGGCGCTAGGACCAGCAACCCTCGCGGTCTCCGTCGTGAGAGCCACGGCATCCCGGTGGCGGGGGCGAACCAGCAGGGCTCGCGAGCCGGCGCGGCGTCATCCGATATCCAACACCTCCTCGCCGCTCCGAACGTGGATGAAGATCGGCCGCCAGACAGCGAGTTTTCACCCACATCGACCGGTTGGTCGGGCCGAAGGACCGCCTCGACCGCGGCATACGGGCCGATGCGGCCAGCCGCGACGTCGGCGGCGAGCCGCCTGCTCGGCGGGCTGCTGGTGGCAGCAAGCTCGACGGGCTGCTCGCCCACCTGCGAAATGTGCGGCTGGAGGTGGCGCCCTGGGCCCGGCGGCTGCGGAGCGGTCTCGGCGGGTGCCACCACGCGGGCCTGCAGCTGGAGGCCGCGACCCGCCTCATTCGCTGCTTCGAGCCCGCGGTGGTCCCCAGACTGCCCCAACCCGACGACTCCCGAGATCTCATCGCGGAGTGCGCGCTCCACCGCTGATGACGGCGGGTCGGCCGCGCTCGACGCCGTGGTCAGAGCGTCTCAACGGCAACGTTGTGCCCAGAGGACCGGCCCAGCCGGGCATCCAACGTCACCAGAGGCGCCTGCAGAACCTCAGCGAGGGCCAGGTAGGCGGCATCGTAGGCGGTGACGTTGTCGCGCAGTCGCCAGATCCGGGGAAGCAGCGGTTCGTGATCGTGGGTGGTGACGTCGAGATCGACCAGATCCACCAAGGCATCGCTCCCACGCTCGGGAGTCACCGCTCCCGCGAGGACGTAGCGGCGCACTACCTGAACTGTCTCGATGCTCAGCAGGTGTGGTGCGTGCAGGGTGAGGTCGGAGTCGGCGATCCGGCCGGCCACCAGGTCCGCCTTCGGGCGGCCAAGCACGAGCTCGACGACCGCGGAGGCGTCAAGGACGATCACCGAGCGTCACGCTCCGCGCGCACCGCGTCCGCTGCGCCCTCACCGCCCGCGGTCGCGTCACGAGCGGCGATCCTGGCGAGGAGCTCTCGGCGAGTGGGGCGGTCAAGGGACCGGCGAAGCTCAGAGAGTGCGAGTTCGGAGAGCGAGACACCCTCCAAGGCCGCGCGCGACTTGAGGCGACGGTGGATGTCGTCCGGAACGTTGCGGATCTGCAGCATGGACATGCGCAAAGCGTACAACCATGCAGATCGCATGTCTTGGGTGTCGTCCGTGCGCATCCAGCCGTTCACCCCAGACGACTCCACCGCCCAGTGCGGTAACGATCTGGCGGCTGCGGACGTCACCGTGACGATGCTCCCGGTGAGCAACCGCACCTCGGGGTCGGCGAGGGCCCGCGTCATCCGGGATTCCGCGTCGCCCCTGTTCGCTACCGACGGTGGGTGAAAGCCGTCGCCACCATGCCGATCTTCACCCACCTTCGGTGGGGGTTCGGCAGCCGCTGTGCGCGTCAGCCGGGGGCGGGCCGGAGCAGCGCCTCGGCTGCGGCGTAGGGGTCGAGGCGGCCGGCGGCCACCTCCGTGCCGAGCGCGTCGAGCAACCGGCCGTCGTCGGCCGCGGTCAGCCTGGCGCGCATCGCCGCGACGGCGACGGACTCGATCTCGGACCGAGCCCGGCGCTCTCGGCGTTCACGGATGCCGTTCTCGCCCAGACGTTCTCGGTGCTCGTCGATGGCGTGGGCAAGCTCGTCGACGCCCTCGCCGCGGCTCGCCACGGCACGAAGCACCGGAGTGCGCCACGAGCCGGCACCACGGCTGGCGGGGTCGTGAGCGGCGAGCCCGTGATCGGCGGGGTCGTGAGCGGCGAGGCCGATGGCGTTGCGCAGCTCGCGCACCGTGCGATCGGCGCCTCCCACGTCGGCCTTGTTGACCACGAGCACATCGCCGATCTCGAGGATCCCGGCCTTGGCCGCCTGCACGCCGTCACCCCGGCCCGGGGCGAGCAGCACCACGGTGGTGTCGGCGGTGGCCGCGACGTCGACCTCGGACTGCCCCACACCTACGGTCTCGACGAGCACCACGTCACAGCCTGCGGCGTCAAGCACCCGCACCGCCTGCGGTGTGGCCCAGGACAGCCCGCCGAGTCGGCCACGGGTAGCCATCGAGCGGATGATGACCCCCGGGTCGGCGGCGTGCTCGGTCATCCGGATGCGGTCGCCGAGGAGGGCGCCCCCGGTGAACGGTGAGGTGGGGTCGACCGCGAGCACCCCGACGCGGTAGCCGCGCCGCCGGTAGGCGCCGATCAGCGCACCGACCGTGGTGGACTTGCCCACCCCGGGCGCGCCGGTGATGCCCACGACGTGCGCCCGCCCGGTGTGCGGCGCCAGCGCGGCCATCACCTCCGGAAGCGCCGGGTGGCCGCTCTCGACAAGCGAGACCAGCCGGCCGACCGCACGCGGCTCGCCGCGGCGGGCTCCAGCCACGAGCGGCGCAACGTCGATCGGACGGGAGCCCACCGAGCGCGAAGCGACCGGGTCGTCGGTTGCCGAGCCCGCGGCATCCGGACTCCGACCGCTCGACCTGGTCAGTCCCGCACCGGGACGCGGATGACGAGCGCGTCACCCTGGCCGCCGCCACCACACAGCGCGGCAGCGCCCACCCCACCACCGCGCCGGGCGAGTTCGAGCGCAAGGTGCAGCGTGATGCGCGCACCCGACATCCCGATCGGGTGGCCGAGCGCGATCGCACCGCCATTGACGTTGACCTTCGTAGGGTCGATGCCGAGTTCGGCGGTGGAGGCCAGGCCGACCGCGGCGAACGCCTCGTTGATCTCGACCAGGTCGAGATCGGTCGGTGAGATCCCCTCTCGCGCACACGCTTTCGCGATGGCCAGGGCCGGCTGGCTCTGCAGCGTGGAGTCCGGGCCAGCGACGACCCCATGCGCGCCGATCTCGGCGAGCCAGGCCAGCCCGAGTTCGTCGGCCATCGAGCGCTTCATCACCACCACCGCGCACGCACCGTCGCTGATCTGCGACGCAGACCCGGCGGTGATGGTGCCGTCCTTCGCGAACGCGGGCCGCAGCCCAGCCAGCGACTCGGCGGTGGTGTCGGCGCGGATTCCCTCGTCCGATCGGAACTCGACCGGGTCGCTCTTGCGCTGCGGGATCGAGACCGTGACCACCTCGTCGTCGAACAGCCCGTCCTTCCAGGCCCGGGCGGCGAGCTGGTGGCTCCGGGCCGCGAAGGCGTCCTGCTGCTCCCGGGTGAACGCCAGGTCACCGGTGTTGGCCGACTCGGTGAGCAGGCCCATCGGCTGGTCGGTGAAGGCGTCCCAGAGTCCGTCGGCGGCCAGGTGGTCGTGCATCGTGACGTCGCCATACGTGAACCCGGCGCGGCTCTTCGCGAGCAGGTGCGGCGCGTTCGTCATCGACTCCTGCCCGCCCGCGACCACGACCTCGAACTCCCCCGCGCGGATGAGTTGGTCGGCGAGCGCGATGGCGTCGACCCCGGACAGGCAGACCTTGTTGACGCTGAGCGCCGGTACCGACATCGGGATGCCGGCCTTGGCCGCCGCCTGCCGCGCCGGGACCTGTCCTTCGCCGGCGTAGAGCACCTGACCCATGACGACGTAGTCGACCTGGTCGGGCGTCACTCCGGCCTTCTCGAGCGCGCCGCGGATGGCGAACCCGCCGAGGTCGGAGCCGCTGAAGCCCTTGAGCGAGCCGCTCATCCGGCCCATCGGGGTGCGGGCACCGGCGACGATGACGGTGGGGTCGGTGGAGCGGGCCGGATCGGCAAGGGCGGCGAGTGCGGTGGGGTCGGTGGAGCGGGCCGGATCGGCAGGCGCGGCGAGTGCGGTGGGGTCGGTGGACATGCGGTGGCCTCCGAGTCAGGGCGGGGTCGCGAGTCAGGGCGGGGTCGGCGCCTCCGATGCTAGTCACGGATAGGCGGCTGCCGGCACTCTCTGCGTCGGGTGACCCTCACCACGGCCGGCGTCCGGCCCGGGTCAGTCAGGGGTGAAGATGTCCTCGATCGACCGGCCGAAAAACCGCGCGATGCGGAAGGCGAGCGGGAGCGACGGGTCGAACCGCTGCCGCTCGATCGAGATCACGGTCTGGCGGGACACCCCGAGCCGCTCGGCGAGTACTGCCTGGGAGATACCGAGCTCGGCTCGCAGCTCCGCGACGCGGTTGTCCATCCATTCACCTCTGGTGCAGGCGTAGCCAGCCCCAGGTGAGCGCGAAGCCACCGGCGCCGAGGATGAGGGCGTGGGCCAGGTGAACCGGCGCCATCCAGGACACCGCGAGCACACCACCGAAGCCTTCCAGGAACACCAGACCGCCCATGGTGACGAAAAAGGCATTCGCCGAGGCCTCCCGCACCCGGGCGGTCTCGACATCGTGCGCGGAAGCCGCCACGGCATCCGCGTATCGGCGCCGGTCGAACCACAGCACCTGCAGGCCAGCTGCGAGCGACGGCCAGAGTGCGGCCGTGAACACCACGAACGTCACGAGAACCGGCCACTCCGGCCTGCGCGAGGAGACAACACCCGCGACGAGGACAGCGAGCGCGAAACCCCACACCGTGGCAGGCAGCCAGCGTCGAATCGCGGCCGTCCGTGTCGCTGCCACTCGAGCCGCACCATCCGCGCCATCCGCGCCGTTGGAGACGAACTGCATTGGGCACTCCCATCGATGTCAAGTTCACTTGACGTCAAGTGTGCTTGACATTCGGCATCTGCGTCAAGCGTGCATGACCGCGGTGCTGCACAGGTGTGGCTCGTCACCCCGCCACCCCACCGGTGGTTCTCGCTCCTAGCCTGATGGTCATGACCGGCGCGACGTCATCCGACCTGTTCACCGCGATCGACCATGTCGGCGTGGCAGTGCCCGACCTCGATGAGGCGGTCGCCTTCTACGCACGGGTTTATGGCATGCGTCTGCTGCATGAAGAGGTCAACGAGGAGCAGGGCGTGCGCGAGGCGATGATGAGGGTCGGCAGTTCCGGCTCCTGCGTGCAGCTGCTCGCGCCGCTGACCCCGGAGTCGACGATCGCGCGGTTCCTCGAGCGCAGCGGGCCCGGCATCCAGCAGGTCGCCTACCGGGTGGATGACGTCGAGGCCGCCTCCGCGACCCTGCGCGAGCGCGGCCTGCGGGTGCTCTACGACACCCCACGGCGAGGCACCAGCGGGTCGAGGGTCAACTTCATCCACCCCAAGGATGCCGGTGGCGTCCTCGTCGAACTCGTGGAACCAGCGCCCGACACCGGCCCGTGAGACGATCCGGCCGCCATGGGCATCCCGAAGGGTATGGAATACCCTGTTGTGTCATCACTTTGAAAACGATTCATGTACCCGAAGCGTGGGAACCGTACCGATAATGGTACGTTTCCCACATGGAACAGACGTCAGTTCGGCGGCCCACGAGGCGGCAACTGGTGCACGAAATCGCAAGCGGCGAGTACGGCCTGGTCTCGACTAGCGACGCAGCAGGGGATGGGATACCTCCGGTCGAGCTCCGCAAGCTTGCCGCACGCGGCGCGCTCGAACGCGTCGGCCACGGCCTCTACCGCGACCCGACAGTTCCGGCCTCCCACCTCGACCAGTACGCCATGGCGGTCCGCCTCGTTGGACGCGGGGCCTACCTGATGGGCGAGTCGGTCCTGGACCGGTACGACCTTGCCCTGGTCAACCCCGCCCGCATCACAGTCGGCACGCCGCATCGCACCTGGAGGGCCCTACCCACCTGGGTGCTTGCGGTCCGGCGGACACTGCCAGCGGAGGCGCTGCACGTCGAGGACGGCATCGCGCAGACCACGGTGGCGCAGGCCATCGTCGACTGCATGGACACCGTGATGTCGGATCGGCTCCGAGACGCGATCAACACAGCCGGTCGACGTTCCCTGCTGACCGCCCGCGAACAGGGCGCCCTGCGCGCCCGGCTCGCACGACGCAACGCCAGAACGCCCCGATGACCGAGGACCTGGGCCCGCACAACGTCCCGACGCAGGTAGGCCTCACCACTCCCCCACGGAACCTGACCTCGTTGCGCGCCAGGTTCCGGAACATCGCGGCCGGCGAACTCGCCATCAACCGTCTCGAACGGGCGGTGGCCAATGTGGTTCTCGCGCAAATGCTCCCACCCGGCGCGGTCAAGGGCGGCACCGGCATCAAGCTTCGTCTGGGGCACGGTGGGTCCCGGTTCACTCCTGACCTCGACGTCGCACGCCGGTCGACCATGGGTCAGTTCCTGACGGACTACACGGCCGCCCTGACCACCGGATGGGCCGGTTTCACCGGCCGCCTGGTACCGGTACGGGCAGCCAAGCCCGTCGGGGTGCCCGCGCCGTACGTCATGCAGCCCTACGACATCAAGGTCGCCTACCACTCACGTGCCTGGATGACGGTACGTCTCGAGGTCGGTCACGACGAGATCGGCGACACCGACAAGCCCGACTTCGTGCTCGCCGGAGATCTTGCTGCCGTCTTCACCCGGCTGGGGCTCCCGGAGCCGGCCCCCGTTGCCGTGCTGTCCGTTGACCACCAAATCGCGCAAAAGCTCCACGCGTGCTCCGCGCCCGGCAGTGAGCGAGCGCACGACCTGGTAGACCTCCAGTTGCTGATGTCCGAGCCGGTCGACCTCGACCGGGTTCGCGCGACGTGTGAGCGCCTCTTCGCCTCGCGCCGCGCTCACTCCTGGCCGCCGACGGTGCATGCAGGGTCGATGTGGCCGGCGATCTACCCGAGCGCGGCTGAGGGCATCGACGGCCTTGTCAGCATGGACGACGCAGTCATGTGGGTGAACGCCCTTATCCGGCAGATCGCCCCGTCCTCGTGAGGGCGTCCGCGCCACCGCAGCGTCAACTCGTCCCGCGCAAGCACCACCAGGTCGCTACGGGCGAGCGGGGCCACTGCCGTGGACTGGCCGTCATGCACCAGCTCTCGGGGAACGACGCAGCCCACAGTCCGTTGAGCTCCCGACCACCAGAGCAGCACCAGAGCGCGGGGGTCGAAGGGTAAATTTCAATGATGTACACCTACGGTTTTTGAAGACGCAGCGTTACTATCGTTGTGCATTTCTCTATCAGCGGACCACCCTACATCTCAGCCCACACTCCATCGTGAATGTCGAGAAGGAGCAGCCCGCGATTCAGTCGGCGATCACACCCGCACGGCGCCGTACGTCACCATTGCTCAACGCACTCGCTGGGTCTCGCGTAGAACAAACTGCAGCCGCCTATGCTGCGCATTCACTGCTGCTGCATTCCGTCGAGCGAATTCCCACTGCCGCCTCGCCTCCGCCGATGCAAGCACCTCGACGAGCCGGGTCGTGCGTTTGCACTTTACATCAGCAAGGGCCAATTGTGCCCGAGAATTTGAGTCGCCTCCCGCCCGAGCGCCAAGGACGAATGGGCTGCCTTCATCCTCAACGATTGGCGAATAACCTGCCTCCCGAATACACCGCCGCCAGGCCGCCAAAGTGGACCTACCCTCGCCGGACTGTAGTGTTTGTTGGTAAATATCACTTGCCGCGATCTGCGGCTCGACGATGTTTCCGAGGTCGAAGCGGCGCAACTCCTGAGTCGCGCGACACGCTTCAATAACGCGAAACTCCGGAGCCGGAACGCTTTGACGGTTCAGAGCTTCGGCCCGCTTGGCCGTGGCCGGATCAGGAGCAACACCGTGACCGTAACTACGCGCATAAGATTCGGTCCAAACGCCATATCGCCTCGATGGTCCCGGCGCTTCTTCGCGACGATCAACAAAACTAAACTTAACCCCCTGTCGAGCTGCGCACCGCGCGGTCAGCAGGTCACGCGCGTAGTCGATCTCGCGCCACTCCTGCTCGGTTGGCAAGAGACGGTCGAGCGGCAATGAGATCTGGCCGCCACGAGGATCAACTCTTGCTTCGGCCGTGATGGCAAGGGCATCGTGGGCCGCCTGCGGGCCAGTGTCAGTCGAGATGACAGAGCAACCGCCACTGATGAGGGTGGCTGCAGCAACCACAACCACCCCCATCAGCGAGTGCTCAGCGTTCTGCATCAGCGGCAGAAGTCCAAGCTCGAGATGCGATTCTCCCAGTTGGATGTGGTGGAGCCCCCAGAGCCGCCCCCATTATCCAGATCCGGGTCCTGAGTTGTTCCGCCTGTTGACGGACGGTCAAAACGGATGGAGGAACCAGTACGGTTAGTACCGTCGAAAAAGAGCACGTTGCAGTTGACGCCACGGTTTGCGACTGAGTTGGCACCGTTATTGGCGCTTACCCCGGTGGTGCAGGTTTCCTGCCAAAAGCCAAAACTGTTTCGGTCGCTGCTACTCTGGTAAAAGCATCCGCTATAGCTGTCCTCGCCCCAAAGGCAGGCGTTGCCACTGTCACATTGAGAGATACTGGCAGATGCAACTGCGGGACCTAGAAGCAGTAGCCCAGCGGCGCCGAAAGACGCCGCTGCGAACTTAAGTGACTTCCTCATCATGTACTCCCTCATGTACGGAATTATGCGACCCAGTGCGGACCCCACGGATCAGACTCTAGCGACCCCCCCCAGGGGGGCAAATCGAGTGCGGGATCAGCACAGCGTCTGTGTCTCACGGTTTCGACGGCGCGATACGCAACAGGGCGTATCTGCCGGGTAAAGTGCTCCGTCGTGGAGAACCTGAGCCGGTTGGAGCCAGCAGGTCGTACTCATTTCAGTCGTCGACAGGCCATCGCTTGCGCCCTGGGTGCGACGGTCACACTTGGTGCGGCGAGTCAGTGGTACCGCTCGCGGCACGTATCCGCGCCGCTTCTGTCCTCGGTCGTGGCGATCGACGAGAATGGGCAGCGATTCGCCGTACGGCCAGGTGATTCACGGGTCGACCTGGTGTCAGGAACGCGGGTCGTCACGTCGCCGACAACCTCGTCGATGCGCCTGGCCGAGCGGCAGCGGGCGTGGCTGCAGGCCAGTCGCCTCCCGGGCCCGGCGCGGTACCGAGAACTAGCCACGACCGCGCTGCTGGACATTCACACCCTGCTCCTGGACAACGGCGCATCAGTCGCGGGCTGGCCGCAGTTGTGGCGGTACGTCTGGCCACGCGATGCGTCGATGGTGGCCGTGGCGCTCGCTCGAACGGGCCACCAGGACGACGCGGAGCGCATCCTCGAGTTCCTCCAGGACGTCAATGACGACGGGGTGTTCGAAGCGCGCTACCGGCCCGACAGGTCCGGCCCACCCGACGATCGGGGTGAGCAGAGCGACAGCGTCGGGTGGGTGCTGTGGGCGACCGCCACCATTGCGCGTAGCCTGCCGGCGAGCAGCCGGCTCGCCTTCCTCAGCCGCCTTCGACCGCTGATCGATTCGTGCGGCTCAGCCGCGCTACGACTGACGGACTCGCCGACCGCGTTACCGCCGGTGTCGCCGGACTACTGGGAGGTGCGCACTGAGCGCCTCAGCCTCGGGACCGCAGCGCCGATGGCCTTCGCGCTCGACGCAACGGCCGACCTGGCTGGCTGGACGGGAGACCTCGAGCTGGTCGAGAAGGCCAGAACCCGCGCAGCGCTGCTGCGAGGCTCCATCACCGAGCGGTTCGGTGGCGCCGGCTACCCGCGCTACCTCGGTGATGACACTCCCGATGCAGCAGTCGCGTTTCTCCTGCCGCCGTTCGCCACGAAGGCGCAGCCGGCGGTGCTGGAGGCATGGAGACGCGCCGCTGACGGGATGCAGCGGCCGGCCGGCGGCCTCGCCCCCGGTGTGGGCTGGAAAAACGACGGCATCAGTTGGACGCCGCAGACGGCCCTGTTCGCGCTGACTGCTGCCGCCACCGGCGACGAGGCGACCGCGCGGGCGCGGCTGGACTGGATCGGAGCGCATCGCACCGAGTACGGCGCGATCCCCGAAAAGGTGCTGTTCAACGGAGAACCCAGCGGGCCGGCGCCGCTCGCCTGGACCTGTGCCATGGTGCTTCTGGCCCTGCACGCCCTGAGCGGCCCCTGAGGTCACGGCCGAGCGCTCCGAGACCGAAGCCTCACGGCACGTCTGACCGATTGGTCGGCACCGGCACCGGCACCGGCACCGAACTGGCCGGGACATCCACGGAGGGCCCTGCGGCGACCAGGAGCGGGCCGAGCACGACGGCGACGAACGCCGGGATGACGATCCCGCTGTCGTTGATCGCGAACCCGACCGCCGCCATGACGGCAGCGCCTCTGATCAGCGCGCCATCACCAGGGCCCGGTCGCCATCCGCGTCGACCCGCCACGACAACCACCAGCGCCACGGACAGCACGATGGCGAGCAACGGGACCGACCCGAGGTTGGTCAGGTTCTGCGCCGCCTTGCGTGCGAGCACCGACCCGAGTTCGCCGTCGATGATGGTCTGGACCGTGCCGCCGAGGTGACTCCGTTCATCTGCGGGCCGGAGCCAGTCGACCCCGGCGACCGCAGCGGTCACCGCCGCCGCAGCCACGGCCGCGCCCACTACCCGAGCCACGGTGAGCCGGATGCCGGCCGCGCCGGCGAGCACCACCAGACCGCCGAGCAGGAGCCCCGGCGGGCCGCCAAAGTCGGCTCCCCAGAACGGCGCGGCCTCCACAGCGAGAGCGACGACGAGCATGCCGGCGGCCGACGCGAGCGAGGCGCCACAGCCGCGACTCTGGTTCTGGCTCAGCCAGTGCACCAGCACCAGCACGGCCAGCCCGTACAGCGCGAAACTGGTGTTCCCCAGGCCGTAGAACCGGCCACCGACCACCGGGTTCTGGCCGAACACCGAGCCGAGTTGCAGCCCCGAGCCGGTCATCACGTCCGCGCCGAGCGTGACCACCGTGGCGACAGCCGTCACCCGCAGAGCGCCCAACGGGCATCGCCGGCCGGCGACCCCCTCGAGGGCCGCGAGTGCCGCCACCACGACCGCCACCACGGCGCCGAAGGCCAGCGTCGGCAGCTCGGCCCGCCACCACGGAATGACATTGGCCACGAAGGTCGACAGCGGCACCACGGCCAGCACCTGGCCGAGGGCCACTACCCCGCGAACCGGATGACGCCGACGCCACCACGCCAGCGAGACCAGCACCGCCCAGAGGGTGACCGTCGCGGCCAGCCACCCAGTGACCTGCGGGCCGACCTCCCGCATGGTCGCCGCGCGGGTCTCGAACTCCACCCGCTCGGCCACCCGCTCGGTGCCGGCGCGGTCCGAGGGTTCGACCACCACGGCCCGGCCGGTGAGGTTGCCGCTCGGCGCACCGGCCGCCTCGAGCAGCGTGGCGGTCAAATCCTGGAGTTGCACGAGCCCCGGCTGCCGCGTCGATGACGAGGTCACCTCGCCCGGCACGACACCCGGCCCGGCCATCAGCAGCAGGCGCGGCACGACTCTCGAGTCGCCATCGCCAAGACCGGCAACCACCAGAGTTGCGTCCGGATCGACCGCGCGGGCCTGGTCGACGAGGGCGTTCACCTCGGCGAGTGCGGCTGTGCGAGAAAGTTTTTCACGAGGAAGCACGCCACCGTCGATCAGCGCCACGGGGCACGCGAACTCAGGTGGCAGGTCGGGCCGCCAGCGCGTCACCCGACCGTCCGGGGTGGCTGCGCCGACCGCGGCACCGGGCCCGATCACCTCGACACAGGCACCGGCCCGCTCGATGCCGGCGGCAAGGGTGCCGAGCTGAGCGCCGAACGACTCCGCACGAGCCGCCGCGACGTAGTCAGCCCACTGGGCGACCGCACCGCCAGCGGACGGAGCAGCCATCACCCGGCACGCACCAGTCCGGTCCGCGGCCCGCCGCCCGGCCGACAGGGTGAGCCACCCGTCGGCGGCACACGATCGTGAGCGCACCGCGCGGACCGTCATCGACCCCACGGCGCCCTCTCCGGCCAGTCGCGCGAGAATCGGGGTGGTCTCGGCATCGACATCCGACCAGGCCAGGCCTGGGATGCCGACCAGCACCACCCGCTCATCCGGACGCACCGGCGCGGCGCCGTCTGACGCGGCGGCCGACGGCATGCCGAGCCCGGCAAGTACGAACGCGACGACGACCGCGAACCGGCGCATCGTCATCCGCGCCCTCTCGGGCGCATCGTCACCGCGTACCGCGCGAGCACCACCGGGCCGGCGGTCGACGCTGGCGGCGCCAGGGCGACGGCGGGACCACCACCGAGCAGCCCGTCTCGCCGGGCCTGGACGCGCTGCACCGGCCGAACCCTATGCGGCATTGGTCGCGGCCGCCGACCACGTTCGTGAGGTGGATCACGCGGTGAGTGCAGTCTCACCACCCACCGGGCCACCGGGCTGGCCGCTAGGTTCGCCGCCCATGGAGCAGATCCTCGAGGCCATCCTCTCCGGAGACCGCAGCGCCGATACGTACGCCGCTCTGGCTGTTCCGACCTCGTACCGCGCGGCAACGGTGCACCGTGACGAGGTCACGATGTTCGAAGGCCTGCCCACCGCCGAGAAGGACCCGCGGCGGTCCCTGCACATCGACCAGGTGGCCGTGCCCGACCTCGCGCCCGGCGAGGCCCTGGTCGCGGTGATGGCCAGCGCGATCAACTACAACACGGTGTGGACCTCGATCTTCGAGCCGGTGTCCACCTTCGGCTTCCTTGAGCGGTATGGCCGCACCTCGGAGTACGCCAAGCGGCACGACCTGCCGTACCACGTGGTGGGCTCCGACCTGGCCGGGGTGGTGCTGCGGGTTGGCCCGGGAGTCACCAAGTGGCGGCCCGGTACCGAGGTCGTCGCGCACTGCCTCTCGGTCGAACTCGAGGATGCCGCCGGCCACGACGACACGATGCTCGACCCGCAACAGCGGATCTGGGGCTTCGAGACCAACTTCGGCGGGCTGGCCGAACTCGCGGTGGTCAAGGCAAACCAGTTGATGCCCAAGCCCGCCCACCTCACCTGGGAAGAGGCGGCATCCCCAGGCCTGGTCAACTGCACCGCCTACCGACAGTTGGTCTCGCGCAATGGCGCCGGGATGACGCTCGGCGACCGAGTGCTGATCTGGGGGGCGTCCGGCGGGCTCGGCTCGTATGCCACCCAGCTGGCGCTGGCTGGCGGGGCAACCCCGATCTGTGTGGTGTCGTCCCCGGCGAAGGCCGAGATCTGCCGCGCGATGGGCGCCGACCTGATCATCGACCGCACCGCCGAGGACTACCGGTTCTGGAACCCCGACGGCACCGCGCAAAACCCGAAGGAGTGGCAGCGGCTGGGAGCCCGGATCCGGGAACTGACCGGTGGCCATGACGTCGACATCGTCTTCGAACACCCGGGGCGCGAAACGTTCGGCGCCAGCGTGTACGTCGCGCGCAAGGGCGGCACGATCGTCACCTGCGCGTCCACGTCGGGGTACCTGCACGAGTACGACAACCGCTACCTGTGGATGAACCTCAAGCGGATCGTGTCCTCGCACTTCGCGAACTACCGCGAGGCCTGGGCCGCCAACGACCTCGTCGACCGCGGCATCGTGCACCCGACGCTCTCGCGGACCTACCGGCTCGACGAAGTCGGCCAAGCCACACTCGACGTGCACCGCAACGCCCACCAGGGAAAGGTCGGGGTGCTGACCCTCGCGCCGGAAGCAGGCCTCGGCGTTGCTGACTCGGAGAAGCGCGCTCGCCTCGAGCCCGCCATCACCCGCTTCCGCGACGCCTGACCGGCGTCTGCGGCGCGGTCCACCGGCTCCGAACGCACTGCACCGCGCGCTCGCTCCGGTCGATCACCCTAAGGTGGTTGCCTGAGGTGCTGGTGACACTCGACGCCGGAGGTGCTGGTGAGTCTGTCGGTTCCCGATCCGGTCCGCTCGCGCTGGCATGAGTACCGCCGGCGCCAGCGCGCGGCCCGGGGCGGCAGCAACCGGCCCGACCCCGGTGCGGCCCCACCCACGGAGGCCGCCACCGAACCGACATCCGCTGGCACACCGACATCCGCCACCGAACCGACATCCGCTGGCACACCGACATCCGCTGGCACACCGACATCCGCCACCGAACCGACATCCGCTGGCACACCGACATCCGCCACCGAACCGACATCCGCTGGCACACCGACATCCGCCACCGAGTTGCCCGCCGGGCAGCCCGAGCCGCATCCACGTGCCGAGTCGGATACCGCGTTCGGGGCGATGGGCCGACCACTCAACCGTCATTCACCGTTCTATCTGGGCTTCTTCGGGGCCACCGGGGCGCTGCTCGCGATCGGTCTCTGGAACAGCCTGGGCCGCCTGACCACGACCATCACCCTCCTGCTGGTCTCGTTCTTCCTGGCCCTCGCGCTCAACCCGGTCGTCGAGCGCCTGAGTTCGCGGATGGCACGTGGCACCGCGGTCGGCCTGGTCTTCGCCGGGCTGATCCTCGTGTTCGTCGTCATCGGCAGCGTGGTCGTGCCACCGGTCGCCGAACAAGGCGGGGAACTGGTCCAGCAGACGCCCGAGTACGTCGGTGACGTCCTCGACACCCCGTGGGTCCGCGACCTCGACCACCACTACGACGTGGTCGACCGCATGCAGGCCGAGGTGACCACGCGCCTCACCGACCAGGCGTTCCTCGAGGGAGTGCTCGGCGGCCTCCTCGGCGCTGGCCGGGCCGTGCTCTCCGGGGTATTCCAGACGTTCACGGTGCTTGTCCTCACCCTCTACCTGCTCGCGTCCCTCCCCCGGGTCAAGCACGCCGTCTACGCACTCATCCCGCAGAGCCGTCGACCACGCATCGAGCCGCTGTCCGAGGAGATCATGCGCCGGGTTGGGGCGTACGCCATCGGCCAGGTGCTGATCGCCACGCTTAACGCGGTCATGTCGTACCTGCTGATGACGATCCTCGGCATCCCCTACGCGGCGGTCCTGGCGGTGAGCGTCGGCCTGCTCGGCCTGGTGCCGATGGTCGGTGCCACCCTTGGCGCTGCGCTCGTCTGCGTGGTCGCCTTTGTCGACGAGCCGCGCAACACCCTGATCGCCCTCGTGTACTACGTCGTTTATCAGCAGATCGAGAACTACCTGATCGCTCCTCGCGTGATGCGGCGCACCGTCTCAGTGCCGGGCACCGTCACCGTGGTCGCTGCGCTCACCGGCGGAGCGCTGCTCGGGGTGCTGGGTGCGCTGCTCGCCATCCCGGTCGCCGCCGGCTTGCTGCTGATCTACGAAGAGGTTCTGGTGCCCCGACAACGGCATGCCTAACACCCCCCGCCCCCGCCCCCGCCGCCCGCCGCCCGCCGCCCGCCGCCCGCCTGCAGAATCGACCAATAGGACGATCCTGCAGCGCGCAAAGTCGTCCTATTGGTCGATTCTGCAGCGGGGGGCGCTGCGGTGGTGGGGCGACACCACCTGGACCTCCCCTGTGCCATCACGGGCGCGCCGCGTCCCGGGCCGACCAGCAGCGGGTGTGCCAGTGCCGGCGTTCGGCGACCCCGCCCACGCCGCTGGCCGGCCACGCCACGACGTGCGGCGTTCCGACCGCGACACCCTGATGGCATCCAGGGCAACGGTATTCGCGGGTCGCGCTGGTGCCGGTGAGTCGGCGTACGTGGAAGGCCCGGCCGCGCCACTGCTGGGTGATGACTTCGGTAGCCCCGCCCAGGGGGCGAGCCTCGAGGTCGCGACGGCGGCGGTTACTGCGGGGCACCACGTCATCCTCGCAGCCTCAGCCGCGATCATCCGCCGTTGGCCGCCGGCCGGCGAGCCCGCCGCTCAGCCGATGACGCGCTCCCCGGTGGGGTCGTAGAACGGCCGGAGCGAGACTCGCACCGGATGCCGGGTGCCCGCGACATCGACCTCCCACCGCCCGCCGTCGAGCCAGGCGCGGGTCACCGGGTCGGCGCCGCCGACGACGGCGAGCGCGACCGCACCACCGAGCGTCCAGCCGTACGACGCCGACCGCACGGCCCCGACCACCGCCCCGTCGCGGAGCACCGGCTCGCCAGCGAAGAGCAGCGGGTCGGGGTCGGTGACGAGCAGGCTCACCAGGCGGCGCCGCGGCGGCCCCTGCTCCTTCCGGGCGAGCGTTGCCTCTCGGCCCACGAACCCTCCGGGCTTGTCCGGCGCGACAGCGAAGCCGAGCCCGGCGCTCCACACATCGTCGGTGGTGTCGATGTCGTGGCCGAAGTCGCGGTAGCCACGCTCGAGCCGCAGGCTGGACAACGCCTGCAAGCCCACCGGCCGGATGCCGTGCCGCACGCCCGCCGCGAGCAGCGCGTCCCACAGCGCCGGCCCGTCGGCGGCGTCAACGGACAACTCCCAGCCAAGCTCGCCGACGTACGTCACCCGGACGGCGAGCACCTCGAGACCATCGATCCGTACCCGCCGGGCCGCGCGGAACGGGAAGGCCGTTGTCGCCCAGTCGGTCTCGACGTCAAGCGCGGCGAGCACCTCGCGCGAGCGCGGTCCCTGGAGGGTGAGCGTGGCGGTCTGCGCGGTGACGTCATCCAGGTACACGTCAGCATCCGTGATGGCCTCGCGGAGCAGCCCGGCAACCCGGCCGTGGGCGGCGTCGGACGCGACCACGAGGAAGTCGTCGGCAGCCAGCCGGATGACGGTGAGGTCGGCGACGATCGTGCCCGCCTCGGAGAGCCACTGGGTGTCGGTGATCCGGCCGTCCGTCTGGTTCACCGCACCGGCGCTGATCCAGTCGAGTACCGCACCAGCCCGCGGCCCACGCACCGCGAAGCGCGCCATGAACGACATGTCGAGCAGGCCGACCTCCTCCCGGACCGCCCGGTGCTCGGCTGCCCAGTGCTCGAACCACGGCGCCCGGCCCCAGGTCGGCTCGGCCGTTGGCATCACCCCCGCACCGGCGTACCAGTCGGCGCTCTCCCATCCGCTGACGTCGCGCAGGTACCCGCCCGCTGAGACCATCCGCTCGTGCAGCGGCGAACGCAGTGCACCTCTCGCGGAACGCAGTTGGGCGCCGGGCAGGTGCGCCGTGTACACGGTGCCGAGCACCTCAGCGGTGCGCGTAGCCCGGTATGCCGGGTCGAGTTGGTGTTCGCGGAACCGGGCGACATCGAACTCGGTGATGTCGACATCCGGCTCCCCCGTGGCAACCCACTGGGCGACGATCCGGCCGAGCCCGCCCGCCGACAACACCCCCACCGAGTTCAACCCCGCGCAGACGAAGTACCCGCGGATTCCGGGCGCCTCGCCGACCGCGGGCTCCAGGTCGGGCGTGAACGACTCCGGGCCACAAAAGAAGGTGCGGATGCCGGCCGACTTCACCACCGGGACGCGAGACATCGCCGTCTCGACGAACGGGGCCATCCGGTCCCAGTCGGGTGGAATGGTCGTGAAGCTCGCGTCCGCGGGGATGCCGTCGACCCGCCAGGGCGCGGCCAGCGGCTCGAAGAGGCCGACCATCATCCCGCCACCCTCCTCGCGGTAGTAGCCGTAGGAGGCCGGGTCCTCGAGCACCGGCAGGTCGGGCGTCATCCCCGTGATCGGCTCGGTGAGGAGGTAGGAGTGCTCCGCGGCCTGATTGGGCACGATCACGCCATTGCGCTGGGCCAGTTCGCGAGCCCACATCCCGGCGCAGTTCACCACCACCTCGCACTCGACGTCGCCTCGGTCGGTGCGCACCCCGACGACCTCGTCGAGCAGCCCGCGTCGGCGCACCAGCACCCGCTCAACGCTCACCCCTTCCTGGATGACGACCCCGCCGGCGCGGGCTCCCTTCGCCAGGCTCATCGTGAGGTCGACCGGGTTGACTCGGCCGTCACCGGCCACGTGGAACCCGGCGAGCAGGTCGTCGGTGCGCGCGAACGGGAACAGGTCGGCGATCTCGCGCGGCGACACCTCGTCGACCTCCAGGCCGTGCATCCGCTGGAACGCCGCGACCCGGCGGTACTCCTCGAGCCGGCCGCGGTCGGCCGCGGCCTCGATCAGCCCGACTGGGCGGAAACCGGTGGCGTGCCCGGTCTCGGCCTCGAGCCGGGCGTAGAGGTCGCGCGAGGAGAGGCGCAGCCGGGTGCTGGTCTCGGAGAGCGAACCGAAGCAGGTCATCAGGCCAGCGGCGTGCCAGGTCGTGCCGGAGGTGAGCCGGTCGCGCTCGAGCAGCAGCACGTCGTTCACCCCCTCGCGCGCCAGGTGGTAGGCGACCGACGTGCCGATGACCCCACCGCCGACGACCACCACCCGCGCCCGTGCCGGCGGCGGCACGTCTCGGCTCGCAGCCTGCGGCTCCGCGCTGACCACCGGCGATGGGGAACGACGTTCGCGTGGTATCGCGCCACCCCGCCGTGCGGATGCCGTACCGCTCACCATCTCGGCACCCTAGCGGTACGTCGGCATCCGGGGCACCGCGCGGCGGCATCCCGCCGGGCCGACTAATCGTCAGGTGCAGGCCGGTGCCGCAAGGTGGCGATCGACAGCGCCACCGCCACGAACGTCCGCAGCGTTCCAGGCGTAGTAGGTCACCGAGCCGAGGAGTTCTCGATGTCGCTCGTCTGGCCTCGACCGGCAGCGGAGCGAGTTCACCGTAACCGTCGCGGGAGTGGCCGCGTCACGAACGCCGCCACTCCCGCGAGCTAAATTCTGTTCCTGATGCGGGTCATCTCACCTCGACGGCAGCAACGACCGCTCACGCCGGGCTGCAGTTATGGATGCCATTTCGGTAACCCTTCCGAATGTCGGTGACGAATTTTTCGGATGGTTTTCTCTGTCGCCAATCGGCATAAAAATCCTTCCGGCCCTCCGCGGTAAGGCACGTGACCCGTTGTGTTTTGCCAGCGATCCACACCTGCGCCGGATAGTTTTCAGCAGCGGACGCGCTAGGCGCTATTCCGGCAGCGACCGCAACAGCCGCAGAGCCGGCCAGCAGCAGCGCCGTAGCCGTGAGGGCCACCGAGCGGCGGGAGTCGATTCCTGCGTACTTCTTGCCGTCCATTGCACGATCCTTACTCGTCGCTAGTTCGGGACGTAAAGGCCACAAAAATGCCGAGAGAGAATAGCGCTGCGCGCGCCAAAATGCCGTCGCCCGTCGCGCATTCACCACGCCCGCAAAATGGTGTGGTTCAGTCCAACGCTTGGGCGATTCCTACGTCATCGGCGATATGTCTCATCTCGATAACTTCTACTATTTGAAAGGTAGCAACGAGCCTCGAATTTCGTCAACCAGGGAAATTCCTGGTTGACGAAGCCCCGTGTCTCATCGGGTTAGCCCTGGCCGGGCACCGCGAGCCCCCGCCCTCAGTCAGGGATGGACACGAAAGCCGCGGCCGGTCTTGCGGCCGAGGTACCCGGCCGTCACGAGGTGCTCGAGCAGCGGGGCTGGGGCGAACCCCGGCTCCCGGAACTCGAGGTAGAGCTGGCGCTGGATGGCGAGCGACACGTCGAGCCCCACGACATCAAGCAACTCGAACGGCCCCATCGGCAACCCGCACCCGGTCTTCATCGCGGTGTCGATGTCGTCGGCGCCGGCATAGTTCGCCGAGAGCATCTTCACCGCGTCGTTGAGATACGGGAAGAGCAGTGCGTTGACCACGAACCCGGCCCGGTCGCCGCAGGTCACCGGGACCTTGCCGATCGCGCGGCACACCTCCTGGGCGGTGGCCACTACCTCGGGGCTGGTCGTGATGGTGTGCACCACCTCAACGAGTTGCATCACGCTCGCCGGGTTGAAGAAGTGCATGCCGACCACGTCCTGCGGGCGCGCAGTCACCGTCGCGAGTTCGATCACCGGTAGGGACGACGTGGTCGTCGCCAGCACCGCTCCACCGCGACACACCGCGTCGAGGCTGCGGAACAGTTCCTGTTTGACGTCGAGGTCCTCGACAACCGCCTCGACCACGAGGTCCGCCTCGGCGAGCGCGCCCAGGTCGGTGCTGCCGGTGACGCGATGGCGCACGGCGGCTGCATCCGACTCGGTCATCCGCCCCTTCTCGACCGCGCGGGCACTGCTGCGGGCGACCGCGGCCTGCACGGCATCCACCTTCTCGGGCGTGCGGGCGATGTAGGTGACGGGATAGCCGGCCCGGGCGAACACCTCAATAATCCCGCTGGCCATGACCCCTGACCCGACCACCCCCACCGTGTGGATGACGCGCGGCCGCACCTCGGCAGCCCCGGTGGCGGGCGTGGCGGTCGCGGGTGTGGCGGTCGCGGGTGTGGCGGCATCCGGCACCACCTCGGGCGACCCCGGGGCCGCGTACCGGTAGAACCCGCGCCCTGACTTCCGGCCGAGAAAACCCGCCGACACCATCTGGGTGATCAACGGTGCGGGCGCATGCAGCCGGTCGCGGCCCTGCTTGTACATCGTGTCAAGGATCTCGTAGGCGGTGTCGAGGCCGATCAGGTCGAGCAGCTGCAACGGGCCCATCGGGTAGCCGCAGCCCAACCGCATCGCGGTGTCGAGGTCCTCGCGGCTCGCGTACCGCGACTCCGCCATCGACACCGCGTGGTTGAGGTAGCCGAACAGTAGTGCGTTCGCGATGAACCCGGCCTTGTCGCCAACCACGACCGGCTTCTTGCCCAGCCGCTCGGCGAGCGCCTTCACGTCCTCGAACACATCGTCGGCGGTGACCACGGTGCGGATCACCTCCACGAACTGCTGCACCGGCGCCGGGTTGAAGAAGTGCATCCCGACGACGCGCTTCGGGTCCGCGGTGGCCACCGCGATCTCGGTGACCGGCAGCGACGAGGTGTTGGTGGCGAGCACCGCGTCGGCCGCGACCACGCCGTCGAGCCGGGCGAGCACCGCCTTTTTCAGGTCCAGCTGCTCGGGCACGGCCTCGACGACCAGCTGGCACGGCGCACAGTCGGCGAGGTCGGTGGAGTACCGCACCCGGGCGTGCAGCGCGTCGTGCGCCTCCTGGGTGAGCTTGCCGCGGGCCAGCCCACGGCCGGTGCTCGTGGCCAGCACGCCTCGGCCATGCTCGACTCCGCGCTGGTCGGCGTCGACCGCGACCACCTCGACACCGTTGCGGGCGAACACCTCGACGATGCCCGCGCCCATCGTCCCCAACCCGACGACACCCACCGTGGTGAACTCACGCGCCATGGCGGTGATCCTCGCAGAGCCCGGCGGATGACGACCGCGTCTGGTGATGCTCCTTACCCCCGAGGCTCCGGAGGTACGGCCGGCAGGCGCCGGTGCTGCATGCCGCACCCACGGCTAGGGTTGGCGCCCGTGCGAATCGTGATCGCCAGGTGCAGCGTCGACTACGAGGGGCGGCTCACCGCCCACCTCCCGCTCGCCACCCGGCTGGTGCTGGCCAAAGCCGACGGCTCGGTGCTCGTGCACTCCGACGGCGGGTCGTACAAGCCGCTGAACTGGATGTCGCCGCCGTGTGCCATGACCGAGGCCGAACCCGACGAGGCCGAGCGCGCCGCCGGGGTCACCCGAATCTGGGTGGTTCAGCACGCGAAGTCGCAGGACCGGCTCCGCGTCCGCCTGCACGAGGTGCTGCACGACTCCGCGCACGACCTGGGCCTTGACCCGGGCCTGGTCAAGGATGGCGTCGAGGCTCACCTGCAGCGGCTCCTCGCCGAACACATCAGCACCCTTGGCCCGGGGTGGACCCTCGCCCGGCGCGAGTACATGACGGCGATCGGCCCGGTCGACATCCTGTGTCGCGATGCCACCGGCGGGCACGTGGCGGTCGAGATCAAGCGGCGCGGCGAGATCGACGGCGTCGAACAACTCACCCGCTACCTTGAGCTGATGAACCGCGACCCCCACCTTGCCCCGGTGGCTGGGGTCTTCGCGGCGCAGGTCATCAAGCCGCAGGCACGAACCCTCGCCGAGGATCGCGGCATCCGATGTGTGGTGCTGGACTACGACGCGCTGCGTGGCGTCGATGACCGAGACAGTCGCCTCTTCTGACCAGTCCCGTTGCCGCGCACCGACATCGCGAGCCGTGGAGCGGGCGGGCCGGCCGCGAGCCCAGCGCGATCAGCCACCCGTCCGGCCCACCGCAGGCTCTGCCACGGCCCGTGCGGGCGCGCGCTCACCGCCCGGCCTGGCCGACGTCGGCAGGAGCCACGGCACTGATCGGCGGCAGCCCGTGCGATGCGCGGATGACGTCGACGAACCTGGCCATGATGGCGTCGATCGCGACATCCTTCGGGGTGAAGATTGCGCGCACCCCGAGCGTGGCCAGGCGCGCTGCGTCATCCGTGGGGATGATGCCCCCGACGACCACCGGCACCTCGCCGATACCGGCCGCTCGCATCCGATCGAGTACCTCGGGGACCAGCGCCATATGCGACCCAGACAGGATCGAGAGGCCGACGAGGTGCACGTCCTCGATCACCGCCGCGGCTACCAGCTGCTCCGGGGTCAGCCGGATGCCCTGGTAGATGACCTCGAATCCGGCGTCGCGGGCTCGGATCGCCACCTGTTCGGCGCCGTTGGAGTGACCGTCCAGCCCGGGCTTGCCCACCAGCACCCGCAGTCGCTGCCCCAGCTCGGTACCGGTGCGCGCGACCGCGTCACGCACCAGTGCCAGGTCGGCGCTACCCGGCGAGGCTCCGACCGAGCCTGAGATCCCGGTGGGTGCCCGGAACTCGCCGAACACCTCGCGCAATGCCCCCGCCCACTCCCCCGTCGTCACCCCGGCGCGGGCACACTCCAGGGTCGCGGGCATGAGCGTGGCGGGCCCGGCGGCATCCGCCCGGAGGCGTGCGAGAGCGGATGCCGCCCGCACCCGCCGCGCCGGGTCACCGTCGCGCTCCTCCCGCCAGCGCCGCACTGCCGCCACGGCGGCATCCTCGACATCAGCGTCCACCCGATGGACCGCGGTGTCCAGGTCGGCGAGCAGCGGGCTGTCCTCGGTGGACTCGAAGCGGTTGACCCCCACGACGATGTCCTCGCCAGACTCGAGGCGTCGGCGACGGCGCGCATGCGACGCCACGAGTTCGCCTTTCATGTACCCGGTCTCGACCGCGGCAACGGCGCCGCCCATCGACTCCACTCGCGCCATCTCGGCGCGGGCGGCGGCGACCAACTCGGCCACCTTCGCCTCGACGACCACGGACCCGGTGAACAGGTCGTCGTACTCGAGCAGGTCGGACTCGTAGGCCAGCACCTGCTGGATGCGCAGCGACCACTGCTGGTCCCACGGCCTGGGCAGACCGAGCGCCTCGTTCCAGGCCGGCAACTGCACGGCCCGCGCCCGAGCGTCCCTGGAGAGCGTGACGGCAAGCATCTCCAGGACGATCCGCTGCACGTTGTTCTCGGGCTGTGCCTCGGTGAGCCCGAGTGAGTTGACCTGCACCCCGTAGCGGAACCGGCGCTGCGCGGCATCGGTCACGCCATATCGGTCTGCGGCCAGTTCATCCCAGAGCTGGGCGAAGGCCCGCATCTTGCACATCTCCTCGACGAAGCGCACCCCGGCGTTGACGAAAAACGAGACCCGGCCCACCACTTCGCCGAAACACTCCGGCGATACCTGCCCAGAGTCGCGGACCGCATCGAGCACGGCGGTCGCCGTGGCCATCGCGTAGGCGATTTCCTGCACGGGTGTCGCGCCCGCCTCCTGGAGGTGGTAGCTGCAGATGTTGACCGGGTTCCAGCGCGGCATCGCGGCGACGGTGTACGCCACGATGTCGGTGACCAGCCGCAGCGACGGTCCGGGGGCGAACAGGTAGGTACCGCGCGACAGGTACTCCTTGATGATGTCGTTCTGGGTGGTGCCGGCGAGGTGCCGGACCACCTCATCGGGGTCCGCACCAGCCGCGACGGCCTGCTCCTCCGCCACGACCTGGTAGAGCGCGAGCAGCCACATCGCGGTGGCGTTAATGGTCATGGAGGTGTTCATTCGCGACAGCGGAAGCCCGTCGAAGAGTGCTCTCATGTCGCCGAGATGGGCCACCGGGACACCGACTTTGCCAACCTCACCTCGAGCCAGCGGGTCGTCGGCGTCGTAGCCGGTCTGGGTCGGCAGATCAAAGGCGACCGATAGCCCGGTCTGGCCCTTCTCGAGGTTTCCGCGGTAGAGGGCGTTGCTCGCGGCGGCACTCGAATGGCCCGCGTAGGTGCGCATCACCCATGGCCGGTCGCGCTGATGGCGGGCAGTGCTGCTGGCCTCAGACATGTCGGTGACGGTAGCCGCGTGCCGACTCGCTGGGGAGTTGGCGAGCGGTGAGAGTGCCCACACCGGGGCCGGGTCCGTGACGGCTACCGGTCATGAACTCGCTGGGCGGAGGCCTGGCAGGGACGTCGCGCCGGCTCAGGGGGCGTGCGCACCCTGAGCCGGCGAAACGCACCTGACAGGAGCCGGAGCGGTTTTGCCCGGCGTTGCCGTTGTGCTGTGAGGTCGGTGACGGCTGGTGGCCGGTGGACGGTGGACCTGGCGGCGACCGATCCGGGTCTCGGTTCGGGCCCCGCCTGCGCCAGCTGGATGACGAGGGTCAACCTCGGCTCGGTGCCCCGTCCTGACATGGCCACCCCCGTCTGCTGTCGTGCCTCCCAGTCAACCTGGTGCGGCACCGGCTGCCACCCCTGAACGCGTAAAGAATCAGCAAACTTTGGACAATGGCCGCTTGGTGCCAATGTCGCGATCCAGGTCGCGCTCGCGCCACGCCAGCAGCACGGCGCCAGCACAGCGGCAATCCGGCGACGCCACGCCGACAGCACAGCGACGAGCCAGTGCTGGAAGGCTGTGTCCATGGTCAACCTCACCCGCATCTATACGCGCACCGGCGACGACGGCAGCACCTCACTCGGCGACCTCAGTCGCACTCGCAAGACCGACCCCCGGCTCGCTGCCTACGCCGACGCCAACGAGGCCAACGCCGCACTCGGGGTCGCTGTGGCCTGCGGCGCCCTGCCGGATGACGTGCGGGCCGTGGTGACGCGGGTCCAGAACGACATGTTCGACGTCGGCGCAGACCTGTGTACGCCACTCCAGGACGAGTACGAGCACCCGCCGCTGCGGGTACTCGAGCCGTGGATCGACGAGCTCGAGCGGGACTGCGACCACTACCTCGCCGGGCTCGAGAAGCTACGGTCCTTCATCCTCCCCGGCGGCACTCCCGGGTCGGCCTACCTCCACCAGGCGCTCACCGTGGTGCGGCGCGCGGAGCGCTCGACCTGGGCCGCAATTGAGGCCTACGGCACCGACCCCGGCACCGAGCGCGGTGCGGGCGGGGTCAACCCGCTGACTGCCCAGTACCTCAACCGGCTGTCCGACCTGCTCTTCGTACTCGCCCGGCATGCCAATCTCGACGCGGGCGGCGATGTGCTCTGGGTGCCCGGCGGCGGCCGCGACGAGCAACCGTGACCCACGGTCTCCCACCGTCAGGCAACGTTGCTGTGAAAGCCCGGAGGGCTGGACTCCAACCAGGACCGCACTGCGGTGTACGCGGCCGGGGTAAAGGCGAGGTCGCAGTGGTCACCGGTGGTGGTCCTGGCCACCACCGCCACCGGGTCGGCCAGCCCGGGAATGGGATCGGTGACCGGCCTCGGAGCGTCCAACTCGACCAATCCCCGAGGCCAGGTCAACTCAGGACACCACGAGGGGCCGACGATGCTAAACCACTCGAATTGGTCGACTCCGAGCCGAGCCAGCCCCAGACGCCACCGGATGGTGTGGACCTTGCGCCGAGCGCAGAGCACCACCGGCTGGCTGTCGTTGCCGATGTACCGCCGGCGTACCCAGACGGTGACGAGCGCGGCAACGACGACCAGCACCAGAGCCGCGAGGGCCAACTCAGCGACGACGACCAGTGACATCGATAGCCGACCCAACCCGGCGGCGTCAGAAGCCCATGCCGGTGGCGTCCACGGTGTCGGCGACGATCGTCACCCGATCATGGTCAACGGAGAGAAACCCACCGTCAACCGTGGCCGAGCGCCACGAGCCGTCAGCGGCGACGCGCACCTCGCCCTTGACCAAGACGCACAGCACCGGCTGGTGACCCGGCAGGATCCCCAACTCACCGTCGACCGACCTGGCGCTGACCTGGCTCGCTGCGCCCTCCCAGACCTTGCGGTCGGCGGCCACCAACTCGACCTGAAGTGACATCAGAGGTTCTTCTGGATCTCGGCCCACTGGCGCTCGACATCGTCGAGACCGCCACACATGAAGAACGCCTGCTCACTGATGTGGTCATAGTCGCCGTCGCAGATCTTCGTGAACGCCTCGATGGTGTCGACGAGCGGAACGGTCGACCCCTCGATCCCGGTGAACTGCTTAGCCACGTAGGTATTCTGCGACAAGAACCGCTGGATGCGGCGTGCCCGGTTCACCAAAATCTTGTCCTCTTCGGACAACTCGTCGATACCGAGAATCGCGATGATGTCCTGGAGTTCCTTGTTGCGCTGAAGGATCTGCTTGACCCGTACCGCGGTGTCATAGTGCTCCGGCGAGATGTACCGGCGGTCGAGGATGCGGCTGGTCGAGGTCAATGGGTCGACGGCCGGGTAGATGCCCAGCGACGCAATCTCACGGGACAGTTCGGTGGTGGCGTCGAGGTGGGCGAAGGTCGTGGCCGGCGCCGGGTCGGTGTAGTCGTCTGCCGGGACGTAGATCGCCTGCATCGAGGTGATCGAGTGGCCACGGGTTGAGGTGATCCGCTCCTGGAGCACGCCCATCTCGTCGGCAAGCGTGGGCTGGTAGCCCACCGCTGACGGCATCCGGCCGAGCAGGGTCGAGACCTCGGAACCGGCCTGGGTGAAGCGGAAGATGTTGTCGATGAAGAGCAGTACGTCCTGCTTCTGCACATCGCGGAAGTACTCCGCCATCGTCAGCGCCGACAGCGCGACCCGAAGACGGGTGCCCGGCGGCTCGTCCATCTGGCCGAACACCAACGCGGTCTGACCGAGGACGCCGGCCTCTTCCATCTCGACCATGAGGTCGTTGCCCTCACGGGTGCGCTCGCCGACACCGGCGAATACCGACACCCCACCGTGGTCGCGCGCGACCCGGGCGATCATCTCCTGGATGAGCACGGTCTTGCCAACACCAGCACCACCGAACAGGCCGATCTTGCCGCCCTGCACGTATGGGGTGAGCAGGTCGATCACCTTGATGCCGGTCTCGAACATCTGGGTTTTCGGCTCGAGTTGGTCGAACGCCGGAGCCGAGCGATGAATGCCCCAGCGCTCGGTCACGTCGAGCGTCTCGCCCTTCGCGAGGTTCATCGGCACGCCGGTGGTGTTGAACACCTTGCCCAGGGTGGCGTTACCGACCGGGACGGTGATCGGTCCACCGCTGTCGGTGACCGCGGTCCCCCGCACCAGACCGTCGGTCGGCTGCAGCGAGATCGCCCGCACCATGGTGTCGCCGATGTGCTGAGCGACCTCAAGGTTGAGCGCTTTCGTCTCGCCGCCGATCTCGACCTCGGTGGTGAGCAGGTTGTACTGCTCGGGCATCGCGTCGACGGGGAACTCGACATCGACGACCGGGCCGATGATCCGCGAGATTCGGCCGGTCCCGCCCGGCCCGGTGGCGGCGGTCTTCTCGGTGACAGTGGCAGTCATGGTCTCTCTCTCGCTCACTTGGCCTCGGCGAGCGCGCTGGCGCCCCCGACGATCTCGCTGATCTCTTGGGTGATCTCGGCCTGGCGCGCCTGGTTCGCCAGCCGGGTGTACTTCTTGATGAGCTCTTCGGCGTTGTCAGTGGCCGACTTCATCGCCCGCTGTCGTGCCGCCAGTTCGGAGGCTGCCGCCTGCAGCATGCAGTTGAACAACCGGGCGTTCACGTACTTGGGCAACAGCGCGTCGAGCACCTGCTCGGGGCTGGGCTCGAAGGAGTACAGCGGCAGCACCTCATCGGACTCGGGGGCCTCGGCGCCCTCGACGACCTCCAGAGGCAGCAGCCGGATGACGTCAGGCTCCTGGGTGACCATCGTGACAAATCGCGTGAACACGACGTAGACCTCGTCGATCCCGCCGTCCGCAGCGTCGGCAGCAAAGTCGGTGACAATGCGTTCGCCCACCTCGCGTGCCACCTCGAACGACGGCTTCTCCGACGCGCCGGTCCACTCCGCGGCGTACTCGCGCTGACGGAACCGGTAGAAGCCAACGGCTTTGCGCCCGAGGAGGTACGGCACAGCCTGCGTGCCCTCCTCGGCCAACTTCGCGATGAGCCGTTCACTCTCCTTGAGCACGGCCGAGCTGTAGGCCCCGGCAAGGCCGCGGTCCGAGGTGATGATGACCACGGCGGCGCGAGTGACCTCGGCCTTTTCGGTCGTGAGCGGGTGGTCCTCGTTCGAGAACGTCGCAACCGCCGATACGGCTCGGGTCAGGGCACGGGCATACGGGCTCGACTCGCGAACCGCCTGCTGCGCCTTGACCACCCGGGACGCTGCCATCAACTCCATCGCCCGGGTGATCTTCTTCGTCGCGCTGACGGACCGGATGCGCTGCCGGTACTCCCGGATCTGCGCTCCCATGCGTTCCCGCCTTCCTGCTGAAGTTGCGTGTCGTTCGGGGGGTTCACGGTCCCCGTCGTTCGAGGGTCCGGGTCCCCGTCGTTCGGGGGGGCACGGGGGGCGCGGGTCCCACGCTCTGCATGGGCGCCCCCCGTGCGGTCAGCGTTTCTGCCGGACGATCTGCTCCTGCTCGGCCTGCTGAGCCCGGGCCGCAGCGTCATCCTCAGCCTCGTCGTGCACCGGTACCGCCTCAGTACCAGACCCCTCAAAGAGCCTAGCGGCGAAGGCGGACACCTCCGACTCCAGCGCCTGCTCGGTCTCCTCGGGGAACTTCCCCGACTCGCGGATCCCGGCGAGGAGTTCCGCCCGGGTGCGACGCAGATGGTCGAGGAACTCGGCCTCAAAGCGGCGCACGTCGGCGGTGGCAACCTGGTCGAGCTTTCCGGTGGTGCCCAACCAAATAGACACCACCTGCTCTTCCACCGGGTACGGCGCCGACTGCGGCTGCTTGAGCAACTCGACCAGGCGTGCACCGCGGGCGAGCTGGGCCCGCGATGCCGGGTCGAGGTCGGAGGCGAACATGGCGAACGCTTCGAGTGCGCGGTACTGGGCCAGGTCGAGCTTGAGCCGGCCGGACACCGACTTCATCGCCTTGATCTGGGCAGCGCCGCCGACTCGGGACACCGAAACGCCGACGTCGATGGCCGGGCGCACATTGGAGTTGAACAGGTCAGCCTGGAGGTAAATCTGGCCGTCGGTGATGGAGATGACGTTCGTCGGGATGTACGCCGACACGTCACCAGCCTTCGTCTCAATGATGGGCAGACCGGTCATCGAGCCGGCGCCGAGGTCGTCGCTGAGTTTGGCGCAGCGCTCGAGCAGCCGACTGTGCAGGTAGAACACGTCGCCCGGGTAGGCCTCGCGGCCCGGCGGGCGGCGCAGCAGCAGTGACACCGCGCGGTAGGCCTCGGCCTGCTTGCTCAGGTCGTCGAACACGATGAGCACATGCTTGCCCTGGTACATCCAATGCTGGCCGATGGCGGAACCGGTGTAGGGAGCGAGGTACTTGAAGCCTGCGGAGTCCGACGCCGGGGCCGCGACGATGGTGGTGTACTCCATCGCACCGGCCTCTTCCAGGGTGCCCTTGACCGAGGCGATCGTC
The DNA here is from genome assembly GCA_051657745.1 of Dermatophilaceae bacterium. Classification (GTDB taxonomy): domain Bacteria; phylum Actinomycetota; class Actinomycetes; order Actinomycetales; family Dermatophilaceae; genus JBOFLG01. Next base: position 41,514 of record JBOFLG010000090.1, on the reverse strand, counting down.
GAACCCTTCTGGCCGATCGCCACGTAGATGCAGCGCACCTGCTTGGCGGGATCGCCGGTCTCCCAGAATTCCTTCTGGTTGATGATCGTGTCGACCGCGACGGTGGTCTTGCCGGTCTGACGGTCGCCGATGATGAGCTGGCGCTGGCCGCGGCCGATGGGAGTCATGGCGTCGACCGATTTCAGCCCGGTCTGGAGCGGCTCATGCACCGACTTGCGCTGCACCACAGTGGGCGCCTGCAACTCGAGGGCGCGGCGCTCCTCGGACTGGATGTCACCGAGACCGTCGATGGGCGTGCCGAGCGGGTTGACGACCCGGCCGAGGAACGCGTCACCGACTGGCACCGACAGCACCTCGCCGGTGCGAGTGACCTCTTGCCCCTCCTCGATGCCGGAGAACTCACCGAGGATGACCACACCGATCTGATGCACGTCGAGGTTGAGCGCCAAACCGAGGGTGCCGTCTTCGAAGCGGAGCAGCTCGTTGGTCATCGCGGACGGCAGGCCCTCGACGTGAGCGATGCCGTCACCAGCATCGGTCACGCGGCCGACCTCCTCGCGGGCGGCGGCGCCCGGCTGGTACGACCGGACGTAGTTGTCCAGGGCGTCCCGGATCTCCTCCGGACGGATCGAGAGCTCCGTCATGTCTGTTCTTCTCCTCGCATCGCCGGGCGGTTGAGCCGGGGTGGTCTCATGGGGGGTCGTAAGTGGGATCGGGATGTCGGTCAGCTGCCGGTGACGTGCCGACGGGCCTCGTCGAGTCGGCGAAGGACGGTGCCATCGACGACCTCGTCGCCGACCTGCACCCGGATGCCGCCGATGACCTGGGGGTCAAGGACGACGTGGAGCAGAACTTTCTTGCCGTACTGCCGTTGGAGCGCAGCGCCGAGCCGCCTCGACTGCTCCGCGGACAGCGGACTCGCCACGGTGACCAGCGCGCTCACCTCGTCGCGGCGCCGGGAGGCCAACTCGAGATACGCCTCGATCACGCGGCTGAGGCGACGGCCCCGTGGCACCTGCACGGCCTGCCGCGCCAACCGGCGGGTCTCGGGCGTTGCCTTGCCGTCGAGCAGGGCGTCCACCACACCGGCCTTTCCCTCTCCATCCGCGGTGCGGCTGGAGAGCAGATCGCGGAGGCCGGGATCACCGGCGACGATCCGCTCGAAGCGGAATAACTCGTCCTCGACTCGGTCGATCCGATCCTCGCGCTCGGCCCGGGCCAGCAATGCCTGGACCGCTAGCCCCTCGAGGGTGTCACCGAGGTCGCGTTCGGCCGACCAGCGCTGACCTGCCACGTCCGCCACCAAGTCAGCGGCCACCGAACTCAGGCGGCTACCGAAAAGGGAGCGGGCCAGGCCAGCTTTCGCCGCACCATCGCGCGACGGGTCGGCGAGCGCGCGCCGGAGTGACGCGTTGTTCTCGACAATGCCGGTGATCGCGAACAACTCCTCGGCGAGTCTCGGCCAGTCGGGTGAGCCGTCGAGTGCCGTGTCGAGTGCGGACTGTGCGGCGAGAGCCGCGGCCCGCGAGGAACCACGCATCACGCGTCCCGGCCCACCGGGGCCACTTTCTCCGGCCGCACATCACCAGACTCGAGTTCGGCAAGGAAGCGGTCGACGACGCCGGTGCGGCGCGCGTCATCCTCGAGCGACTCACCGACGATCTTGCTTGCCAATGACGTCGACAGGGTGCCAATCTCCAGACGGAGCAGAGCAACGGCCTGCTGACGTTCGGCCTCGATCTGACGCTGGGCGTGCTCGGTGATCCGGGCCGCCTCAGCCTGGGCCTGGGTCCGCATCTCCACCATGAGAGCCGCGGCCTGCTCCCGTGCTGCCTCGCGGATCTCGTGGGCTTCGCCCCGGGCCCCGGCGAGCTGCGCCTGGTACTGCTCCAGCGCGGCCCGGGCTTCGGCCTGGGCTCGACCGGCCTCCTCGATCCCACCTTCGATCGCGGCACGTCGCTCGGCAAACGTCCGCTCCATGGTGGGGACCACTTTCCGAGCGACCACCAGGTAGACGATGCCGACCATGACGAAGCCGAAGATCAACTCCGGGATGTACGGGAGGAGCGGGAGCTTCTCAGCCTCTCCGGCCGCTACGAGCGAGGCGGCCGACGACGGCACGGCGGTCAGGTTCACGACGTCTCCTGCGACGGGTCGGGGATAGGTGCGGGCCTGGGACTCACTTGATGGGAACGAAGTACAGCACCAGGCCGAAGATCGCGAGAGCTTCGGCGAGAGCGAATCCGAGGATGGCAATCGGCTGGAGTAGCGGACGCGCCTCGGGCTGGCGGGCCACACCGTTGATGTACGCCGCGAAAATCAGGCCGACGGCGATGGCCGGGCCGATAGTCGCAAGGCCGTAGCCGACGAGCGAGAGGTTTCCGAACACAGCATCCTCTTTCGGTTGGTGGTGGCGGCGCCACCGGTGGTGGGTGGGTGGATCGGGTCAGTGGTCGTCCGCCACCGCTCCCGCGATGTAACTCGCCGCGAGAAGGGTGAAGACATATGCCTGAAGAAATTGGACCAACGCCTCAAACAGCCACATCGCAGCCGCCATGACGAATGTCGGCAGCGACATGGCACTGAGCAGGCCTCCCTGGGCGAGGAAGTACGCGCCCGCGCTGACGAACAGCACGATCAGCATGTGTCCAGCAAACATGTTGCCAAACAACCGCAGGGCGAGCGTCAACGGCCGGGTGATGAAGTAAGTGATGAACTCCAAGACCCAGATCGGACCCTTGATCCACCCCGGCAGCCCCGGCGGAACGAGCCGGCTGAAGTACCCCCCGACGCCGTGGCGACGGATACCGACCCAGTGGTAGACCACGTAGACGATGACCGTGAATGCGATCGGAAAACCGACCCGTCCGGTCACGGGATTCATCACCGGCGGCAGGACGCCGAACCAGTTGTTGACGAGAATCAGCGTGAAGAGGCTGAACAGCAGCGGCACGAAACGCAGGAATTCTTTGGAACCGATCATGTCGCGGGCAATCCCGTTGCGCACCGCGCCGTACACGCCCTCGAGGAACCACTGCCCCTTGCTCGGCACCACCGCAGCATTACGGCTGAGGACAATGAGCAGTGTGCAGATAATCGCGACCGATACCCCACCCCAAAACATCTGCTCGGTGACCTGCCAACCCTCAGGACCGGCGAGCGGGAGGAAAAAGATCTCCGGCGTCGGCGGGGCGAACTCATCGCCACCAGCGGTGGGAAGAGATGCCGGTTGCCACGTGGCAGCGGCCATGGTCACGAAGTCTCCTCGTGGTGGGGGATTACATCCAGCGGTCTCCGCGGCGATGGCGCGTCGGAACCGGTCCTACCGTACCGGAGCCAGATCGTGTAGATGGACAAGGCCATTCCGGCGAGAAGACCGATGACGATGAAGAACCGAGCATCGATCAGGAGGTCGAGTGCATAGCCCAGCGCACCGCCGCAGACCGGCCCGGTCAGCAGGTAGGCGGTGACCGTGGCGCCCATGGCGTCCGGCTGCGGCGGCACGTCCTGCTCGGCGGAGGTCATCGTGGCACCAGGGGGGAGTCGGTGAGTTCGTGGCGGGCTCGGAGGTAGCCAATGACCATCGCGACCTGGGTCATCAGGGTTTGCGCGATCGCGGCGACGGCGAAGGCCGGCCCCACCAGCCAGCGCGCATCACGCACCGCGGCAATCACCGCGACCAGGAGCACCAACTGCCCGAGGTAGACAACTCCAGCTCCGGCGAGGGCGAGCCCGTCAGCACCTCGGAGAACCGCGGTCGTCCCGAGGACGCCAAGCACGACCACGACCAGAACCGTGACTGAGCCGAGCCCTGCGGAGGCCGCCGCGCTGGGGCTGATGAGGCTGCCGATGACCATGGCGAGCACGACGCATACCGACCCCGCGGCGAGGACGTGCCCAACCATCCCGCTGACCGGAGTCCGAGTCCCAAGCCGTTGTGCCACGTTGTACTCCTCCCTCAATCGCTTGTGAAAACTATCACAAGCAATGTGACCGGCCCAACTCGCCCGATCCGCGCCGGCGCACCTGCGCCGGGCCATCTCACACCCGGCGCGCCAGAACCACCCAGATCGTGCGGGCGATGATCTCCAGGTCAAGCACCGGCGACCAGTTGACCAGGTACTGAAGGTCGTAACCCAGCTTGTACTCGGCGTCCGTGTGGTAGCGCCCATGAATCTGAGCCAGACCGGTGAGTCCCGGCGGCACCTCGTGGCGCCGGGTGTAGCCGGCAATCTCCTTCTCGAACCCGGCGGTCAACTCGGGCCGCTCCGGGCGAGGCCCGACGACCGACATCCGGCCGGTAATGATGTGCAGGATCTGAGGTAGTTCGTCGGCGCGAGTGGCTCGGATCCACCGACAGGCCGGGATAACGCGCGGGTCACCGAGCGCCGCCAGCCGGGCCGCCCCGTCGGGCTCAGCATCGACCCGCATGCTCCGGAACTTGACCATCTCGAAGGTCGCACCGCCCACCCCGACCCGGGTCTGCCGATACAGCAGCGGCCGGCCGGCGACCACCAGTTGGTAGAGGGCCGTGCCGCCCAGCAGGGCCATCCACACTGGCGCGGTCACCAGCAGCAGGAACAGGTCCAGGATCCGCTTGAAGTGGCGCTGCGACGCCGGCATGGTCTGCGGGAGAAGCAGGACGAACGGCATCCCACCGACCTCGCGCAGCCGGTCCAAGCCGAACAGCGTCTCGCGGCCGGTAACCCGCAGCAGGATCGTCATCCCACCCTGGTCGAGCCGGCCGATAGTTCGCGGGTACCACTCCTCCAGCCAGGCCCCGGTGACCAGCACGACATCGGTTGCCCGGGCCGCATACGCGGCATCGACCACCGCGTTCGGGTCATCGACCTCGGCGACGATGTCCAAGACCTCAGAGTTGACTTCGAGGTGGTGGCGCGCGAGGTCGAGGTCGGCGGCCTCGCCGGCCAGGATGACGCGGGGCGGCCCCTCCCGCCGGGTGCGGACCCATTGGACAACGGCACGGTTGAACGCCACGCCGAGCGCCGCGAGCACGATCACCGCCAGCAGGTTGGGGATCGGGAACGGCAACGCGCGCTCGATGATCGACCCGCGCTGCCGGACGAGGCCGGTGAGGGCAAGGTTGAGCAGCGTCACGAAACTCCCGGCGGCAAGCGAGAGTGCAGCGGCGCGGGGTAGGACGATGCCACCGCCCAACCTCGGCTCACGCTCGTAGAGGCCGCCGAAGTAGAACGCGGCGAGAAACACCAGGGCCGCGACCGAGAAGGACGAGAGGTACTCGGCCACCTCGTAGGTCGGCCACTGAGGTGGCGGCCCGAAGCGGTACACCATGATCGAAATCGCCAGACCAAGCACCGCGAGACCGTCGAGCACCATCACCGCACGGAAGCCACGCCGGTTGAGTCGGCCGAGCAGCGGAAGCGCGGAGCCAGCCTCGGCGTCCGGTGAGGACACGGGGGAACGGTCTCAGCTGCCGACGCGGATCGGGCGCGGGTAGGCCGGGAATGCCTCGACGAGCTCAGCGACCTGGGAGCGGACCTCGCGCGACACCGGGTGCGCAGGGTCGGCTGACCCATCGATGACCGCCCGGGCGATGAGGCCGGCGACGGTGCGCATCTCGGCCTCGGCCATGCCCTGGGTCGTGAGACACGGGGTACCGACCCGAACCCCGGAGGCGACGTTCGGCTTCTGCGGGTCGAACGGGATCGCGTTCTTGTTCAGCGTGATTCCAGCTGCGTCGCAGCGCGCCTCGGCGTCGACTCCGGTCACTGACACGGCCTGGAGGTCGTGGAGCGAGAGATGAGTATCGGTACCGCCAGTGGTGGGCCGGATGCCGTGCTCGCCCAACGCACCCGCGAGTACCCCCGCGTTGGTCACCACCTGACGGGTGTAGGCCGCGTACTCAGGTGTGGCGCACTCCATGAAGTTGACCGCCTTGGCCGCGATCGAGTGCATCTGCGGGCCGCCTTGCATCATCGGGAAGACGGCTTTGTCGATGGCCGCGGCGTGCTCGGCCCGACAGACGATGGCGCCCGAGCGCGGCCCACGCAACACCTTGTGGGTCGTGAACGACACCACATCCGCATACGGGACCGGACTGGGAATGGCCGCGCCGGCAACCAAGCCGATGAAGTGGGCCGCGTCGACCCAGAAGATCGCGCCGACCTCGTCGGCGATAGCCCGGAACCGGGCGAAGTCAATGAGCCGTGGAACGGCCGAGCCACCGGCGAGGATGACCTTCGGGCGGTGTTCCTTGGCGAGCCGCTCGACCTCGTCGTAGTCGATGTGCTCGGTGGCCGCCTCGACGCCGTAGTGCACGGCATCGAACCACTTACCGGAGAACGAGACCTTGGTGCCGTGGGTGAGGTGTCCACCGTGCGGAAGGCTCATCGCCAGGAGGGTCTCGCCCGGCTTCAGGAAAGCCCCGTAGACAGCCTGGTTCGCGCTGGCGCCCGAATGCGGCTGCACATTGGCGTGGTCGGCACCGAACAGTGACCGACACCGCTCGATGGCGAGCGCCTCAGCTTTGTCGACCTCGACGCAGCCGCCGTAGTAGCGCCGCCCCGGGTACCCCTCGGCGTACTTGTTGGACAGCGTCGACCCCAGGGCAGTGAGCACCGCGGGGCTGGAGAAATTTTCGCTGGCGATCAACTGCAGCCCGCTCCGGAGCCGCTCGAGCTCGGCCACCAGGATGCCGGCGATGTCGGGGTCGACGGACTCAAGGGCGCCGAAGTCAGATCCGTAAAACGTGTCACTCATGCTCGATGCTCTCTCGCGGCTGGCTGGGAGGATGCGCGTCAGGCTCGGCGCCCGTCAACTCTAGGGCGTCGGCCCGGGCTCGCTCGACGACGGCCATGACCCGATCCGCGGCAAGCGCACCGAGCCGCAGCACCACCGGTTCGGCCCGCGTACAGTCGACGATCGTCGATGCGAGACCGCCGGTCACGGGGCCGCCGTCAAGGTAGAACTCGACGGCAGCGCCGAGTTGGCTGGCCGCCTCGACCACGGTGCGGGATGCCGGGTACCCATGGCGGTTGGCGCTGCTCACCGCCATCGGGCCGACCTCGCGCAGCAGCGCCAGAGCCACGTCATCATCCGGCATCCGCAGCGCCACCGTCCCACCGGTGTCGCCCAGGTCCCATCGCAGCGACGGCTGAGCCTGGAGCACGATGGTGAGCGGCCCAGGCCAGAACTCGGCGACCAGCGCCCGGGCATACGCGGGCACGTCGGTGGCCAGGCCGTCGACCGTGCGGGCGTCGGGCACGAGCACCGGCGGTGGCATGTCGGCGCCCCGGCCCTTGGCGTCGAGCAGGTCGCGCACCGCCTCGGCAGAAAACGCGTCGGCTCCGATGCCGTACAGCGTGTCGGTGGGGATGACGACCAGCTTCCCCTCGCGCACGCCGGCCGCTGCCTTGGGGATGGCGTCGGACCGCCCGTGCTCGGTGGTGCAGTCGAAGACCGGGCTCATGGAGATGAGCCTAGGGGCTCGCCCGTGGCCGGCTTGTCATCGTCGGTCACGTCGAACTGCGACGACCGCTCGGGGGCGTCCGGTGAGGTCTCGGTGATCAGCGATGTCGACCCACCGGCCGGACCCTCGCAGCACGCTCGCCAGCGATTCGCCCTGCGTGTCAGCGTGTTCCATGACGAGCACACCACCTGGGCGCACCAGGACCGCCGCGCGGGCAGCGACTGCCGTCGGCACCGCGAGCCCGTCGACCGACCGGCCGTAGAGTGCGAGCTCGGGGTCATGGTCCCGCACCTCCGGATCGAGCGGCACTGCGCCGTCGGGAATGTACGGCGGGTTACTCACCACGACGTCGACGGTGCCGTCCAGCTCGGGAAAGGCGGCGGTCGCGTCACCGAGCCGCAGCTCGATCCCGGCCCCGAGACCGCCCGCACCGCTCGCGATATTCAGCTCTGCCCAGGCATGGGCGTCCCGCGACAGCTCGACCGCGTACACCCGGGCACTGGGAACCTCGTCGGCGATCGCAAGCGCGAGCGCTCCCGAACCGGTGCACAGGTCAACGATCACGGGTGAGTCCACGCCGGCAGTAGCGTCGATCGCCAATCCGGCGACGACCTCAGTCTCCGGCCGCGGGACGAACACGCCGGGGCCGACGGCGAGGGTGAGCCGGCGAAAGTGCGCCCGCCCGGTGAGGTGCTGGAGCGGGACGCGCGAGAGCCGCTCCTCGACGAGCCCGTCGTAGCGGTCAAGGAAGCCTGCGTCAGCGGAGTCGCGCAGCACGATCCGGCGGTGCACGTCTGCGCCATCGCTCCCAAGCACGAACGCCGCCAACTCGACTGCGTCGGCGTCCGGCGACGCGATGCCGACCTCCCCGAACGCGGCACGCGCCCGGGCCACCGCCTCGGCGATCGTTGGTCGCGGCGACTGGGCCGTCATCGGTGCCGCGGTCTCGACGACGCGTCGGCGGGTGTCTGAGCGCCGCGCGGGGGCATCGTCATCCGGTCGGCTCAGCGGTCGGCCACGGCGGCGAGGCGGGCGGCCTCGTCGGCGTCCACGGCCGACTGGATGACGGCGTCGAGCTCGCCGTCGAGCACCACATCAAGGTTGTACGCCTTATACCCGGTGCGGTGGTCGCTGATTCGGTTCTCCGGGTAGTTGTAGGTGCGGATCCGCTCGGACCGGTCCACGGTGCGGACCTGACCGGCGCGGGCCGTGGCATCGGCGGCGTTGCGCTCGTCCTGCGCGATCTGGTGCAGGCGAGCGCGGAGCACCCGGACCGCGGCCTCGCGGTTCTGCAGCTGGCTCTTCTCGTTCTGGCAGGACACCACCACGCCCGTGGGGAGGTGCGTGATCCGCACCGCCGAATCGGTGGTGTTGACGCTCTGACCGCCCGGCCCGCTGGATCGGAAGACGTCGACACGCAGGTCGGCGGGGTCAATCCGGACCTCCACCTCTTCGGCCTCAGGCATCACCCAGACGCCTGCCGCGCTGGTGTGGATACGGCCTTGGCTCTCGGTGACCGGAACTCGCTGCACCCGATGCACCCCGCCCTCGAACTTCAGTCGCGCCCACGGCCCTTCGCCCGGCTGCGGGGTGCCGCGGGACTTCACCGCGACCCGCACGTCCTTATAGCCGCCGAGGTCGGACTCGGTGGCATCAAGTACCTCGGTGCGCCACCCACGACGATCGGCATGGCGCAGGTACATGCGCAGGAGGTCGCCCGCGAACAAGGCCGACTCCTCGCCGCCCTCCCCCGCCTTGACCTCCAGGATGATGTCGCGATCGTCATCCGGGTCACGCGGCACCAGGAGACCGCGCAGGCGTTCCTCGGCGGCGCGAGCGGCATCCTCGAGAGCAGGAATCTCGACAGCGAACGCGGGGTCCTCAGACGCGAGTTCGCGAGCCGCGTCCAGGTCGCCGCACGCGCTGCGCCACACCTGGTGCGCCGTGACCGTGGGGCCGAGCGCGGCCCAGCGGGTGGTCACGTCGCGGAGCCGGTCCGGGTCGGAGACGACCGCGGGCTCACCCATCTCGCGCTCGAGCGCGGCATGCTCAGCCACGAGTGCCTGGGCGGAGTCGAGCACGGTGGTCTCCGGTCGTCATCGAGGGGTCGAGGAGCGGCGGTCGAGGCGCCCTAGCGCGAGCCGCGCTGACGCTGCCGATGCAATGGTCACCGGCGCCGCGTGCCGGCGCACGCCTGGCGGGTGAGCCGGCACGCGTCCGTGGAACTACGAGGTGGCCTTCTTGCCGTAGCGGGCCTGGAAGCGAGCCACCCGACCACCGGTGTCGAGAATCTTCTGCTTACCGGTGTAGAACGGGTGACAGTTGGAGCACACGTCGGCGTGGATCACACCATTGTCGGCGGTGCTGCGGGTGCTGAACGTGTGGCCACAGGTGCAGGTGACCGTCGTCTCGGCGTACGTGGGGTGGATGTCCTTTTTCACGACAGTTCTCCTTGGATGTCTCCGGGTCGGCCGGGGCCAGCGCTCTGCTGCTCACCCGTGATGCCCACCTGCAGCCAGCGTAGGGAGGCTGCTGCGGTGGTACTTGGTGCCGTGAACCGGTCCAGCGTTCAAGTGTGCCAGAGCAGCACACCGTGGCCCAAACAGCACCGTAGGTACGGCCATTCCCGCGACACATCGTCGTGACCCGACGGCCGCGTCGACCGAGAGGCGGCGTGCGCGCCCCCGCCACCGAATTCGCAGGGAGCGAGTATCCAACGGTCGAGGTCGGGCGCCCGTCAGGGCTGGATCCAGCGCCATACTCTGCGCGGTGTTCACCGAATCTTCGGTGCCGCGACGGCGCGGATCGAAATACTCTGTGGTCGTGTTTCTCACGGCTAAACTGCCCGCCTCGTTTCCCAACCTCCTGCCCAGGCACCTGTCCGGGCCCCGTCGACGAGAAAGCGAACAGTATCGATGAAGTTCACCGGCCCGATGATCGCCGTGACCACGGCGACGATGACGTTGTCCCTCGTTTCGACCGCGCCCGCAGACGCACGGTCCCGGCCGCCGGGCTTCGCGTGCTGGGCCGACGAGCAAGCCACGACGTGGACCGACCAACGCCAGATAGTCCAGGGCACCGCAGACATATCGGTGTTCGTGGACATCTCGACCTACCCCGACCCGGCGGATGTGTACGCCGTCTGCGTCTTTCCCGAGAACTCGGCCGGCACGGTCCGCATTGTCGCCGACCCGGGCAACATCACTCTCGGTGAGGTGCCGTTGCAGAATCAGCTCGGTCAGGGTCCGCCCCGGGGCATGCGCTTCACGGGCGCCGGGGACGTGTCGGTGGCTTCGCTCGCCCCGGGCGTATACACCATCCACACCGACTACGGCATCGACCAGGCACCCACCGGCGTGTCACTTACCGTGACCGCGCCAGCACCGCCGCCCCCGCCAGCCCCATCGCCCACCCCGCTCCCGCCCCGGCCGTGTTCTATCTACCAGCCACCGGGATGCCCGTCCTAGTCTTGTCGGCCGGGCTCCGTTGACCGAGCCGGAGGCCGACCGGGCCACGCGCCGAGGCGCGCCGGTCGTCATCCGCACCGCTGGTCGGGATGACGCGGCGGCGCTGGTCACTCTCCGGGTGGCGATGTTCGAGGCGATGGGCAGCAACGGTATCCACCTCGCCGAACCCGGCTGGCAGCTCGCGGCGCACGACTGGTTCGTGGACGCGGTAGCGGCAGCAGGGGTGCGCATCGTCGTCGCCGATCTCGCCGGCACGGTCGTCTCGTGCGCCGTCGGCGAGGTGACCGCGCTGATCCCGGGGCCGTCCGCGCCGCACGGGTCGGTCGGGCTGGTTTCCAACGTCGTGACCCTCACGAGCCATCGAGGCTACGGGTACGCCGCCGCGTGTACCGACGCGCTGCTGCGCTGGTTCGAGGAAGAGACCGAGGTCAGCCGCGTCGACCTCTTCGCCACCGACGGCGGGGCGCGGATCTACGGTGCGCGCGGGTTCGTGCGCAGCACATTCCCCGCGATGCGCCTCCTGGTTACGAGGAACTGAACCGAGCGAGCGGAGCGGTGGCTCTTGGAGCGCCGCACGGGAATGCGAGGTCCACACGACAAACGCGAGGTTCGCACGGGTACGGAACCCGTGCGAACCTCGCGTTTCCGTGATGGGGCGGGAATGCGCAGAACTATGACTCGTCTTCGTCCTCGAGCTTGATCGAACTGGTCTGCTGCACCTGCTTGAGGAACTCGTAGTTGTTTTTCGTCTTGCGTAGCCGGTCGAGAAGCAACTCGATCCCCTGCTGACTGTCCAGGGCCGCAAGAACTCGCCGCAACTTCCACATGATCTTGAGTTCATCGGGAGCGAGCAAGATCTCCTCGCGCCGGGTTCCCGAGTTGTTGACGTCAACCGCGGGGAAAATACGACGGTTCGCGAGTTGCCGGTCCAGCTTGAGCTCCATGTTGCCGGTGCCCTTGAACTCCTCGAAGATCACCTCGTCCATGCGCGACCCGGTCTCGACCAGGGCGGTGGCAAGAATGGTCAGCGAACCGCCGTTCTCGATGTTGCGGGCCGCGCCGAAGAACTTCTTCGGCGGGTACAGCGCTGCCGAGTCGACACCACCGGAGAGGATGCGACCGCTCGCCGGCGCGGCAAGGTTGTAGGCGCGGCCGAGCTTGGTGATGGAGTCGAGAAGCACGACCACGTCATGACCCATCTCGACCAGTCGCTTGGCCCGTTCGATCGCCAACTCGGCCACCGTGGTGTGGTCATCGGCCGGGCGGTCAAAGGTCGAGGAGATGACCTCGCCCTTCACCGCACGCTGCATGTCGGTGACCTCTTCCGGCCGCTCGTCGACGAGCACGACCATGAGGTGTACCTCAGGGTTGTTCGTCGTGATGGCATTGGCGACCACCTGCATCACCATTGTCTTACCGGCCTTCGCGGGCGCATTAATCAGACCGCGCTGGCCTTTACCGATCGGCGCGACCAGGTCGATGATCCGGGTCGTGATGATGTTCTGCTCGGTCTCCAGCCGCAGGCGGTCCTGCGGGTAGAGCGGAGTCAACTTGGTGAACTCCGGCCGACGTCTCGCGTCGTCGGGCGTCATCGCGTTCACGGTGTCGAGGCGAGCGAGCGGGGTGTACTTTTGACGGTTGTTGCGAGAACCGACGGTCTGCTGCTGTGGCTCCTCGCCCTCGCGCGCCGCCTTGATCGAGCCGGTGACCGCGTCGCCCTTGCGCAGGCCGTGACGCTTGACCATCTGCAACGGGACGTACACGTCACTGCTGCCCGGGAGGTACCCCGTGGTGCGCACGAACGCATGGTTGTCGAGGATGTCCAGGATGCCGGCGACCGGCACGAGAACATCATCCTCGCGGATCGGTGGCTCAGTGGGGTCGGCCTGCTCGACGCCCGCTGGACTCGGGCCGCGGCGTTTGTCGCGGTTGCGCCCGCGGTTGCGCCGACGGCGCCCGCCGCGGCTCTCGTCATCGTCGCGTGGACCCTGCTGCTCCTGCTGACGCTCCCGCGGCCCCTGCTGCCGGTCGCGCTGAGGCTGCCGATCTCGCTCGCCGTGCCGGTCCCGCTGAACATCCTCGGATCGGCCACCAGGACGGCTGTCCTCGCGCGCTGAGTCGTCCTCGCGTGCTGGGCGTTCGTCACGCTGCGCCGCCGAGCGTGGGCCGCGAACGGCCGCATCGGCCTCACGGTCACGCGGTGGATGGCCGTTGCGCGCGCTGTCGGTGGGCACGTGAGCGGGCTCGTCACGTCGCTCCTTGACCGGAGCGGCGACGCTTTCCCCGTTCTGTCGGGCCTTGATGGCGGCGACGAGATCGCCCTTGCGCATCTTGGCGGTGCCGCCGATGCCCATGCTCGAGGCCAGGCCCTGCAGCTCGGCGAGCCGCATGGCAGTGAGCGCGCCAGAACGGCGTGGGCTGTCAGTGGGCGCGGGCGCCTCGATGGTGGTGTCTGTCACGAAGGATCCTTCCCCTCGCTTGAGGTGGCCGCAGACATGCAGCCTGTGAGTGGGGGACACGTCGGGCAAGCTGTCGTTACCCTGCTGAAGGCTCAGCCCGAAACGTGGTTGGCGCTTTGCGGCGGAATCGACTCGATGGCCGGGCACCGGCTGCAAGAGCGCTTGCTTACAGTACCACCGGGTGTGACAGTGCAGGAGCGGTCGGCTGTTCGTACCGTGCGCCCCGACGCCACCAGCCGGTGGTGGGCGGGCCTCATCCGGGGCCGGCGAGCACCTGAGCTCCAGTGGCCGGGATGCCCGGGGTCAGCACCCGCCAGCCCGTCGGGGCTCGTGCAATGACGTCGCTGATGACGCCGCGCATCGCCAGGACCAGTACCGACGGACCCGCTCCCGAAATGACAGCCGCATGCCCGGCAGCACGCAGCGCATCAACCAGATCCATGGACCGCGGATACGACGCCCGTCGGGCCTCTTGGTGCAGCCAGTCCCGGGTCGCCGCGTGCAGCCGTTCGGGCGCGAGTGCCAGCGCATGCGAGAGCAGTGCGGCCCGTGCCGAGTTGGCGGCAGCGTCGGCGAGCCGCACCTGCGGAGGCAGCACCGACCGAGCGCGCGCGGTACTGAGCTGGGTGTCCGGGACGAGCACCACCGGGGCAAGCTCGGGGTGAACCGGTAGCCGGACCATACTCGCCTCGGCCTCGGGGTCGTCGGTCCACGAGAGGGTGACGCCCCCGTAGACGCTGGCGCACGCGTTGTCCGGGTGGCCTTCGAGTCGCGCGGCGAGCGCACCAGCCCAGTCAAGGTCCACCGCGACCGGTGTGCCGGCATCCACCGGGTTCTGGGTCACGGCGACCAGCGCCTGAGCCACGACGACACCGGTGACGATGGCCGTGGCCGATGACCCGAGGCCGCGTCCGTGCGGGATAGCGTTGTCGCATTCCAGCCGGAGCCCACTCGGAGGCACCCCGCCGAGTTCGGCCCATGCGGTGCGCATCGACCGGTACACGAGATGGTGCTCGTCGAGCGGCACCTGCCCCGCACCCTCACCACGGACCACGATCACCAGGCCGGGCTCGGAAGTCGCGGTGGCCTGGCAGGTATCCCACACACCGAGCGCGCAGCCCAGGGCGTCGAAGCCCGGCCCGAGATTGGCGCTGCTCGCCGGGACGCGAACCGTGACCGACGTGCCCGGGCGGGGGCCTCGGGCCATCTCAGCCCTCGAGCCCGAGTGCCGCGGCGACGCTGACCACATCGGCCGCGACCCGCACCGGCGCCACCTCCGAGCCATCGGGCTGACGCAGCGCCCACTGCGGGTCTTTGAGCCCATGCCCGGTCACGGTGCAGACCACCGTGGCGCCACGGGGCACGTCGCCCGCCTGGTGGGCTGCGAGGAGACCGGCGATGCTCGCCGCCGACCCGGGCTCGACGAACACCCCCTCGGTGGCGGCCAGGAGCCGCTGGGCCGCGAGAATCTCGTCGTCGGTCACGGCGTCGATGCGGCCACCGGATTCGTCCCGGGCAGCAACGGCCTGATCCCACGACGCGGGGTTGCCGATCCGGATGGCGGTAGCCACCGTTTCCGGCGCGTCGACCGGATGGCCCACCACCAACGGCGCGGCACCGGCGGCCTGGAACCCCCACATGGCCGGCCGCCGGGTCGAGACCGGCGCAAGGATCTCGCCTCCCAGGCCGGGGGTCGGCTGGGCGTACTCGGTGTACCCCCGCCAGTACGCAGTGATGTTGCCAGCGTTACCGACCGGGAGCATGTGGATGTCGGGCGCGTCGCCGAGCGCGTCGACCACCTCGAATGCTGCGGTCTTCTGACCCTCGATGCGGGCCGGGTTGACCGAGTTGACCAACTCCACCGGGTACGCGTCCCCCAACTTGCGCGCCACGGTGAGGCAGTCGTCGAAGTTGCCGTCGACCTGGATGATCGTCGCCCCATGGATGACCGCCTGGCTGAGCTTGCCCATCGCGATCTTGCCGTCCGGGACGAGCACCGCGCACGTCATCCCCGCCTTGACCGCGTAGGCGGCCGCGCTCGCGCTGGTGTTTCCGGTGCTGGCGCAGATCACGGCGCGGGCGCCGTGCCGCTTCGCTACCGAGATGGCGGCCGTCATCCCCCGATCCTTGAAGGACGCCGTGGGGTTTGCGCCCTCGACCTTGACGAAGACCGAGGCGCCGGTGCGCTCGGAGAGCGACTCGCACGGCACCAGCGGCGTGCCGCCTTCACGGAGGGTGACCACCGGCGCACCGTCGAGGCTCGGGAGGCGGGCAGCGTACTCGCGGATGACGCCGCGCCACTGGTGCGCCATGTCAGGACCCCTCCACGCGGAGCACCGACGCCACCCCGGTGACCGTGTCGAGCGCGGCCAGGGAGTCAACGGTGGCCGACAATGCGGCATCGGTGGCGGTATGCGTGACCACCACGAGCCGAGCCCGTGCGCCATCACCCGGCGACACCTGCTGGCGCACCGTCTCGATCGACACGCCCTGCTCGGCAAACGCGGCCGCCACCTGAGCGAGGACGCCAGGACGGTCAGCCACATCAAGGCTGATGTGATACCGCGTGAGGGCCTGGCCCATGTCGACCACCGGCAAGTCGGCGTAGGCGGACTCCCCCGGCCCGCGTCCGCCGGCGACCCGGTGCCGGGCCACCGCGATGACGTCACCGAGCACGGCGGATGCCGTGGGGTCGCCGCCCGCGCCGCGCCCGTAGAACATCAGTTGGCCGGCCGCCTCCGCCTCAACGAACACCGCGTTGAACGCCTCGCGGACTCCCGCGAGCGGGTGGCTGCGCGGCACCATCGCCGGGTGTACCCGAACGCTCACGGCGTCACCACCGTCGGGCCCGGTGACCCGCTCGCAGATCGCGAGCAGCTTGACCACACAGTCCATCTCGCGCGCGGCCTCGACGTCGGCGGCGCTGACCTCGGTGATGCCCTCGCGGTGGACCCGTGCCGACGACACCCGGGTGTGGAACGCGAGGCTGGCCAGAATCGCGGCCTTGGCGGCGGCGTCGAACCCTTCGACGTCGGCGGTGGGGTCGGCCTCGGCGTACCCCAGGGCCTGCGCCTGCACCACGGTCTCGGCGAAGCCAGCACCCCGCATATCCATCTGGTCGAGAACGAAATTGGTGGTGCCGTTGACGATTCCCATGACCTTGCGCACGTCGTCTCCGGCGAGCGACTCGCGGATCGGACGCAGGATGGGGATGGCGCCCGCGACGGCGGCCTCGTAGTACAGGTCAACGCCGTACTGATCGGCGGCGGCGTACAGCGTAGGGCCGTCCTCGGCAAGCAGGGCCTTGTTCGCCGAGACCACCGACGCCCCATGCCGCATCGCGGTGAGGAGCACCTGACGGGCGGGGTCGATGCCGCCGATGACCTCGACCACGATGTCGGCCCGGGTGACCAGGTCCATGGCGTCGTCGGTGAACAGCGCCGGGTCGACCGGCACATCCGGACGTGGCCGCCCGGGCCGCCGCACGGCGATACCGACCAGTTCGAGCGGCGCTCCAGCGCGGGCGGCGAGGTCGTCGGCATTCGAGACGAGCATCCGGGCCACCGCCGATCCCACGACACCACATCCGAGCAGGGCGACCCGCAGCGGGTGACCGGGATGGCGTGGCACAGCGAAGTCAGCTCCTGGGGTTGTCATGGGTTCACCCACCCGCCACGTCGAGGGCGAGCAGGTCGTCGATGGTCTCACGGCGCACGATGACCCGCGACGCGCCACCGCGGACCGCCACCACCGGCGGTCGCGGCGTGTGGTTGTACTGGCTCGCCAGGCTGCGGCAGTAGGCGCCGGTGCCGGGCACGGCGACGAGATCACCCGGGGTGATGTCGCCCGGGAGGTACTCGTCGAGCACCACGATGTCGCCACTCTCGCAGTGCCGCCCGACGACGCGGGCCAACCGTGGCGGCGCAGCGGAACGGCGATTGGCGAGGGTGCACGAATAGTCCGCCTCGTAGAGCGCGGGGCGGATGTTATCGCTCATCCCGCCGTCGACCGAGACGTAGGTGCGCGTGTGCCCGCCTCCGAGTGTGACCTCCTTGACGGTGCCCACCTCGTACAGGGTGAAGGCG
The DNA here is from genome assembly GCA_051657745.1 of Dermatophilaceae bacterium. Classification (GTDB taxonomy): domain Bacteria; phylum Actinomycetota; class Actinomycetes; order Actinomycetales; family Dermatophilaceae; genus JBOFLG01. The sequence continues at coordinate 24,053 of JBOFLG010000090.1, read as the reverse complement.
CTCGGCCCGGCGATGGCCCGCCCGGGTTCGACCGAGACGCGCGGATGACGGGGCTCGTCACCATCTCTCACGGCCTTCAGCTCGCGGGAGAGAATGCTCGCCAGCTCCTCGGCGAGCACTGCCGGCGGAAGCGGGGTGTGCTGGGAGGTGTACGCGACGCCGTACCCACCACCCAGGTCGATGTCGGGGCAGTGGTGGCCGTACTCGTCGGCAATCTCGGCGTGCAGGCCGACAAGGCGCCGGGCCGCGATTTCGAACCCGCCGGTGTCGAAGATCTGACTGCCGATGTGGCTGTGCAGCCCGCGCAGGTCGAGCAGGTCGGGCTGGGCGAGTACCCGCCGAACGGCATCCGCCGCCTGCCCGCCGGCAAGGCTGAAGCCGAACTTCTGGTCCTCGTGGCCGGTGGCGATGAACTCGTGGGTGTGCGCCTCGACGCCCACGGTGACCCGAATCATGACCGACGCCCGGACCCCGAGCTCGGCGGCGATCGCCGCGACCCGCTCGATCTCGACCACGGAGTCGAGCACGATCCGGCCGACTCCGTAGGACAACGCGTCGCGGATCTCTGCGATTGTTTTGTTGTTGCCGTGCAGCGCAATTCGCTCGGCCGGGAAGTCGGCGCGCCTGGCCACCGCGAGCTCGCCACCGCTGCAGACATCGAGGTACAGGCCCTCGTCGGCGACCCAGCGCGCCACCGTGCTACAGAGAAAGGCCTTCCCCGCGTAATAGACGTCGGCACCACCGGATGCCGCGAACGCATGAGCGAAGGAACTCTTGAACGCCCTGGCACGAGAACGGAAGTCTTCTTCGTCCACGATGTAGGCAGGAGTGCCGTGCTCACGGGCCAGGGTGACGACGTCGACGCCGCCCACGGTGAGCCTTCCGGCCTCGTCACGACCGATCGTCTGCGGCCACAACTGTGGGAGCAGTTCCATGACATCGGTCGGGTACGGCAGGTATAGCGGCGGACCGCCGTACCCGTCGGCGTGCAGAACGCCGGCCTCGTGTGAACGCATTGGTCAGGGCCTCACATACGGTCGGGGGCGGTGACGCCGAGCAACCCGAGCCCGGTGCGCAGCACCTGGCCGGTAGCGTCGTTGAGCCATCGTCGGGTTCGGTGCAGGTCGGTCACCGGTTCGTCAACGTTCATCGGGCGGACGCGGCAGCTGTCGTACCACTGGTGGAAGCGAGCGGCCAGCTCTTCGAGGTAGCGCGCCACCCGGTGCGGCTGGCGTAGGTGGGCCGACTGAGCGACCACTCGCGGGAAGTCGCCGAGCACCGCCAGCAGCGCGGCCTCGGTCGGGTCAGTGAGCAGCGCGGCGTCGAAACCGTCGGTGCGGTGCACCCCGTCGGCGCCGGACAGCCGGGCCACATTTGCGGTCCGGGCGTGGGCGTACTGGACGTAGTACACCGGATTGTCGTTGCTGCGCTTGACCAGCAGGTCAAGGTCGATATCGATCGATGAGTCGGTCGAGGTCCTGGTGAGGGTGTACCGGGCCGCATCCACCCCGACCGCATCGACGAGGTCCTCGAGCCGGAGGACCGTGCCGGCCCGCTTCGACATCCGCAGCGGCTCGCCGTCCTTGACCAGATTGACCATCTGGCCAATCAGAACCTGCAGGTTCTCGCCGGGAGTGTCGCCGAACGCCGCGCACATCGCCATCAGGCGCGGCACATAGCCGTGGTGGTCGGCGCCGAGCATGATGACGACTTGGTCGAAACCACGATCGCGCTTGTCGAGGTAGTAGGCCAGGTCGCCGGAGATATAGGCCGGCTGGCCGTCGGCCTTGATCACGACACGATCCTTGTCGTCGCCGTAGTCCGTGCTCCGGAGCCACCGCGCTCCGTCACGGTCGACCATCACACCCAGGTCGTCGAGGCGCGCAATCGCGCGCTCTACCGCGCCGCTCTCATGGAGCGAGTTCTCGTGGAAGTAGACGTCGAAGTCAACGCCGAAGTCGTGCAGCGACTGCGTGATCTGGTCGAACATCATGGCCACGCCGACGGCCCGGAAGCGCTCCTCGGACTCGGCGGCGGAGAGGTCGAGCACCCCTGGCTCCTGAGCGACGACGGCACGCGCCACGTCGGTGATGTAAGTGCCTGCGTAGCCGTCCTCCGGAGCATCCTCCCCTCGCGCCGCGGTGAGAAGTGAGCGCGCGAACCGATCAATCTGAGCGCCATGGTCGTTGAAGTAGTACTCCCGCGTGACGGCCGCGCCGGATGCCGTGAGGATCCGTGCGAGAGAGTCACCCACCGCCGCCCACCGGGTACCGCCGAGGTGGATCGGGCCCGTCGGGTTGGCAGAGACGAACTCCAGATTCACGACATGGCCGTCCTCGGAGTCACCCGAACCGTACGACGCTCCTGCCTCGACGATGGTGCGGGCCAGTTCGCCGGCACTGGCCGCGTCAAGCGTGATGTTGAGGAATCCCGGCCCAGCGACATCGACCGCCTGCACCCCGGCGATGGCGGCAACTCTGGCGCCAAGCAGATCGGCAATAGCGCGCGGCGACATCCCGGCTGGCTTCGCCAACTGCAGGGCGATATTGGTCGACCAGTCGCCGTGCTCGCGGTTCCGCGGGCGCTCGACTCGGAGGTTCGCCGGCACCGGGACCACGAGCTCACCAACGTCGACCGCGGCGGCGAGGGCACCGCGGATGGCCGCGGCAAGTTGCTCTGGAGTCACCGCTGAATCCTACGGTCGCTGTCGTCCGACCCTTCCCCGGGCGGCGAGCTGTGCGACGGTCTCCACCAGATGGCCAGGGTCGAACGGCTTCGAGATGAACCCGTCGAACCCGCACCTGAGCACCTCGTCCTCGTCCGGAGTCGGGGTCGCGGCGGTCACCAACAGGGCGGGAACGTGATCCAGGCGGGGGTGTGAGCGGATGGCGGCGATCGCCCACCAGCCGTCGTACGGGGCCATCTGGGCGTCGAGAACGATCACGGTCGGAGTGCGCAAGTCCGGGTCGATGAGGCGGGACATCGCCTCGTGGCCGTCAACCGCCTCCTCTACTGCAAACCCGTCTAGCTCGAGGTTGATCCGCATCAGCCGGCGGATCGACTCGGTGTCGTCGCACACCAGCACGGTGCACGCGGGACCGCTCGAGGTGGTCCCTGATTGCATGAGCGCCAGCGTAGGCTGCTACTGTCTCATCGCGTCGTGAAATCAGGTATACCGCGACCGGCCACCCAGGCCCCCGTAGCTCAGGGGATAGAGCACCGCCCTCCGGAGGCGGGAGCGCAGGTTCGAATCCTGCCGGGGGCACGGATCCCACCGTGTCAATTGTCGAAATTACTGAAGGTGGCAGGCGGGCGTCCACAATGTCAAGTTTTGTGATTCTTATATTTTGATGGAGTCCATTTATGTCAAAATTTTCGAAAATGTCACCGAGTAGATCCATTTTTGTGAAAATCAGCGCCTCCCTTGTGGCTATTTCGTCGGCAGCGTTGTTCGCATCACATTCTCAGGCTGCCGAGCGGGCCGGCGTTGGCATCAAAACCAACTATGGGGATTTCTACTGGGTCAAGTGCAATAACGTCCAAACAAGGAAAAACTTCCAGGGAGCTTGGAGTCGCACACCTCAAAGCAATCGGACTCCCGATCAAATCGATTTCCTTGCTAAATTTAGCGGATGTTCTTACTGGCTCGTCTCTAAGCGCTCTTTCCCCGCCGACATAGGCGCAGGGGGGTAGGTCCGTCGAGAGTCCCGCGTGGGCTCCTGCACAACGGAGCGCGACAACCTCCCGTCACGGTCAACCACTCGTCGTGCGCGATATCCACGCGAGCGACGTGCGGGGTCGGCGCACTCACGGCGTCATGGCGAAGTCGTGAGTGTGCTGGTCGGTAGGGTGATGATCACGGTCTGTTGACGTTGTTGTTGCGGCGCGGTGCCTGCGGTGACGCGCCGGAGTTTGACAGTAAGTAAGCGGGCACGGTTAGTTCCAGGGTCCTGTGGGTGCGTGACGTCCATACCGACTGACCAGGGAACCGGCCGTGCCCGCTCCCGTCTCTTCTCTCATCCCGGTCGCTCACGCGCGCGCTGAGCGTGATGCGCGCGCAGGTCAGGATGTGCCCGGTAGCGGTCTGGAACGTGCTGACGACGGTGCAGGATCACCGGGCCAGGCAGGGCTGGCGGCACGAGTTGTCGACCGCGGCCGCTGGTCGGCCTGGCTGCCGTGGCGGCTGGTGCGCGGACGATCTCTGGGATCGCGGGGGCGGACTCAACCGGTCCGGTGATGCGGCGTTTGTCTTTTTCGGGGACGGTGTCGGAGGATGTCCCCGACCGTCGTGCACCGGGACTCCCCGGCCCCGACGAGACATCCGTAGTTCCGCACCAGACGGAACGAGACCGCGCAGGGGTCAACGGTTTCGGCCCTGTGCTCGGCGACCTCGTCGCCGCCAACCAGAAGGGCCCCCGTTGTCTCTCGACGCCACCATCCAGCAGTTGCTCTCCATCGAAGGCGCCATGGGCGCCGCAGTCATCGACTCCGAGTCCGGGATGGCGCTGGCCCAGGGCGGTAGCCCGGGCTTTGACCTCGGCATCGCAGCCGCCGGTAACTCCAATGTCGTACGGGCCAAACTGGCGACGATGTCCGAGATCGGCCTTGACCAGAAGATCAACGACATCCTCATCACGCTGGACAAGCAGTACCACCTGATCAACGTGCTCGATACGCCGCTGACCAGGGGTCTGTTCATCTACGTGGTACTCGACCGCACCCGGGCCAACCTGGCCCTGGCTCGCCATCGGCTCGCCACGGTGGCGCCGAACGTCGAGGTCTGAACCGCGCCGCCCTGACCGGTGGCTCCCGGGCGCCGCCGGTCAGGCGTGTTGACGCCCGCGTACCGACTGCGGCACCGGCCGTTCGCCGGTCAGGGCGTACCCCATCACCAGGTCCTCGTCGGCCTCGGCGACGTCGAGGGCCGCAACCACAGCCCCGTGGTACATCACGACAATGCAGTCACAGCATCGGAACAGTTCGCTGACGTCGACCGAGAGCACCACCACCGCACGTCCATCGGCCGCGAGGCCCCCGATGAGGCCGTAGGTGCGCTCCTTCGACGGGACATCGACACCGCGGGTCGGGTGATTGAGGATGACCACCCGGGATGCCGTCTTGGTCGCGTTCGCGACAGCGATCTTCTGCTGGTCACCCCCAGACAGGCTCTGCACCACGACGTGGATGTCGGAGACCGACAGATCCTCCTGGCTGACGCCCTTGATGGCGTGACGCAACCGTTCAATCTCCGAGGTGTATTCCCCGGCGTCGGTGAGCACATCCGCGACTGTGCGGTTCATCGTCTCGGGTGCGGGACCCGCAACGTAGGTGATGCGGGAGTCGTTCTCGCGCGCAAGATCCACCGGCTCGCCGTCGATCTGCACCGACTCGGCCGCCGACTCGACCCGCCCGGCGAGTGCTTCGACAAGCTCGACCGCACCGGACTGCCGCAGCCCAATCACCCCGATGACCTCACCGGCATGAACGGAGAAGTCGACCTCACGCAGCCGGCCGCTCGGCACCCCAAGGCCACGGACCGTGAGCACCGGCCCCCCGCGGCGGCGTGGCGGCATCTGGACCCGGTTCATCGGGCGGTCCAGCATGGTGAGCACGAGTTCGTCCGCTGCCACCGTGCCACGGTCGGCGACTCGTGCCACGGCTCCGTTGCGGAGCACCGCCACCCGGTCGCAGAGCGCGGTGACCTCCTCAAGCCGGTGGGCGATGTGCAGCACCGCGCACCCCTGCTCGCGCAGGCTCCGCGCCGCATGATGAAGTTGGGTGATCTCGAAGTCGTTCAACAGTGCGGACACCTCATCGAAGATCACCAACTGGGCCTCTTCGGCAAGCACCCGCAGCACCTCGGCGAGGGCTTGCTCCGCTGGGTCGAGTGTGCTGATCAGCGTGGTGAGGTCGAGTTCGAAGTGGGTGCGGCGGAGGATCTCGGCACCTAACGGGAGAAGATCGGCCTCATCCCACTGCGCCATGAACGTGTGCCGATACATCGCCCGGATGACGGTGTGCCCGGCAGGAAGCGTGAAGTTTTGCTCGATGACGCTCACCCCCGCCGCCAGCGCCTCGGCGCGAGAGCGCGGCCGGTAGGGCTCGTCCTCCAGGCGCATCGTGCCGCTTCGCGGCCAGACCTCTCCGGTGATCGCCTTGATCAGGGTGGACTTGCCTGATCCGTTCCTGCCGATGAGACCGACGATCTCGCCGCGCCGAATAGTGAGATCGAGGCCGCGCAGCACGTGCCGCTGGCCGCGAAACTGATGCAGGCCAGAAATGTCGAGCAGCGGTTCCACGACGAGCGTCCTCTCGATGAGATCGGCTCCGCTAACCGCCCTGAGCCGCGCAACACCTTAGATCAGCGCCACACCGGCCCCGCACACACGTCCCAGCCCGGCAGGAAATGTCGATATCTGCCCGGCATTCGGTGATCTCTTCAGATCCCGCTGTGTTCGGTCCCGGTCCGGGAACGACCGGCCCACCGCCGGATGCCGCACACCAGGTCAGCACTCGGGGTCGGCCCGGATTCACCCCCGAGACGGACCCTGGAGTCCGTCGGCAGGGTGACCCTGACGTCGGGTGGGCCTGCAAGGATCAGGGCCATGACAGGAGACAGAACATGACCACCACCGCGTCTGACGGGACGCGCATCGAGGTCCGGGGGCTCACCAAGCGCTTCGGGTCGTTCACTGCCGTTGACGACCTCACCTTCACCGTCGAACCGGGGCGGATCACCGGCTTCCTCGGGCCCAACGGAGCCGGCAAGACCACCACCCTGCGGATGCTGCTCGGGCTGGTGCGGCCGACCGGCGGCACCGGCACGATCGGCGGCCGCACCTACCACGACCTGCCGGCACCGTTGCAGACCGTGGGCGCGGCGCTCGAGGCGACCAACTTTCACCCGGGCCGCAGCGGCCGGGACCACCTCCGCGTGCTGGCCGACGCGGGCGGCATCCGCGTCGAGCGCGTCGACCACCTCCTCGAGTTGGTCGGCATCCCGGCCGCCGCCCGCAAGCGAGCGGGCGGGTACTCGATGGGGATGCGGCAGCGCCTCGGGCTCGCGGCCGCTCTCCTCGGCGACCCGCAGGTGCTGATGCTCGACGAGCCGGCAAACGGCCTCGACCCCGAAGGCATCCGCTGGCTGCGCGGGTTCATGCGGCACCTGAGCGGCGAGGGCAAGACCATCCTCGTCTCCAGCCACCTCCTCCAGGAGGTCGAGCAGACCGTCGACGACGTCGTGATCATCGCCAACGGCCGCCTGGTCCGTCAGGGCGCGATGGCCGACCTCCAGGGCAGCCCCGGGGCGCTCGTGCGCACCTCACAGCCCGAGCAGTTGGCCGGAGCCCTGCGCGTCGCCGACGTGACGAGCTCTGCCGGACCGGACGGCACCCTGGTAGCCGACACCGTGAACCTCCAACTCATCGGTGACGTTGCCCTGCGGGCCGGCCTGCCGATCTACGGCCTCGAGCCCAGGCGCGCCGACCTCGAGGCGCTGTTCTTCGAGCTCACCGAAGGTACGAACCGCAATCTCGGCGACGCTGCCCGCGCCGGCGGCCGACCAACCGTCGAGCACCCGGCCGCGACGAACGAAGGAGTTGACCCGCAATGATTGGCGCGATTCGTTCGGAGATCCGCAAGGTGTTCACCACCCGACTGTGGTGGGGCCTGGCCCTGGGAATGGTCCTGCTGGCGTTCGGGATCTCCATGGGCGCGGCCGCTCTCGTGGGCCTCGACGACGGCGGTTTCGAACCCGGCCCGGCGACTGCCCAACTGGTGTACACCTCCGGTCTCCTCGGGAACTTCGGCGCCTTGACGGCGTTGTTTCCACTGGCCCTCGGCGTCCTCCTCATCACTTCTGAGTTCCGGCACAAGACGGTGAGTGCCACGTATCTCGCGGCTCCGCGACGTGCCGTCGTCGCCGTCGCCAAGTTCATCGCCGTCGTCGCGGTCGGCGCCGTGTATGGCATCGTCCACGTCGGTGCCTCGGTGGCCGGCGGAGCCCTCATCCTTGCCGCCGTCAAGGACACCCCACTGTTCCTCGGCGACGGAGATGTTCTCCAGTCTCTCGGGATGAGTGTCGTCGCGACCATCGTGTGGGCTTTGCTCGGCTTCGGATTCGGGATGCTGGTCCGCAACCAGATCGCTGCGACGATGGTCGCTGTCGCCTTCGGCTTTCTCGGCCAACTGGTGCTGAACATCGTGTTCGGCATCATGGAGTGGTGGACCGCGATGAAGTACATCCCGGGCAACCTCACGACGCAGATGTTGGTGACGAGTGATCCGAGCGGCGGATCCAGCGAGGGCGCACCGGAGTTCATCCCTTTCGCCTGGTGGGTCAGCGCACTCATCCTGGTCGGATACTCGGCTGTGTTGACCGTCGTCGGCTCGTGGCTGACCGCGCGTCGAGACATCACCTAGGCCGGGCCCATCATTCGGGTTCGGGTCAGCAACTCCGGCGCCCGACCCGGGATTGACAGACGAGCGTCTCGGCCTGAACCGGTGCCGAGACGCTCGTCTCGGCACCGGTTCCGGATGGTGGTCGATCCGGTGCCCGTCGCTACCTGGCGCACTGACGGGGATAGGCTAGATGGCGCCATCGTCGACCAGCGAGCAGCCCGGAAAGAGGCGCATTCCCCGTGGCCGAGCAGTCACCGTCCAGCGACCCTGTCACCGAGTTCGGCCCCAACGAGTGGCTGGTCGAGGAGCTGTACGAGCGGTACCGAGAGGATCGCAACGCCGTCGACCAGGCATGGTGGGGTTTCTTTGAGCACTACACCCCCGGTGGCTCACCACCGGGGAACCCTGGCAACGGCAGCGCGAACGGTTCCGCGGCACACGCCACCCCGTCGGCCAGATCAGCCGGCGGCCCGAGTTCCGCACCGCCGCAGGCGGCCTCGTCGACTGCGTCCTCGCGACCCGCCGCGCGCACCACGGTGAGTGCCGCACCATCCGCCCCAGTGACCGAGGCCGCCCCCACCAGCACCACACCATCAGCCCCGTCGGCGAACCCCGCATCAGCGGGATCCGCTGCCTCCGGCACGTCGCGGCGCCCGGATGACGTGGCCCCCGGCGGTCGGACCACCCAGGCAGCACCGGCGGCGTCGCGGCCCGCCGCGCTGGGCGAACGGCCGGCTCCGCCGAAACCCCGCGAGCCGGGCAGCCCGGCTGGCGGTGGCACCACCGGTGAGAACCAGACCACCCCGCTGCGTGGCGCCACGGCTCGGGTGGTCACCAACATGGAGTCCTCGCTCGAAGTCCCCACCGCCACCTCGGTGCGTGCGGTGCCCGCCAAACTGCTCGTCGACAACCGCATCGTGATCAACAACCACCTCGCCCGCAGCCGTGGCGGCAAGGTGAGTTTCACCCACCTCATCGGATACGCCCTGGTCAAGGCACTCGAGGTGATGCCCGCGATGAACAGCGGCTTCGCCCGCGACGAGAAGGGCAAGCCGATGCTGGTGACACCGGCCCACGTCGGGCTTGGCATCGCCATCGACCTCCCCCGCCCGGACGGTAGTCGGCAACTGCTCGTGCCGTCGGTACGGCCCGCCGAGACCATGGACTTCGCCCACTTCTGGACGGCGTACGAAGACGTGGTCAAGAAGGCCCGCACCGGAAGCCTCACCGCCACGGACTTCCAGGGCACGACCATGACCCTCACCAACCCGGGCACCATCGGTACCGTGCACTCAGTGCCGCGCCTGATGAGCGGCCAAGGCGTCATCATCGGCGTCGGCGCCATGGACTACCCCGCCGAGTGGCAGGGCGCCAGCACCGAGACCCTCAACCGCAACGCGGTCAGCAAGACCCTCACCCTGACCAGCACCTACGACCACCGCATCATCCAGGGCGCGCAGAGCGGGGAGTTCCTGCGCATCGTGCACGGCCTGCTGCTCGGCGAACAGGGCTTCTACGACGAGGTGTTCGAGAGCCTGCGCATCCCCTACGAACCGATCCGCTGGGTGCAGGACGTCGACAGCAGCCACGACGACGACATCAACAAGGTCTCCCGGGTTCAGGAACTGATCCACGCCTACCGGGTGCGCGGCCACCTGATGGCCGACACCGACCCGCTCGAGTACAAGCAGCGTCGGCACCACGACCTCGACGTCACCACGCACGGCCTCACCCTCTGGGACCTCGACCGCACCTTCCCCACCGGCGGGTTCGGCGGGCAGCCGTTCCTCAAGCTACGCAAGATCCTCGGCATCCTGCGCGACTCGTACTGCCGCACCATCGGCGTCGAGTACATGCACATCCAGGACCCCGACCAACGCGAGTGGATCCAAAGCAGGATCGAGGTCGGCTACGCCCGGATGACGCGTGAGGAACAGTTGCGAATTCTCCGCCGGCTCAATGCGGCTGAAGCGTTCGAGACCTTCCTGCAGACCAAGTTCGTGGGGCAGAAGCGCTTCTCGCTCGAGGGCGGCGAGTCGGTGATCGCGCTGCTCGACCGCGTGCTCTCGCTGGCCGCCGGCGACCAGCTCGACGAGGTGTGTATCGGGATGCCGCACCGCGGCCGGCTCAACGTGCTGGCCAATATCGCCGGCAAGTCGTACGGCCAGATCTTCCGCGAGTTCGAGGGCAAGCAGGATCCGCGATCAGTGCAGGGCTCCGGCGACGTCAAGTATCACCTCGGCACCGAGGGGACGTTCACCGCCGACGGTGGTGCGCAGACCAAGGTCTACCTTGCCGCCAACCCGTCTCACCTCGAGGCGGTCAACCCCGTACTTGAGGGCATCGTGCGGGCCAAGCAGGACCGACTCAACCTGGCCGGAGAAGACTTCACCGTGCTCCCGGTGTTGCTCCACGGTGACGCCGCGTTCGCCGGCCAGGGCGTGGTCGCCGAGACGCTCAACCTCAGCCAGTTGCGCGGGTATCGCACCGGCGGAACGGTGCACGTCGTCATCAACAACCAGGTCGGGTTCACCACGTCGCCGAGTTCATCGCGGTCATCCACGTACTCCACCGACGTCGCGCGGATGATCCAGGCGCCGATCTTCCACGTCAACGGCGACGACCCGGAGGCCTGCGTGCGGGTCGCCGAGCTCGCCTACGAGTTCCGTCAGCAGTTCCACAAAGACGTCGTCATCGACCTGGTGTGTTACCGCCGCCGCGGCCACAACGAGGGCGACGACCCGTCGATGACCCAGCCACTGATGTACCACCTCATCGAGGCCAAGCGCAGCGTGCGCAAGCTCTACACGGAGTCGCTGATCGGGCGCGGCGACATCACCGTCGAGGACGCCGAGGCCGCGCTGCGCGACTACCAGCAGCAGCTCGAGCGAGTCTTCGCCGAGACCAAGGAAGCGCTGCGCCGCTCCGATGCGGACTCGTCCGACTCCGCCACCTACGCGGGCACCGACGTGGAGGGGCACACCGGCCTCGAGCCGCCGGCCGCGCAGGCGAGCGACGCGGACCGGCCCGCGCGCTCGGCATCCGAGACGGCCATCTCCGAGCGCACGCTGCACCGGCTCGGCAACGTGTTCGTGCAACCACCCAACGGCTTCACGGTGCACCCCAAACTGCGGCAGGTACTCGACAAGCGCGCCGCCAGCGTGCACGCCGGCGGCATCGATTGGGCCACCGGTGAGTTGCTCGCCTTTGGCTCGCTGCTGACCGAGGGCACCCCGGTGCGCCTCGCCGGTCAGGACAGCCGCCGCGGCACCTTCGTGCAACGGCATGCGGTGCTGATCGACAAGGAGACCGCGGCCGAGTGGACGCCGCTGCTGTATCTCGGCGAGGGCCAGGCTCGGTTCTGGGTGTACGACTCGCTGCTGTCCGAGTTCGCCGCGATGGGCTTCGAGTACGGCTACTCCGTGGAGCGGCCGGATGCCCTGGTGCTGTGGGAGGCCCAGTTCGGCGACTTCTTCAACGGCGCGCAGACGATCATCGACGAGTTCATCTCCTCCGGTGAGCAGAAGTGGGGCCAGCGTTCCTCGGTGGTGCTGCTGTTGCCACACGGGTACGAAGGTCAGGGACCGGACCACTCGTCGAGCCGGATCGAGCGGTTCCTCCAGATGTGCGCCGAGGGAAACATGACCGTCGCCTACCCATCGACGCCGGCGTCGTACTTCCACCTGCTGCGTCGGCAGGCCTATGCCCGTCCGCGCCGCCCGCTCGTCGTGTTCACCCCGAAGTCCATGCTCCGGCTCAAAGCCGCGGCGAGCGCCCCCGAGGACTTCACCACCGGCACGTTCCGGCCGGTGCTCCCGGACCGGTCGATTGGCGCCGGAGGCGACGTCACTCGAGTACTCATCGCGGCCGGCAAGGTGGTGCATGATCTCGAAGCGGCGCGCGCCGAGCGTGGCGACGTGGCCACTGCGGTGCTGCGTCTTGAGCAGTACTACCCGCTGCCAGCGCGCGAACTCGCCGAGGCGCTCGCCGCCTACCCCGGCGCCGAGGTCGTCGTCGTGCAGGACGAGCCACAGAACATGGGCGCCTGGCCGTTCCTGGCACTCAGCCTGCCCGACGCACTTGCGGCGCACGGCGAGAACCGGCCGTTGCGGGTGGTGTCACGGCCGGCCTCGGCCTCACCGGCATCCGGTTCCACCCGAAAGCACAAGGCCGAGCAGGCGACCCTGATGGCGCGGGCATTCGACCGGTGACCACCCGTGGCCGGTATGGTCGCGGGCGTGTATTTCACCGATCGCGGTATCGAGGAACTCGAATCCCGGCGCGGGACCGATGAGGTCACGCTCGGCTGGCTGGCCGAGCAGTTGCGTACCTTCGTTGACCTCAACCCCGAGGCGGAGGTGCCGGTCGAACGGCTCGCGACCTGGCTCGCGAGGCTCGACGATGACGAGTGGGCCCCGGTGAGCGACGAGTGAGACCCGATGGATGACGCACCACCCACCAGCGACGGCGGCGGGCTGATCGAGTTTCGCCCGAGCGTGGACGCGCACGTCGTCCCGGACGGACCGCGAGACATCGCCGTGGTGTACCTGGGCGATTCTCTCGTCGTCGGGGTGGGCGACCCGAAGGGTCAGGGGTGGGTCACCCGGGTCGTCGGCCGAACCCACCATCCCGAGGTCGAGATCACGCCGTACAACCTCGGAGTTCGCGGGGACACCTCGGCCGACGTCCTGGCCCGGTGGTCGCTCGAGGTCCCGAGGCGCTGGGCGGGCCGTAGCGAGCGACGGCTCGTCATCTCCGTGGGGGCCAACGATGTTGGGCACGGGGTCAGCCTGGCCCGGCACCGGCTCAATCTCGCCAACCTGCTCGACGACGCCGCCAGCCAGGGTGTGGGCACGTTCGTGGTGAGCCCACCGCCGACCGACGACGCCGAATTGAATGACCGGATCGAGACGCTCGTCGATGCCCAGGCTGACGTATGCGGACGGCGCGATGTGCCGTTCGTGGACTGCTACCGGCCGCTGGCCGCCCACGAGCAGTGGCGCACCGACCTTGCCGCGAGCCGAGTTCCGCATCATCCCGGTCAGGCTGGCTACGGCCTGATCGCCTGGCTGGTGCTGCACAACGGCTGGGCCGAATGGTTGCAGATCCCTGCTCCCTGACCGCGGTCAGGCCGAGGTGGTGAGCACCAGCTTGCCGGTGACGTCACCAGCCACCATCCGCTCGAAGGCACCACGTGCATCGGCCAGGGGGCGCACCGAGTCGACCCGTGGCTCGATACCGCGGTCGATCACAAACCGGGCCAGCCGCTCGAGCTCGTCGCGGGTGCCCATCGTCGAGCCGACCACCCGCAGCTGCTTGAAGAAGATCTTGGTCAGCTCGGCCCGTGCCGGGGCGTCGCCGGAGGTGGCTCCGGAGATCACGATCGACCCACCCTGGACGAGGCTGTTGACCGAGTGCGACCAGGTGGCCGCGCCGACCGTCTCCATCACCGCATCGACCCGCTCGGGCAGCCGGGCGCCACTCTCGAACGCGCGGTCGGCACCGAGAGCGACCGCCTGCTCGCCGCGCGCCGGGTCGCGGCTGGTCACCCACATCCGGATGCCGGCCGCGGACCCGAGCTGCACCAACGCCGTCGCCACTCCGCCCGCGGCGCCCTGCACCAGCACGGTCGAACCCGGCTGCACCCCGGCCCGGGTGAACAGCATCCGATAGGCGGTGAGCCAGGCAGTCGGCAGGCACGCGGCGTGCTCCCACGACAGCGCGGCCGGTTTCGGCACGACGTTCTGCCGGGGCACCACCACGGCCTCGGCGAGGGTGCCGTCGTGCACCTCGGAGAGGAGGGAGCGCCGCGGGTCGAGGGTCTCATCACCCAACCAGCCCGGGGACGCGACCACGGCATGCACGATGACCTCGGTACCGTCGTCGGTCACCCCGGCCCCGTCGCAGCCGAGCACCATCGGCAGCCGATCCGCAGGAAGGCCGACCCCACGCAACGACCACACGTCGTGGTGGTTCAGGGCCGCACTGCGCAACCGCACCGTGACCCAGCCGTCGGGCGCCACCGGATCAGGCCGCTCCCCCACCTCCAGCCCGGACAGCGGGTCAGCGTCGGACTGTCGGACAGCGGTGACCGCGAGCATGATTCGATCCTAGTCACGGGCGCGTGTCCAGCACGCTCGTCGCCGCACGGTGCAACGCCGTACGCCAGTGCGGGAGCGGGGGAAGGCCGGCGGCATCCCACATCCGGTGCGACAGCACGCTGTAGGCGGGGCGCGGGGCGGGGCGCGGGTACGCCGCGCTGCTGGTTGCCCGCACCCGGCCGGGGTCGAGGCCGATCTCCTCACACACCGCCTGGGCCAGGTCGAACCAGGAACACTGCCCGCCCCCGCTGGCATGCCAGATGCCGAACGGCGCGCCCGCCCCGGCAAGGCGGATGACGCCCGCGGCCAGGTCGGCGGTCCAGGTGGGCTGACCCACTTGGTCATCGACGACGTCGAGCGTGTCCCGCTCGGTGGCGAGCCGGCGGATCGTCGCGGGGAAGCTCGCGTCGTGGTCGCCATAGAGCCAGGAGGTGCGCACCAGCCAGGTGCGCGGACATTCGGCCCGCGCGGCCCACTCCCCGGCCGCCTTGGTACGGCCGTACACCGACCTCGGGGCGAGCGGCGCGTCGGCTGGGTACGGCTCGGTGGCGTCGCCGGCGAACACGTAGTCGGTGGAGATCTGGACGAGCGCGGCGCCGGTGGCAGCGGCCGCGCGGGCGAGATGGGCGGCGCCGAGCGCGTTGACCGCGAAGGCGCGGGCCGCATCGGCCTCGGCGGCGTCGACCGCGGTGTAACCGGCGCAGTTGGCAACGACGTCATGGCCCGCCGCGGCGGTGCGGCATGCGTCCGGATCGAGCACGTCCAGGTCGGCGCGGGTGGCGGCACTGACCTCGTGCCCGGCATCCGCGAGCGCCCGGGTGAGTTCGCGGCCAAGCATGCCGCTGGCCCCGGCGACCAGCCAGCGCGCCATCAGCGGACCAGCCGGAGCGCCATCAGCGCGCCACGACCTGCTGGGTCCGGGCATACCTGGCCTCGGTGCCCTCCTTCTCGGGGCGCCACCACGGCTCGTTCTCGCGATACCACTCGATGGTGGCCGCCAGCCCGTCGCGGAAGGACTGATAGCGCGGCCGCCAGCCGAGTTCGGTGCGCAGCCGGGTGGAGTCGATGGCGTACCGCAGGTCGTGGCCGGCCCGGTCGGTGACGTGGTCGAACCCGTCCGGTTCCGCACCCATGAGGCTGAGCACGAGCCGCACGACCTCGATGTTGCTGGCCTCGCCGTCGGCGCCGATGAGGTAGGTCTCGCCGATCTCGCCCCGGTCGACAATGGCCCACACGGCCTCGTTGTGGTCATCGACGTGGATCCAGTCGCGCACGTTCAGCCCCGCGCCGTACACCTTGGGCCGGATGCCGTCGAGCACGTTGGTGATCTGGCGCGGGATGAACTTTTCGACGTGCTGGTGCGGGCCGTAGTTGTTGGAGCAGTTCGAGATCGTGGCCCGGATGCCGAATGAGCGCACCCAGGCCCGCACCAGCAGGTCGGAGCCGGCCTTGGTGGCCGAGTACGGCGAGCTCGGGTTGTACGGGGTGGACTCGGTGAACCGGCCCGGGTCGTCGAGTTGGAGGTCGCCGTAGACCTCGTCGGTGGAGATGTGGTGGTAGCGCACGTCGTGGCGGCGCGCGGCCTCGAGCAGCGTGTACGTGCCAATCAGGTTGGTGCCGACGAACGGGCCCGGGTCGTGCAGCGAGTTGTCGTTGTGCGACTCCGCGGCGAAGTGCACCACGAGGTCGGCAGCGCCGACGAGCCGGTCGACGATCACCGGGTCGGCGACGTCGCCGGTGACCAGTTCGACCTGGTCGAGCGCGCCGGCGAGCGACGCCGTGGACCCCGCGTAGGTGAGTTTGTCCAGGACCGTCACCGCGACGTCAGGGCGGGTCGCGAGCGTCAGGTGCACGAAGTTGCTGCCGATGAACCCGGCGCCACCGGTGACCAGAACCTTCATCCGGCCAGGCTATCGACCACTGGTCTTCCGCCGCGGGCCACCCGGCTGGCACCGTGCTGCGCGAACGGCCGATCCTGGTCCCTCGCGCGGGGCGCCTGGTCCCTCGCGCGGGGCGCCTGGTCCCTCGCGCGGGGCGAACGGACGCCGAAAGGGTCGGCCTGGGCGGGTGCAGCCGGTCGGGCCGCTAGGGTCGTCGCCCATGAAGGGGATCGTCCTGGCCGGTGGGTCCGGCACTCGACTGCACCCGATCACCCGGGGTATCTCGAAGCAGCTGATGCCGGTCTACGACAAGCCGATGATCTACTACCCGCTGTCGACGCTGATGATGGCCGGCATCCGCGAGGTGCTCGTGATCACCACACCCGAGGACCGTGGCCAGTTCGAACGGCTCCTCGGCGACGGCAGCCAGTGGGGCGTCGAGTTGTGCTACGCCGCCCAGCCCCGCCCCGAGGGACTCGCCCAAGCCTTCGTCATCGGCGCCGGCTTCATCGGGCACGACTCGGTAGCCCTCGTACTCGGCGACAACATCTTCCACGGCACCGGGCTCGGCACCGCACTGCGCCGGCTCACCGACGTCCACGGCGGGCACATCTTCGCGTACCACGTCAGCGACCCATCGGCCTACGGCGTCGTCGAGTTCGCGGATGACGGGCGGGTGCTGTCGATCGAGGAGAAGCCCGACCGGCCGCGCTCGGACTATGCCGTGCCTGGGCTGTACTTCTACGACAACGACGTGGTCGACATCGCGGCTGGTCTCACCCCGAGCGCACGCGGCGAACTCGAGATCACCGCGGTCAACGACGCCTACCTGCGGCGCGGTGACCTCACCGTCACAGTGCTCCCGCGCGGCACCGCGTGGCTCGACACCGGCACGTTCGAGGGGCTCATGGACGCCAGCCAATTCGTGCACGTCGTCGAGGCCCGCCAGGGGTACAAGATCGGGTGCGTCGAGGAGGTCGCCTGGCGCGCCGGATGGGTGGATGACGACCAGTTCCGTTCTCTTGCAGACTCGCTCGCCAAGTCCGGCTATGGCAGCTACCTGCATGCCTGCCTGGCCGCGGGTCGGGGCCGCTGATGGTGGTGGAGCCGTTGCCGATCGCCGGGGCGTGGGTGGTGACGCCACGGCAGTTCCACGACGACCGGGGCACCTTTCTCGAGTCGTTCCGCGGCGACGTCCTCGCGCCGTATCTGGGCCATCGCCCCGACATCGTGCAGACCAACGTGTCGGTCTCGGCGCGCGGCACCCTGCGCGGCGTCCACTTCGCCGATGTGCCACCTGGACAGGGCAAATACGTCACCGCAGTGAGTGGGTCGTTGGTCGACTACGTGGTCGACCTCCGGGTCGGGTCGCCGACCTTCGGTCGCTGGGAGGCGGTGCTGCTCGACACCATCGACCGGCGCGCGGTGTGGCTGTCCGAAGGGCTCGGTCACGCGTTCTGCGCGGTCGACGACGACACCACCGCGGTCTACCTGTGCACCTCGGCGTACGACTCGGCCGCCGAGCACGGCGTGCACCCACTCGACCCGGCGCTCGGCCTCACCCTGCCCGACGGCGTCACACCCCGCCTGTCCGCGAAGGATGCCGCCGCGCCCACTCTCGCGGACGCCGCGTCATCCGGCCTGCTCCCGACCATGGAAGCGTGCGCCGCCCGAGCCGAAGCCCTCGCGGCCGGGTATTGACCCTCGGTCGGCCCCCGCGACCATGGGTGAGTGCGAGCGCCACAACGACATTCGTCATCCACAGGCGCGTTCGTGGACGCGCCCCGATCCCGGTCCGTCCTCACCGGGGCGAGCCGACTGGGTCCGATCTCAGCGGGCGAGGCGGCGCACGGCATCCGCGACCGCCTCGGCGACCCCTTCCTGGAACACCGATGGCACGACCTCGTCGGCGCTCGGGTGCGGCACGGCATCCGCGATGGCCCGGGCCGCGGCCAGCGTCATCGCCTCGGTGATCTGACGGGCCCCGGAGTCCAGGGCGCCGCGGAAGATGCCCGGAAAGGCGAGCACGTTGTTGATCTGGTTGGGAAAGTCCGAGCGACCTGTCGCCACCACTGCCGCGTGCCGACGTGCGATCTCCGGATGCACCTCCGGGGTCGGGTTGGCGAGCGCAAAGACGATCGAGTCAGCCGCCATCGACGCCACCTCGTGCTCAGGAACCGTGCCGCCGGAGACCCCGATGTACACGTCGGCGCCAGCCAGTGCCGCACCGAGACGGCCGCGCAGGCCACGCGGGTTGGTGGTCGCCGCCAGTTGCAGCTTGTGGCCGGCGAGGTCGGCCCGGGACGGCTCGACGACGCCACGCGAGTCGCACACGACGATGTCCCGGACCCCGGCCCGCTGCAGCAGGTGGGTCACCGCCACGCCCGCCGCGCCGGCGCCGGACACCACCACCCGCTGTGCCTCGAGCCGCCGGCCGAGCACCCGCACCGCGTTCAGCAGCCCGGCCAGCACGACCACGGCGGTGCCGTGCTGGTCGTCGTGGAAGACCGGGATGTCAAGCCGCTCCCGCAGTTGCGCCTCGATCTCGAAGCACCGCGGGGCGGAGATGTCCTCCAGGTTGATGCCGCCGTAGGTCGGGGCGATGCGCACGACCGCCTCGACGATCTCCTCGACGGTGCCTGTCTCCATCACCACTGGCACCGCGTCGACCCCGGCAAAGTGCTTGAACAGCACCGCCTTTCCCTCCATCACCGGCAGTGCAGCGAGCGGGCCGATATCGCCCAGGCCGAGCACCGCCGTCCCGTCGCTGACCACGGCCACGGTGTTCCCACGCGAGGTGTACCGCGCGGCCAGCGCCGGGTCGGCGGCCACTGCGAGCGACACCTCGGCGACGCCTGGCGTGTACAGCAGCGCGAGGTCGTCGCGATTGCGCAACGGTTTGGTGGCCTGGGTGGCCACCTTTCCACCCTCATGGGCCCGGAACACCGGGTCCTGGGCATCGATGAACGACATGGACGGGGACGCGGACACGCGGATTCCTGACGTCGGATGGCGAAGCGGTGCACCAAGGATGGGGGTGCGTCTCGGGGTGCGCCGGGCGAGGGTAGCCACCGGCCGGTTTAGTGTGGCACAGCACGCTGGTGGTGCGCAGGTGACTCGTGTCGCGTTCGACGGGGGCGCGGCCGGTGGTCAGCGCGGATCGGGGCCTGCGGATCGGCGCAGATAGTTACCAGTGCGTGACTGCGCACCGGGATGCCGCGGTGGCAGGATGCGGGTCAACCCGGGCGCCGCCCGCACCCGGCGATGACCTGAAAGGACCCTCATGTTCCGCACCCGTGCGCTGGCCATCGCCGCCGTTGCCACCACCGCGCTCGCGCTCACCGCCTGCGGTTCCGACTCGCTCTCGGAGTCGGACTCCTCGAGCTCCGCACCCACGTCGTCGGCATCCGCTGGCGGGGTCGACCCGGCGTTGGCCGCCACACTGCCCGAGAAGATCAAGGCCGCCGGCACGATCGTGATCGGCACGGATGCCACCTACCAGCCCAACGAGTACCTCGACACCGACGGAAAAACCGTCATCGGCATGGATGTCGACCTGTTCACCGCGGTGATGTCCAAGTTCGGTGTGAAGACCGAATGGTCCCCCTCGGCCTTCGACGCGATCATCCTCGGCGTGCAGGGCGGCAAGTACGACGTCGGCGTCTCGAGCTTCACCATCAACGCCGAACGCCTGCAGCAGGCCACCATGGTCAGCTACTTCACCGCCGGAACGCAGTGGGTCACCCAGAAGGGCAACCCGAAGGGCGTGAACCCGGATGACGCCTGCGGGAAGACCGTGGGTGTGCAGAAGGGCACGGTCCAGGCCGACGAGGATCTGCCGAAGCGCACCAAGGCGTGCACCGACGCCGGCAAGCCGGCGATCACGGCGCTCGTGGATGCCGACCAGGCCAAGGTCACCGCGTCGGTGCAGTCCGGCAAGGCCGACGCCATGCTCGTCGACCTGCCGCCGGCCATCGCTGCGGTCGACGCCACCGGCGGGGCACTGGAGTTGCTCGGTGAGCAGTACGACTCCGCCCCCTACGGCTACGTCCTGCCCAAGGGTCAGACCGAGTTCGGTGCGGCCATCGTGGAGGCGCTGAAGCAACTGAAGGCCGACGGCACGTACGAGGAGATCCTGACAAAGTGGAAGACCGAGGGCGGCGCGATCACTGACTTCGCGGTGAACCCGACAGTCTCCTGAACCACCGGTCTTCTGATTCCGATGTCCACTGACGCCGCCGACCGGCCGGGCGCAATCGACGCCCGGCCGGTGCGGCATCCCTGGCGCTGGGTCGCCGTGGCGGCGATGGCGGTCGTGGTGGCAATGGTCGTCAGTTCGTTCGTCCGCAACGAGCGATGGAACTGGTCGTTCGCGTTCGAGATCATGCAGCAGCGCCCGGTCATCGAGGGGCTCTGGAAAGGAACAGTGGTCGGCACCGCGGGCGCGATGGTGCTCGGCATCGGCCTGGGCATCGTGCTCGCGGTGATGCGGCTGTCGAACAACCCGGTACTGCGCGGTGTCGCGTTCGTCTACACCTGGTTCTTCCGCGCCATCCCGCGGTACGTGCTGCTCGTACTGCTCGGCACCGGAATCGGTTTCCTCTACCCGGTGCTCGACGTGGGCGTGCCGTTCGGCCAGGACCTCGCTGGCACTCTGGGCCTGAGCGGTGACCTGACGTTCCTCCAACTTGACTACAACAGCATCTCGAGCACCATCTGGGTCGGCATCCTCGGCCTGGGCCTCTCCGAGGCGGCGTACATGGCCGAGATCGCGCGCGCCGGCATCCTCTCGGTCGACCGCGGCCAGACCGAGGCCGCGCAGGCGCTCGGGATGCCACCGGGGACAACGATGCGCCGCATCGTGCTGCCGCAGGCGATGCGGGTGATCGTGCCCCCCACCGGCAACGAAACCATCGCGATGGTCAAAGACACCTCGCTGCTCGCGGCGGTGCCGGTCATCGTCGAATTGTTCTACCAGAGTTACCAGTTCGGCCAACGCAGCTTCCAGATCATGCCCGGTATCGTCGCCGCGACGATGTGGTATCTCATCGTCTGCTCGGTGCTGATGGTCGGCCAGCACTACCTCGAGCGCTACTACGGCCGCGGCTTCGGTGCGCCGTCGGGCCCGACTCGGTTCCGGCTCACCAAGATTGGCGCGGACCACTGATGGCCGCCCTCCGGGATGACGCACCGCTCGCGCGGGCCGACGCACCGCTTGTCCACGCGGTCAACGTCACCAAGGCGTTCCACGGCATCGAGGTGCTGCGCGGCATCGACCTCGACGTGCGGCGCGGCGAGGTGGTGGTGCTGCTCGGGCCGTCCGGGTCGGGCAAGACCACCTTCCTGCGCTGCATCAACCAACTGGAGACCATCGACGGCGGCCGGATCTGGGTCGACGGCGACCTCATGGGCTACGACGACCGCGGCGGCACGCTCTACCGCCTGCCCGACACCCGGATTGCCGCGCAGCGCCGCGACATCGGCATGGTGTTCCAGCGGTTCAATCTGTTCCCGCACAAGACCGCGCTGGAGAACATCACCGAGGCGCCGGTGCAGGTCACCCGGATGCCGAGGAAGGCCGCCCAGGCACGCGCGGTGGAGCTGCTCGAGCAGGTGGGTTTAGCCGACAAGCGGGCGGCGTACCCGGCGCAGTTGAGTGGCGGGCAGCAGCAGCGGGTTGCGATCGCCCGAGCCCTGGCGATGGACCCGAAACTGATGCTCTTCGACGAGCCGACCTCGGCGCTGGACCCGGAGTTGGTCGGCGAGGTGCTCACCGTGATGCGCGACCTCGCGGCGGGTGGGATGACGATGATCGTCGTCACCCACGAGATGGGGTTCGCCCGCGAGGTCGCCGACCGGGTGGTGTTCATGGACGGCGGCGTCGTCGTCGAGCAGGGCCCGCCCGAGCAGGTCGTGTTGCGGCCGCAGCACCTGCGCACCCAGGCGTTCCTGGCCCGGATGCGGCAGGACGAGCAGGCCCACGCCGCCGCGGTGGCCGACCGCGCCGAGGCCGAGGTCGCCGCGCTCGAGCCGCCAGCAGGGTGAGCCGCTTCCGCACGCGCATCTGGGTCGTATCCACGCGGACCACACTCACGCAACTCACCAACCGGCGGCCACGCACCCTTCTCGCCTGGCTCCCCCGGCCCGCGCTGGTGCGGGTCCGCGGCCGGTCCATGCTGCCGACGTACCGCACCGGTGACGTGCTGCTCGTCATCCGAGGCGCGTCACCACGTATCGGCCGGGCCGCGATCGTCCGATTGCCGCCGGATCGGGATGGCGCGCCCCGGCCGCTCGCGGTGAAGCGGGTCACCGGCCGCGACCCCGGGGACGCCGGCCGCTGGTGGGTGGACTCCGACAACCCGGCCGAGGGCGTGACGTCGTTCGACATCGGCTCGCTGGCCGAGGCCGACATCGTCGCGGTGGTACTCGGCCGGATGTCGATCAGGCGATCTCACGACGAAGGCCGCTGAGCCACTGGACCACCCGTACGCGATGGCGTACGGTTGTCTCGGAGGTGGAGTTGATGACAGCGGTGAGTGCGACCTCAGCCCGAGCGAACCTGTACCGGCTGATCGACCAGGTCAACGAGGAGTCCCAGCCGTTGACCATCACCGGCCAGCGCGGCAATGCGGTGCTGGTCGGCGAGGACGACTGGCGAGCAATCCAGGAGACGCTGTATCTGGAGTCAGTTCCCGGATTGGCCGAGTCGATCCGGGAAGCACGTGACGAAGGCGTTGACGCCGGCTCGACCGAGCTCGACTGGTGAGTCGATGGACGCTCGTCTACTCGCGACAGGCACAGAAAGACGCCAGGAAGCTGGCAACCAGCGGCCTGAAAAGCAAGGCCGGACGGCTGCTGGACGTGCTCGCCGACGACCCGTTCGCCACACCGCCGCGGTACGAGAAGCTGGTCGGTGACCTGACCGGCTGCTACTCCAGGCGCACCACCATCCAGCACCGGCTGGTCTACGAGGTGCTCCCGGATCAGCACGTCGTCCACGTGCTCCGGATGTGGACGCACTCTGAATGAGCGACGACGACAGAACGGTGCTCGACTGTCCGACATCGGGTCGGCAGTGGCCCGAATAGTGTGGCGACCGCTGGGGTAAGTTGGCGCAAGGACCCCACGTCACCGACATCCTTGAAGGAGTTCTTTCATGCTGTCCCTGTTCCGCGTCACCGACGTCTCAGCGCACTGCGACCTGCCGTGCGGGGTGTACGACCCCGCCCAGGCCCGGATCGAGGCCGAGTCAATCAAAGCGGTCTGCGCCAAGGTGGCCGACAATGACGACCCCGATTTCCGGGTGCGCGCGGCCATCATCAAGGAGCAGCGCTCCGAACTGGTCAAGCACCACCTCTGGGTGTTGTGGACCGACTATTTCAAGCCGCCGCACTTCGAGAAGTACCCGCAGTTGCACACGCTGGTGAACGAGGCCACCAAATTGGCTGGGGCCGGAGGCACGAAAGGCTCGTTCGACGTCGCGGCCGCCGACCAGCTGCTCGCGAAGATCGACGAGATCGCCACGATCTTCGCCGAGACCAAGGCTCACTGACCCGAGCCCACCGCAGTTCGGATGACGCCCGCGGCCCATCGTGCCGCGGGCGTCGCCATGTCATCCAGTCGTGGCGTGACACAACCCGCGATCCAGTCGGCGGGCCCGGGGTCATCCGGC
>JBOFLG010000089.1:0-5652 GCA_051657745.1 Dermatophilaceae bacterium | reverse complement strand
GCCCGCCGGGTGCTCGACCACCTGACCGGGCGACGCTAAGCCCGCACGCCCTCACCTGTCCGCGCTGGCTCCCGACGTCCCTGCTCCGCGACGGATCACGCCCGCACTGCTGACGGTGGGTACACGCCGGCGCCACGGCGTCGACTTTCACCCACCGTCAGGGCGGTTCCAGCCACCCGCGCGACGCTGAGTCCGAAGCAGAGGTGCAGGCCGGCCTGATCCGTGTGGTGCAGCACGATGCGCCGACCCGAGGCGGTGAGCGCACTGGTCAACACCGGTCCATGCCGGGCCAGCAGGAGCACCGGGATGTCGGTGAGTTTCGCGACCACTTCGGTCGCCGTCCACGCTGCCTCGAACCCGTCGCCGATCGACCAGCGGCGGGCCAGCGCGGGCGGCGACGCGGCACCGACGCACTCGGCATCGACCGCAACCCGTTCGCCGTCCGCCGGTGGCACCGACCAGCACACCACCCGCCCATCCGCGGTGCGCGAGTGCGTCCCGCCGGGGCAGCGGTGCCCGGCGGCCGGGCCGACGCTCGGCGGATGTCGGATGACGGCGCGCACCAGCCGCGCGGCGAGCGCGGCGTCATCCAGCGCGGCCACCGAATGCGGCGCCACCCCCACCCCGGACGGTGCCTGCCGCGCCGGGCCGACCTCGGCTGGTGAGGGCCGCGTCATCCGGTGCTCAGATGCTGCCGCCGCCATCGACGGTGAGGACCTGGCCGTTGATGTTGGTGTCCTCGAAGAGCAGCGTCCGCACCACCGGCACAATGTTGTCCGGCTCCACCAACCGGCCACTCGGGGTGCGCCGGGTAATCGTGTCGAGCTGGGTCTGACCCAGCACCGAGGACATCTCGGAGGCGAAGAAGCCGGGGGCCACCGAATTCACCAGCGCCCGGCCGTGCATCTCGCGGGCCAGGGTGCGCATCGCGGAGTCGAGCCCGCCTTTGGTGGCCGAGTACGCCACCAGGCCGGAGTACCCGCGCTGGGCGCACACCGAGGTGACCATCACGATGCGGCCCCGGCCCCCGCGCGCCATGATCCGACGCAGCACGGTACGGACCAGCAGCAGTGGGGCGGTGAGGTTGGTCTCGACGATCCGCGCAATCTGCTCCGGCGCGGTGTGCACGTGCAGGCTGTCCTGGCCGACGGCCGCGTTGTTGACCAGCGCGTCGACTGGGCCGAGGGTCTGCTCGGCGCCGCGCACGAACGCGGTGACCGCGCCAGCGTCGGTGGCGTCGACCGAGCCGGCCACCACCCGCTGCGGGTACTCGGCGGCGAGCGCCTCGAGCTCAGGGGTCACGGTGCGCGCGAACGCGGCCACCTTCGCACCGCGGTCGAGGATGTCGCGGACGATGGCCAAGCCGAGTCCGCGGGAGCCACCGGACACGACGACTACCTCCGCCGGGGGGATGGCGGCTGAGGCGTCCTGACGGCCGGTGGCCGGAGTGGGTTCAGACATCGCTCTTCAGGGTCTCCTTGATCGGGATCTGGTCGAGCACCCGGATGCGCCGGGGCACGGCGTAGTCGGGCAGGCGGGCGGCGCACCACGCGGTGAGGTCGGCGGCGGTGGCCTCGCCGGACAGCACTACCTCGGCGCTGACCATGGCGCCCACGATCGGGGCCCGGCGCCCGCGGACCGCGGCCCAGGCCACGGCCGGGTGGGCGTGCAGCACAGCACGGACTGCGGAGGCCGACGCCTTGGCGCCGCCGACGTTGATCTCGTCGCTCGCGATCCGCCCGGTGATCAACACCCGGCCGTCCTGAACCTCGACCCGGTCGCCGGTGCGCAACACCGCGGGGATGCCCGCACCGCGTCGTGGCGAGGCGATCAGCAGCTCGCCCTGCTCCACCGACAGCGTGGCCCGGCCGGGCGCTTCCCGGCCCAGCCAGGCTTCGGGGAAACCGGCCCGGCCGTCGTGCACCGCGATCGTGGCGCCGGCCTCGCTGGAGGCGTAGATCCAGGAGACCCGAGCGTTCGGGTACACCTCGCGCAGCCGGTCGAGGATGGCCTGGTCGACCGGCTCACCACCCAGGGTGACCTGCTCCAGCGGGAGCGCGGCGAGCGCGTCCGGGTCGCGGTAGAGCGCCTGCCGCCAGAAGGTCGGGGTGCCGGATGCCGCGGTGACGCCGGCGTCGAGCGCCGCCGTGGGCCAGGTGTCGAGTTCGTCGGGCTCAACGAAGCAGATGTCTTGGCCGGGCAGGCCCACCCCGAGGGTGACCACCTGCCACCAGGCGTACGCGCCATGTGCGTAGGGGCAGAGCCAGGTGCGCGGGGGCTGGTCGCCGCCGACCGTGGTGAGCGAGGCCAGGGTGTGGGCCACCTGCTTGGGCCGCCCGGTGCTGCCGCTGGTGAGCAGCCAGACCCGGCCGGATGAGGCGGCGCGCGGCGCGGTGGCCGGCTCGACGCTGGCCCCGTCGACCACCGCGAGACCGGCCTGGCGAAGGTCGGTGCGCAGCTCGGCCGTGAGCCGGGCGCGCGAGGCGAGGAGCACTTCGGCGCCGGTCGTGGCCGCAGCCCAGACCACCCGTGCGGCATCCAGGTTGTCGCTGACCGCGACGGCGCTGGGGCCGGTCAGGTCCAGGGCCGCCAACCCGGACCAGCGGTGCCACGACCCGCGGACGTACAGCCGGTTGTCTGCCCCCGCGGTGACCGGACCCGCCGTGATCACGCCTGCTGCAGCTGGTCGAGGAAGTCGAGAACGTCGGCGACAGTGCGGATCTGCCGCAACTCGGGGGCGTCGAAGTTGAGTTCCGCGCCGATCTCGTCCTCCACCCGCAGCGCGAGTTCGGAGAAGTCCAGGGAACGGAACCCGATGCTCTCCAGATCGGTTCCGTCATCGGTGGGCATCGCCTTGCCCTGAGTCGACAGCACCTCGGCCATCATCGAACGGATCTCGTCGCGCGGCAGGGCGGCCATGCATCCACACTTTCAGTTCAGGGTGGCACGTGTCGTCGGCCGGAGCAGTGCCCGGGCCGGTCGGTGCAGACCTGACCACACGTCGGGGGTTCGGAGTATGAGAGTAGTGAATCGTAGTCCGAACCAGGACACCGGTGGACGGTGCCAGCTCGGGACGCCAACCGGGGGGCCCGAACGAGTCCCGGCCGGACGACGAGGTCGACTCGGGGACGGGCCGCGATGTGTGCAAGAGTGGTGTCTCCGGTACGCCTGGGGGTGCGGGCCGAGCTCACCATTCCTGCACCGTGAGGAGATCGCCGTCGTGCTTCGCCCGGCCACCGACGCCGACCGCGACAACGTGCTTCGGTGGCGCAACCATCCTGACGTCCGAGCGATGTCATTGACCCAGCACGTCATCTCCGCCGACGAGCACGCCACCTGGTGGGCGCGACTGTCCACCAACGACCGGACCCTGGTCACGATCTACGAGCGCCACGGCATCCCGTCGGGGGTAGTGACCTACTTCGACCTCGACCGCGCCGCCGGCACCAGTTGGTGGGGCTACTACCTCGACAACGCGGGCCTGGCCGAACGCGGCGAGTTGCTGCCGGCCTGGATCGAGGTGCAGCGGCAGGCCACGCGGTACGCGTTCAACGACCTGGGCCTCGCGGTGCTCGAAGGCGAGGTCCTCGAGGCGAACGAGGCGGTGCGCCGATTCAACCGCCGCAACGGGTTCGACGAGGTGGGCACCGAGGTCCGCGACGTGGGCGGACGACCGACGACCGTCATCCGGGTCCGTGCCGAGCGTCCCCCCCAGCCCTCCGGTCCCCCGGCCGGCCCCACCGCACCAGGAGATCCCGCGTCGTGACCTCAGCGCCCATCGAGCCCGCGCCCGTTCCCGCGGTGACGATCGGCCCGCATCATGTCGGCCCGGACCACCCACCGTTCATCATCGCCGAGATGTCGGGCAACCACGACGGCTCACTCGACCGGGCCCTCGACATCGTCCGGATGGCGGCCGACGCCGGCGCCCATGCGGTCAAACTGCAGACCTACACCGCCGACACCATCACCATCGACCACGACGGCCCCGCGTTCCGGCTGTCGCAGGAGCACGAACTGTGGGGCTCCCGGCGGCTCTACGATCTCTACCAGGAGGCGCACACGCCCTGGGAGTGGCACGAGCCGATTTTCGCCCTCGCCCAGGAGCTCGGCATCCTCGCGTTCTCCAGTCCGTTCGACCCCACCGCGGTCGACTTCCTCGAGGGCCTGGACGTACCGGCATACAAGATCGCCTCCTCCGAGATCGTCGACCTCCCGCTGGTCCGGCTCGCCGCGAGCACCGGAAAGCCGATCATCATCTCCACCGGGATGGCCTCGGTGGGCGAGATCGCCGCAGCCGTCGACGCCGCGCGTAGCACCGGCAACGACCAGATCGTGGTGCTCTCGTGCACCGTGTCGTACCCGGCCGACCCGGCGGCGTCAAACCTGCGCGGCATCCCGGTGATGCGCGAGGCATTCGGGGTGCCGGTGGGTCTGTCCGACCACACCCTCGGGATCGGCGCGGCGGTGGCGTCGGTGGCGTTCGGGTCGGTGCTCGTCGAGAAGCACGTCACGATGTCGCGCGAGGGTGGCGGCGTCGACTCCGCGTTCTCGCTCGAACCAGCCGAGTTGGCAGCGCTGGTACGTGAGACCCACACCGCGTGGCAAGCGCTCGGCCGCCCCCGCATCGGCGCCCGGGACGCCGAGGCCGAGGGGCTCCGGTTCCGGCGCTCACTGTGGGTCACCGCCGACGTGCGCGCCGGCGATCTCGTGACCGCCGACACCGTGCGCTCGATCCGGCCCGCGGGGGGTCTACCACCCGACGCCTTCGACTCCCTGGTGGGTAAGCCGTTCTCGCGCAGCGCGACTCGCGGCACCCCGATGTCCTGGGACCTGGTGTGAGGACGTTCGGGTGACCGCCGCACCACGGCTCAGCGTCGTCGTCCCCTTCTACGGCGTCGAGGACTACATCCGGGCATGTCTGGAGTCGGTCCGCGACCAGGCGTTCACCGACATCGAAGTGATCTGCGTCGATGACGGGTCGCTCGACGGCAGCCGGGACGTGGCCGACGAGTTCGCCGCAGCGGACCCACGGTTTCGGGTGCTCGGCCAGGAGAACCAGGGCCTCGGGCCGGCTCGCAACACCGGTGTCGCGGCGGCATCCGGCGAGTACCTCACGTTCGTCGACAGCGACGATCTGGTGACCCGGACCGGCTTCACCCGCCTGGTGGATTCGCTGGACCGATCAGGCTCATCGTTCGCGGCCGGCAACGCCCAGCGGTTCAACAACTCCTCGGGCGCGCGGCAGTCCTGGACCCACCGGGTCGCGTTCGCCACCACCCGGGTTGCCACGCACATCACCGAGCTCCCGGTCCTGGCCCGCGACCGGATGGTGTGGAACAAGGTGTACCGGCGCACGTTCTGGGACGACCAGGGCTACTGCTTCCCGGCGATCCGATACGAGGACTACCCGGTCACGCTGAAGGCGCACTGCGAGGCGGTCACCGTCGATGTGCACGCCGAACCGGTGTACTTCTGGCGCGAGCGCGAGTCCGGCGACTCCATTACCCAGCTGCGGTTCCGGCATGACAACCTCCACGACCGGGTCACCTCCGCCGAGATGGTGCTCGACGGCCTCGACCCGGCCTTTCGAGCGGTGCGGAGGGAGACCGAGAACGCGATCGCCGAGGCCGACCTGCTGACGATCTACCA
>JBOFLG010000088.1:0-14706 GCA_051657745.1 Dermatophilaceae bacterium | reverse complement strand
GGTCCGGTGCGCGCGTTCCTGGTCGGTTGCCCGCGTTCGCGCACGACGGTGGCGCAGACCGTGCTGTCGCATGCGTGCGGGCTTGTGCCGATGTCGTCGAACTGGTGGTTATCGGTTTTGGCAACCCAACTGCTGAACGGGCCTGAGGGGGAGCCGCGTGCGGCGACCCCTCAGTTCATGGAGCGCCGCGTGGCAGGCCTGTTGGGCAATGTCGGGTGGAGCTGCCGGAGAGTTTCCGGCCGAGGAGGCGCTGGACCGCTTGGCGGTCGTCTCTGGCGCTGGTTGGAGAAGACCCCGGTACATGTATGTGCTGGCGCTGGAAGAGATCGAGGCAGATGTCGCGGCGGCGCGGGTGGTCCATCTGCTGCGCGACCCCGGTCAAGCCCGCCTGAGCAGAGGACGGCACGCTATGGAAATCCACGTTCGTATCGATGGGACGGCGTTCGCGCAGTCGGCGCTCTGCTGGCGATGCGGTAGGGCCGCTCTCTCGGAGGCATTGAGTTTGGTGCTCCCATGAAGGGCGTAATTAACTCTCGGCTGGGCGCGGGAGAGTCGCTCTCGCTCCGGCTTGATGAACAACTCCTTGCGGCATGCACGGAATACGGCGATTCCGCCGCCGTGATTGATGAGCACCGGACCGTCACATTCCGCGACCTTGCGGCGATGTCGGGGGAGATTTCCCAGTCGCTCAGGGAATGTGGTCGACACTCCGGTCTCCCGATTGTGGTCCCGGTTGACAATCGGTGGAGCGACGTTGTCGCGCAGTTGGCCGTGTGGCGCGTGGGAGGCGTAGTGGTGCCGGTTCACAGGGACACTCCGGCCCGGGTGCTGAGTGAGACCCTCCAACGCACGGGTGCCCGGCATCTTCTCTCGCCAGTTGCCGCCGTCCCTCATGACTGGCTCGCCGACACGGTCGAAAACGCGCCCTGGATTCACTGTGTTGATCAGGTGACAGCACCTCCGCCGGCCGAACTCGATGCTCACCAGGCGCTGGTGGCTTTCACCTCTGGTTCGACGGGGCAGCCGAAGGGGGTGGTGCTGAGTCATAGCGCGTTCGCCGCGAAGCTGCGTGCGATCTGCGAGGTCCTTCCATTCGGCCCGGGAACCCGGACCCTGCAGGTGCTGCAGCCGAATTTCACGTTCGGTCAATGGACGACTCTGGTCACGCTCCTGTCCGGAGCGACCGTCGACCTAGTGCCACGGTTCGATGCGGCTGATGTGCTGTCCCGGCTACTGAACCAGCGCGTGGATCGGATAGCGGTCGTCCCGACGATGCTGCGTCTCCTTCTCGCCGCCGTCGACGATCCGCCTCCGGGTCTGGATCCCGCAGCGGTGGTGGGATGCTCGTCCCCCGGCCTCTGGATCGCCGGCGGCGAACCCCTCGCGGCCGGTCTTGGCCGGCGTGTGCTCGCCACATTTCCCCGGACACAACTGGCCGATGTCTTCGGGCTGAGCGAAACGTCAACGTCAGACCTTATTTTGACGCCCGACGCCTACGAAGCAGGGGCCGGGACGATCGGCCGTCCATCGCCCGGAGTTCAGGTGCGTGTCGTCAACGCTGAGGGCACCGATCAGCCGGATGGCGATGTGGGTGAACTCTGGATCCAGACGCCGTTCCTGATGACCGGGTATCTCGATGATCCCGACGCAACGTCGGAGGCCATGTCGGGTGACTGGTTCCGCACCGGCGATCTGGCGCGGTTCACCGGCTCCGGCGCTGTCGAGCTGGTCGGGCGATCCAGGTTCCTGATCTTGCGCGGTGGCCACAAGATCTCACCGCTGGCGATCGAGGACGTCCTCTCGCAGCATCCCGATTGCCGGGGCGTCTGCGCCTTCGGAATCCCCGACGCCATGCGGGGCGAGCGCATCGGGGTTCTGTTCCGCCCGGCCGCCGCTTCGACGGCGACACCGTCGCAGATCCGAACCTGGGCGAAGACGCGAATGCCCAGGCACGAGGTCCCCGACGTGATCACTCTCATCGACGAGATTCCCCTGGGACGCACTGGGAAGATGGACCGCGCCCGTGCCTACGAGTTGCACCAGGCGGCGGTGAGCAATGCCTCCTGACGTGCCCACCACATTGTTCGGCGTGTCCACATCGGCCCTGAACGGGTCACCACGGATCGAAGAACTCCTGGGGTACGGGCCCGATCTCATCGAGATCTACAACCTCACCTCCTTGGGCGTGTCCGCCGTGCACGATCTGGCCCGCGACCACGGCATCGCGGTGGCCCTGCACACACCCACGCCCTACGACCGGGCGCAGCCGCTGCGCCGATACTGCCCGACCGGCCCGGACGCGGACGAAGCGGCTGAGGCTCGCCGGCTGGTTGCCGAGACGGCGCAGCATGCTGCGCTCATCGGCGCGGTGCACGTAGTGGTGCACTACCCCACACCGTACGGACCCTACGACCAGGCCGCTCTCGACACTTTCGGCCCGCCATTCCTGGCTCACCTCGAGGACTTGGTCGAGCGCTACGGGGTGCCGATCCTGATCGAGAATATGTCGACTCACCCGTTGCTGCAGTTGCCCGAGCACTACGCCGCGGTGCTGGACGTGCATCCGCGTCTGGGATTCTGCCTCGACGTCGGCCATGCGCACCTGATGGCACCGGTGAGCGACCCCGTGGCCTACGCGATCGCCTTGGGCCCCCGGATCCAGAGCCTGCACGTCTACAACACCACCTCGGCCCGCTACGCCGAGCACGGGCACGAGATGGCCAGCAGCTGCCAGCAACCGGGCGATGGGTACCTCGATCTCACCGCGACCACCCGCACCGTCCTGAAGACCTGCTGGCCCCGGGCCTTGGTACTCGAACACGGCCAGCGCACAACACCGGCCGGGGCGGCCGCCTGCGGGCGGCGGATGCGTTCCCTGCTCGACGAGATCACCAACGGCCCAGCAACGATCGGAGATCACCGTGGCGAATAGGGAGCATTTCGCGCTCGTCGAGGCGGTGGGGCACGCCAGCCAACCGGACAGGGCCTGCGCGCTATCAGCCCTGACGGCCGCCACGACGGCCGCGATCCACGAGTCGGGTCGCGGGCTCGACCTGACCGAGGCTGACCTGACGGGCTTCGACCTGCGAGAGGTCGACCTTCGGCGAGCCACCCTGAACCGGACCACCCTTCACAGCGCCAACCTCCACCGGGCCGATCTCAGCGAAGTGACGATGATCTGCCCGGGGATGGAGCGGACGAACCTCTCCCACGCACGGCTCAAGGGTGCCTACGTCCATGCCCTCGCACTGCAGACCTGCAACTTGGAGAACGCCGACCTCAGCGACCTGCGTGATGCGACCGGCACCCTCTTCCACGGCTGCAAACTACGGGGCGCGAACCTTGAGCACTCCCACTTCAGCGGGGCGACGTTTTACCAGTGCGACCTGGCGGGCGCGAGCCTGAGGAGAGCCAACCTCCAGGGCGCCGTCGTGAACGAGTGTCTGCTCATCGATGCCGACCTGAGCGCCACGCTCGTCGATCAACTGACCGTGACGAAATCCTGCCTGGCGGGGGCGTCACTGGCCGGTGCCCAGGGAGCCGATTGCTCCCTGCAGAGGCTGACCAGCGCCGACGGTCTCATTCTGGATGATGCGTCGCTGGCCCATCTGAGCCTGAGCAGCATCCGCGCCGCCGGCTGGAGCGCGATCGGGCTGTCGGCAGCCGGCGCCGATCTGATCGATGTCTGCAGCGAGGACGCGGACCTTCAGCGCGCGGACCTGTCGAACGCACGGCTCCTGCGCTGTTCGCTACCGAGAGTGAACCTGGACGGAGCCTTCCTGAACGGGGCGAGCGTGATCTCCTGCGCGTTGCGCAAGGCGTCCCTGGTCGCGGCCCGGGCCGAGAATCTCCACCTCGTCGAATCCGATCTGGCCGGGGTGAACGCCGCCCTACTGACCGGGCGCTGCCTGAGCGCCCGAGATGTCAACTTCACGGGAGCGTCCTTCGTCAACGCCAACTTGTACCGGGCCATGCTCACCGGCGATCCCCCCGAAGGGATGCGGATGAACGGCGCCGTCCTTGACGGCGCGGTTCTTGTCCAGGCGTACATCGCAGCGGATCTCACCGGTGCGAGCCTCCTGAACGTCAACGCCGCCTACAGCCGGTTCAACCAGTCCAGCCTGCGCGAGGCCCGCTTGGACCGCGCGAACCTGTACCAGTCGACCTTGGTCAAGGTCGACCTCACCGAAGCCAGCCTGACCGGTGTCCGGGCCCCGATCTTCGCCGACCGGTGCCGAGGCCTGGAGGAGACACTCAGCCGGCCCGACCAGTTCGAGACCTCCGATCTGGGTGACTTCCTGGGTCAACTGTCGGCGCTGCTGACCTCGGTCCGGATGGGGTCAACGTGAGCGTTCTCGTCCTGGCCGCCCACCCGGACGATGCCGAACTGGCTGCGGGCGGCACCATCGCCGCGTTGCACGACCAGGGCATCCGGATCGTCGTCGCCTGCTTCACAACCTCCGAGACCTCACACGCGC
Source organism: Dermatophilaceae bacterium (assembly GCA_051657745.1). GTDB lineage: Bacteria > Actinomycetota > Actinomycetes > Actinomycetales > Dermatophilaceae > JBOFLG01. The sequence goes on along the minus strand of JBOFLG010000088.1, from coordinate 10,228 downwards.
GCCGCGCCAGGCGGCGCCGGGCCGCGGCGGACGCCGCCGCTGTGCTCGGGCACCACCTGGAGTGGATCGAGCGCGGCGATCACGACCAGGTCGAGGAGATCCCCGATTCGCAGCTGGTTGCTCTGGTCGATGCCCTGGTCGATCGCTGGGACCCCAGCGCGATCGTGACCCACACGGAGGCGGACTCGCACGCCGACCACGTGCGGGTCGCCCGAGCGGCGATCGCGTCATCACGCCGGCATCCACACCGGACGCTGCTGCAGTTCGCCCCCAGCGACTACCGGACGCCGGCCTACACGGCGTTCTCACCGACCACCTACGTCGAGATCAGCCAGGCGCATCTGGAACGCAAGCTTCGCGCCTTGGCCGCGTACGGTGCGGCCGACCTCAGCGTTCGCCCACCCGATCTTGACGCCGTCGAACTCGTCGCCCGGGCCCGTGGACTTGAAGTCGGGACCGCTCTGGCGGAACCGTTCCGGCACGTTCGCCAACTCGTCGTGATGTGCGATCCACATCAGTGGAACGCAGGACATCCCTTTGGCAATCCACAGCTGCAAGGCGGCAATTAGTGAACTACTTCAGCGTCCAACCCCTTGAGCGGGACATCCAGAACCTGCTGACCTCCGGAGCGTGCCGGGCGGGCGTATGGGGGCTCGGGTACATCGGCCGATCCACCTTCGCCGCCCTTCTCCAGGAGAAGGTCACCACGGTCGGGTTCGACATCGACGCCAGCCAGGCTCTGGCTGCGGCCGCCCTCGTGAGCGAACACGACCCCCGATCGGAGGCCAGTACCGACGACACCCGGATCCTCCAGCCGGATGTCACCGTGCACTTCATCGCTGTCCCGACCGAACGCCACGACCAGCCCTGCCACGACGCGATTACCGACGTGTTCGGGCGCATCGTCACGGCCGTCAGGGACGGCCGCGCGCCGCGGGGTGTCCTGGTGATCGTGGAGTCGACCCTCGCGCCGGGCACCACCAGCCAGTTGCTGCTGCCGATTGTCACCAGCGCCGGTCTGGTCCCCGACGACGACATCCTGATCGCCCTGGCACCACGCCGCGACTGGCTCACCATGGCTGCAGACGGGCTACGCACTATCGATCGGGTGTTCGGCGGGATCGGCCCCCGCTCCTGCGTCCGGGCCCGCACGTTCCTCTCCCTGATGAGCGACACCCTCCACGAGGCCCGTACCCACGTGGAGGCCGAGCTGACGAAGTGCGTCGAAAATGCCTACCGACACATAGAAATCACGCTCGCCAACCAGCTGAGCCTGGCCTACCCCGAAGCCGACATGGTCGACGTCTTGCGGCTGGCCGGAACGAAGTGGAACATGCAGCAGTTCCACCCGAGCTTCGGCACCGGCGGATACTGCATTCCCCTCGCCGGTCGCTACCTCCTGCAAGGCAGCCAGCGGCCGGAGATGCTCACCCTGATCACGGAGGCGATTGTCACCGACGACGCGATGCGGCAACGGGTCATCGATTCTGTTGCCGGCACGGGCCCGGTGCTGATCCTCGGGCTCGCCTACAAGACCAACGCCAAGGTCGCGACCCTCAGCCCGACCATCGACATGGCTCGCCGGTTGCGTGAGCTGGAGGTCGAGCACTCCGTGCACGACCCGCTCTACACCCCGGCGGAGATCCTGCGCATCTGCGGCTCGGGCGCCCCCGCCGACCTGGCCGAGGCCACCGCCCAGGCGGGCGCGGTCGTCGTCGTGACCGACCATCCCGAGTTCCGCGATCCGCAGGTTCTGCGCCTGCTGACCCTCCCGCGCCCGGAGCCGCTGGTGGTCCTGGACAACTACGGGGGCTTGTCCGATGTCGCCTGGCCCCCGCACGTTCACTACTGGCGGGCCGGCACCCCCGGATGGCTGACCACCCACGGGCTGACGCATGCCTGAGACCCCGCCCCCATCGGCCCCCACCGGCGGAGGGCGCCCGGCGCCGGAGAACGCGACCCCACCGGGATGGTCTGCCGAAAGCACCCGGTCCCTGGACCGCCGCTACCTGAACCGGAACCCCACGACCAGTCACCGCCCGTACTTCGGGTTTGTCGCGAGCCGGGCCCAGGCCCTGCTGGGAACACCGTCGGCCAGGGTCCTGGACATTGGCTGCGCGAACGGGTCCTTCGTGCACTACCTCCTGGAACACCACCCACAGATCTCGTGCACCGGCATCGACGTCCTGCCCGAACTGGTCGAGGACGCCGTCCGGAACGTCCCGGCCGCCACCTTCCTGGTCGGCGACATCCGCCAGCGCGAATCCCTACCCGACCGGTCGTTCCCGCTGGTGACGATGCTGACGCTGCACAGCCATTTTGATGACCTGGCAGCGATTCTCGACAACGTCATGTCGGTGGTCGAGGCTGGTGGCCGGGCCCTGATCTTCGGTTCGTTCAACCACACGGACGCCGATGTCCTGGTCCGCATCCGGGACGGTGGACAAGGCGGCGACTGGCTCCCCGGCTGGAATCTTCACTCCCGCACCAGCGTGTCCGACCTTCTGCGCTCCCGCGGTTTCACCTTCACCTTCCACGACTACGAGCCCCCGCCGAATTGGGCGGATCGATCCGGCGATCCCCTCGGGACTCGCCGGGTCGAGATCGACGGCCGACCTTCCTTCCGCAACGACGCCGGTCTGATCCTCCCGTTCGCGCTCCTGGAGGTCAGATCATGAGGCCCCCCGACCTGCCGGCCGACTTCCTGGCCATCCTGCGCAGCCCAGAGAACGGCAGACCTCTGACGTCTGCCGGCCCCGGCCTGCTCAGCGACGGCCAGAGCCTGTGGCCCTGCGTCGAGGGCATCCCCTACCTACGCCGCAACCGCGACGCCCTCCGCCGCGCGGCGGTCACCGCCCTCAGCGATGGACAACCCTGCGAGGCGCTGGCGATCCTGTTGCGTGATCGCAAGGACGCAAGCATCCCACCGCTACCGCACGACGCGGCCGTGCGCGCTGCCAGCGTCGCCTCCTGCGCGGTCGAAGCGATGAACATGCTGGGCTACGGCGGTCTGAGCTGGTACATGCAGCACCGCTGGTGCCAGCCCAGCTTCCTCAGCGGCCTCGCGCTGCTGGAGATGTGGGCCCCGCAGGGAGCACGACTGCTCGACCTGGCCTGCGGCACCGGTCAGTACCTGCACCGGTGGCAGCAGTGCGACCCAGCCACCGCCGCGATCGGCGCCGACTTGGTGTTCTCCCACCTGTGGATCGCCCGGCGATTCGTGGCACCGCACGCCTGGCTGGTCTGCTTCGACGCCGAGGCGCCATTTCCCCTGGCGGACCAGGCCGCTGACCTCACCTTCACGCAGGACTCGCTGCACTACTTCACCGACAAACCGCACGTCATCGCCGAGATGCGCCGCCTGAGCCGGGACCATCGGATCCTGCTCGGCCACGTCCACAACGCCGAGCACCCGAACCTCTCGGCAGGCACACCACTGACGGCCGACGCGTACCTGGCCCTGATCGAGCACAGCGCCGCCTACGACGACGACGACCTCACCCAGTCCGTGCTCCTGGACACCCCGGCCGACCCCGCCTCCCCGGCACGGTTGCAGCGATCGCCGGCCCTGGCGTTCGCGACCGGTCCACCTCCCCCTCAGCCAGTGCGGATGACGCTGCCCCCGGCCGGCACCGCACTGCGCCTCAACCCACTCCTGGCCACCGGCCGTCTCGTCTGGCCCGATCCCAAGTTCCAGACCGAGTTCGCCGACCCCTGGCCCTACTTGCACGCCCTGGCCACCCCCAGCAACAGCGTGCTGGCCCGGGCAGCCGCCGGCGGCATCGGCAGCGATCCCGAACTCGACCACTACGCGCGACAGCAAGTTCTTCTCGACCTCCCGGAGGGTTGGCTATGACCACTGACCTCGCCACGACCAGGGACCACGCGACCCTCCCTAACTCCTGCCACGTCGGAGCCGGCGTGCGCATCGCCGCCGGCGCCCTCAGCATCGGCAACGACGTCAGACTTGAGGACGGCGTGACGATCGTCGGCGACAGCGTCGACATCGGTGACGGCGCTCGGATCGGGCCCGGCAGCGACCTACGGGCCGCCACTATGCGCCTCGGCGCCGGGTCAGAAATCGGCGCCGGTGTCCGGGTCCTGGTGGCCGAGCACTTCGAGACCGGTCCCGCAGCCCGGATCTGCACCGGGTGCCAGATCGTCTGCCGCAGCTTCACCGCCGGCGCGCTGCTGTACTTCGGTGAACAGGCAGCGGTCGGCTTCGGCGGCACCACCACCTCCACCGCCCACGTGCGGATCGGTGACCGGGTCACCATCGGCCAGTTCGCCATCCTCAACGCCAACCTGCCCATCGAAATCGGCGACGACGTGGGCACCGGCTCCTACCTGGGCATCTGGACCCACGGCTACCACTTCGGGCACGGCCCCCTCACCGGCACCGACCCCAGCTACGCCCCCGTCCGGATCGGACGCAACGTCTGGCTCGGCTTCCGGGTCACCCTTCTGCCCGGCGTGTCGATCGGTGACGACTCGCAGGTCGCCGCGGGAGCTGTCGTGACCACCGACATCCCCGACCGCGTCCTGGCCGCAGGTGTCCCGGCAAAGATCAAGAAGTGCATCGACGTCTCCCCGGTGACCGATCACCTCGCTCTTGCGGCAGCTGCTCGCGTCCTGCACGCCTGGCGAACCGAACTCGAATGGAAGGGATGCACCGTGAGCATGGATGCCGAGACGCCCGAACGAGTTTCGTTGCGAGCAACCACCGCGGACGGCATGGACCGGATCCAGGTCGTGCTCACCGCGGCCCCGTTCATCGACCCACCCGGCGTGGGAACCGAGCCCCTGGTCCGGGTTAACATCTCGGCCCGCGCCTACACGAGCGCGGTTGGCCCGGACGAGACCGTCTTCGATCTGCGATCCGGTCAGCTGCACGGCCGGCGCTCCATCCTGGTGGAGGATCTGCGCGACCAGTTCCGCCGTCACGCCATGCCTTGCGGGGACGATTCCTGCTTCACCTCGATCGAGCCGGAACCCTTCGCCCGCCTGCGCGGTGCCCTGACCGCCACCGGCGGCGAGGTGACGCCATGACGAGCGAGCCTCAGGTGATCGGCCTGCTCGGCGGGATGAGCTGGCCGTCAACGATCACGTACTACAAAGCCCTCAACCACGGCGCCCAGCAGCACCTGGGAGGAGCGCACTCCGCCCGAATACTGTTGTGGTCCGGCGATTACGCAAACGTCGAGCGAGTCCAGCTGGAGCAGCGCTGGGACGACGCCGGGCAGTTACTGGCCGAGGGAGCGCGGCGGTTGGAAGCGGCCGGCGCCGACGTCCTCGCCATCGCCTGCAACACCATGCACCGGGTCGGTGCTGCAGTGCGATCAGCAACAGCACTCCCGCTGATCGACATTGTCGAGGCGACCACGATCGAAGCCCGCACCCGCCGGTCCCGCTGCGCGGGCCTGCTCGGGACCCTCTCCACCATCGAGTCCACGATCTACCCCACTGCCCTCGACCGCGCCGGCATCCCCACCATCGTCCCCGCCGACCCGGACCAGAAGCTCCTCGACCACGTCATCTACGAGGAGCTCTGTCGCGGCCGGCTCAGCCCCCTCTCGCGGCGCACCCTGACCGATATCGCCGACCACCTGGTCGACGCCGGCGCGGACACCCTGATCCTCGCCTGCACCGAACTCGGGGAAGCGATGGCCGACTGGCGCTCTGACGACGTCCAGGTCCTCGACGCCACCCAGGCCCACGTCACTGCCCTCCTGGCCGTCTCTCTTCACCCTGGCAACCCAGCATGAGCACCACGGAGACAGGATCGCTTCTCGATCAGGTGCGAGCCCTGGCCGACGAGGCCGAACAATCCGGGAGCCTGCCGCAGCCCTTGGTCGACCACCTGGCCCAGGAGGGGTACCTGCGGATGGCCGCCCCGACCCCGCCCGCAGTCGCCACCTGTCCCCTGCCGGCAATGCTGCAGCGACTGACGGACCTGGCCGCGGCAGACGCCTCCACGGCCTGGACGATCATGGCGTGGGCCCAGGCGCAGATCATCGCCTCCAGGCTCGCGGAACTTCGCTACCAGCAGCTGTTCACGACCGGGCCTGACGTGATCATGGCCGCCAGCTCAGCCGGGACCGGCTGCGCGCGTCCGGTCGGCGGCGCGCTCGAAGTTTCGGGAGAGTGGCGCTTCGCCTCCGGGATCTCCCATGCGCGCTGGATCCTCGTGCATTGCGACCTCGGCTCCACCGACGCCACCCACCCCATCGGTGTGCTGCTTGACCGGGACTGCGTCGTGGTGGACGGCACCTGGCAGGTGCTCGGTCTGCGAGCCACCGCAAGCCACGGGCTTCGCGCCTCTCGCGTGCAGGTCCCGATGAGCGACACCTACGAACTGGACGCCAATCCGTGCCAGGACGCAACCCTGCACAGCCAGCTTCCGTTCCGGCCCTCGTTCGCTCTGCACATGGGCGCGGTGGGCCTCGGGGTTGCCCTGGCCACGATCCACGAGGCCGGCCCGCGACCAGACGCGCCCGAGCTCGGTGCAGCCCGTCTGACGGTGGAAGCCGCGCAGTGCGCGCTCAAAGACTGTGCGCGAAACGTCTGGGACCAGGTCGACGCCGGCGGCGTGCCGATCAACGACGAGACGGCGCACCGGATGGCCGCCGCCGGTGCCCACGCGGCCCAGGTCTCGGTGGACGCGACCGTGGCCTGCTACCGGGCCGGCGGATCGGCGGTGATCTTCAACGATCACCCGCTCCAGCGGCGCCTGCGCGATGCGCTGACGATCAGCCAGCACGTCAACGTGTCGGCGCGGAACCTCGCTGCCTTCGCCGCGACAGTGCGCGAGCCCGGACACCGGGGTCACACGGTTCACTCATGAAGGCCAGCGCCCGCACCAACCACCTGCGGGACTCGCAGATCCGCCAGACGAGCGCTCTGCGCGCGAGCGTCGGCGGCGTGAATCTCGCCCAGGACTTTCCCGACTTTCCGGCGCCGGTGGACATCAGCGGGGCGGTCCGGACAGCCACATCGACGCCGTCGTGGCGGCCTGCGGACCACACACCGCGATGATCGTTCTCAACTTTCCCCACAACTCTTCCGGCTCGCTCCTCGCAGCCGAGCAAGCTGCGGCCATCGGCCGCCTGGCCGAGCGGCACGACGCGATCATGCTGAGTGACGAGCTGTACGACCACCTCTCTCTCGACGCACCGATGATCCACCCGGCCCTCGACTCAGGATCACGCCGCCGCACCATCACGGTCAGCGGAATCAGGAAGACCTACTCCCTGACCGGCTGGCGGGTCGGATGGGCCATCGCCCCACCCGATCTGACCATCACGATCAAACGCGTGCACGATCTGCTCACCTGCCGGGCGGCAGCACCGCTGCAGCCGGCAGCGGCAACAGGGCTGGCGTTCGGCCCGGCCTACGGCGACCAGCTCCGCGACGACTACCGGGCCCGCCGCGACCTGCTGTGCGGTGGGCTCACCCGTGCCGGCTTCACCCTGGTCACCCCGCGCGGCGGGTACTTCGTCCTGGCCAACTACCGCGCGCTGGTCCCGGCGAACGACGACAACTTCGCCCACCGGCTCCTCGCCGACGCCGGAGTCGCAGCGGTTCCCGAGTCCTACTTCTTCTCCGGACCGGGTGAAACCCGGTACCGGCGCTTCGCTTTCTGCAAGCAGCTGGCCACCCTCCAGGCCGCCGTCGACCGCCTCGACGCCTGGCCAGCTCTAGTCACCCCGGCCAGCCACCACCGATCCCGTCACTTCGAGAGGCATCGTCATGCACCTGAGCCAGGCACAGATCAGGTTCTTCGAAACGTTCGGCTTCCTGCACTTCAAAGGGCTGATGTCCGACGTCATCGACGAGATCACCATTGCGTTCGAGGAGGTCTGGGCCCAGCGCGGCGGCGGGCACAGCGGACAACCACACGATCAGCAGCAGCGTTCGTGCCTAGTCCCGTTCATCGACCGCCACGAACGGCTGAGCGCGTTGCTGGACGACCCTCGGGTGCTGGGCATTGCCGGTGGGATCCTCGGGCCGGACTTCAACTACTCGACCTCCGACGGAAATCTGTACGTCGGCGACACCCCGTACCACTCCAACCCGTTCGCCGGGAAGCTGCAAGCGCTGAAGCTCGCGTTCTACCTCGACCCCGTTACCGCCGACAGCGGATGCCTTCGCGTGCTGCCCGGTAGCCATCGCTTCGGCGACCGCTATGCCGACGATCTCCACGACCACATCCACCAGTCGCAAACCCAGTGGAACCTCCCCCAGTCCGACCTCCCGGCCCACGCACTCGAGAGCACCCCGGGCGACCTGGTGGTCTTCAGCCACTGCATCAAGCACGGGTCCTTCGGGGGCGGCGCCCGCCGGCGCCTCTTCGTCATCAACACCTCGGAACGCTGCCCACCGCAGAAACTCCCGGACCTGCGCGAGCACATCGGCTCCATGGCCCGTTTCTGGATCGACTCCTACTACGGCGAAACCATGCTGGAAACCGCCGGCACCGAACGTATGACCCACCTTCGCCAGATCCTGGACAACCAAGACCATCTACCCGCCCTCGCGGAAGCCTGCCGCCGGGATATGGCTGAGCCGGCCCGCGGCTGACCGAGCGTCAGCAGTGGGCGAGTTCGTGATGACTGCGCCCCCGCGCGGGTCGAACTGGTTACCCTTCCGGACGTACCAGCGGGAAGAGAATCGTCTCACGCACGGTCGCGCCCGACAGCAGCATCACAAGTCGATCAACACCGAGGCCGAGGCCTCCGCTGGGCGGCATGCCGTACTCAAGGGCCTGCAGGAAGTCCTCGTCGAGCTGCATCGCCTCCAGGTCCCCGCCGGCCGCGCGCAAGGACTGCTCCACCAGACGCCGACGCTGCTCGATCGGATCGACGAGCTCGCTGTAGGCCGGTGCCAGCTCTATCCCGTTCACCACTAGGTCCCAGGCCTCCGCCAGCCGAGGGTCATCCCGGTGCGGTCGCGCCAGAGGCCGCACGCTGGCCGGATAGTCCCGCACGAACGTCGGGGCGATCAGGGTGTCCTCCACCAACTGCTCGTAGATCTCCAGCAGCACCTCACCGGCGTCCCACTGCGGCTGCAGGGCGACGTTGCGGGCCTGTGCGAACTTGGTCAGCCGTCCCAGGTCGGTTCCCGCGTCGACGGGCTCTCCCAGCGCCTCACTGACCAGTTCATGCACCGTGGCTTCCCGCCAGGACGCCGAGAGATCGATCTCCCCACCGCGGCCGTCCGGAACCACAGTGCGCCCGACTGCCGCGGCGGCATCCAGGACCAGGCCGCGGACCAGCTCGGCCATGGTGTCGTAGTCGCCGTACGCCTCGTACGCCTCCAGCATCGAGAACTCCGGGAAATGCGTCGCGTCGATACCCTCGTTCCGGAAATTCTTCCCGATCTCGAAAACCCGGTCGATCCCCCCTACCACCGCTCGTTTCAGATATAACTCCAGAGCGATGCGCAGCGTGACATCGAGGTCGAGAGCGTTGACATGAGTGCTGAACGGCCGAGCAGCGGCGCCCCCGTGAACCACCTGGAGAGTCGGCGTCTCCACCTCAACGAATCCACGCTTGTGCAGCGTCTCGCGCAGGCTACGAATGACCGTCGCCCGGTCCAGCACCATCTGCCGGCTCGAAGGGTTGACGATCAGATCGACGTACCGCCGACGGACGCGCGCCTCCGGGTCCGTGAGCCCCTTGTGCTTGTCCGGAAGCGGGCGCAGTGCCTTACTCGTGAGGGTCCACTCCGTGGCCAGCACGCTGAGTTCACCTCGCTTGCTGGTGATGACCTCGCCCGCGATCCCCACATGGTCACCCAGATCGACATCGCTCTTCCATGCCGCCAGCCGCTCCGCACCGACTCCCTTCAGGCCCAGCATCACCTGCAGTGTCGCCCCACCCTCTTGGAGAGTCGCGAAGCAGAGCTTGCCTCCAGAGCGATATAGCATCACCCGGCCAACTACCCGCACCTGCTCGCCGGTAGCACTGTCCGGTGCCAAGTTCTCGTGTCGGGCCCGCACATCCGAGAGGCTGTCGGTCCTGGCATAACCCAATGCATACGGCGGGTTCTGGGCATCGACCAGTCGGCGATACTTCTCCTGTCGTATGCGCATCTGCTCTGGCAGGCCATCTGTCACCCCGGCAGCCTAGTCGTCCTAAGCATTGACGATTCCGGCTCTACCCTGTGCGCCCGCCGTGTTGGATGTGGCAGGCCAGATGGCGAGGATGCCTGGGCGCTGAACAAGGTG
>JBOFLG010000087.1:0-4721 GCA_051657745.1 Dermatophilaceae bacterium | reverse complement strand
GTCGCCCTCGACGCCGTGTCGTCGTGGACCGCCGGGGAGGTGCGCCACGCCGCGCGCGGCGCCCGGGTCGAGGTGCTGGGCAACGGCATCGACGCTGCCTGGTGGCGGGATGGAGCGACCCCGGCCGGTCGGGATGGAGAACCGCCGGCCGGTCGGGATGGCGCGACCCCGGCCGGTCGGGATGGAGAACCGCCGGCCGGTCGGGATGGAGAACCGCCGGCCGGTCGGGCCGGGAGCGAGGATGACGTGCACGTCACCACCGCGATCCGGCTGGCCTCCCGCAAGCGACCGCTGCGCACCCTCGCCGTGCTGCGGCTGGCGCGGATGCAGCTCCCGAGCCGAGTCCGGTTGCGGGCCACGGTGGTTGGCGCCGGGCCGCAACTGCGAACGATGCAGGCCTACCTGCGCCGACACCGAATGGACTGGGTGAGCCTGCCCGGCCGGGTGGACCGGCTCAGCATCCGGGACCTGCACCACTCCGCCGACCTGTACCTGTCTCTTGCTCTCGCCGAGTCCTTCGGCATCGCCACCCTCGAGGCACACGCCGCCGGGCTCCCGGTGCTCGCCCGATCGGGGACCGGGGTGGCCGACTTTCTCCACGACGGTGCGGACGCGGTGCTGTCCGCGACCGACGAGGACGTCGCCGGGTCGCTCGCCGCACTCGCCGCCGACCCCGCAGCCCGGGCCCGGATGCGCGCCCAGGTACTCGGCTCCGCGGTGCGCTACGACTGGGGCCGCGTCATCCCCGACACTCTCGCCGAGTACCGGCGGGCCGGGGCGCCGGCCCCCTGACTGAACCCGGCGTCCCGGCCGCACCGGCTCCTCATCCCCGGGACCGGCTGCTCCGCAGTCCGAGCGCGCCGACCAGCAGGATCACCGCGCCCGCGACCACCACCGACCACGGGCCGACGTCATCCCAGGGCACGCCGAGATCGGTCGCCTCAGCAAGGAGCACGCTGACCGCGAACACCACCCCGAGCAGCCCGATGACAAGCGCGACCGGTGCGGGCCCGCTGCGGTACACCGGGGTTGGCAGCGTGGGGTGCGCCCCGGTCGGCAGCGCCGGGTGGGCCCCGGTCGGCTGCGCCGGGTGGGCCCCGGTCGGCTGCGCCGGGTGGGCCCCGGTCGGCTGCGCCGGGTGGGCCCCGGTCGGCTCGGTGGGCTGAGTCGACCAGGCGGCGCCGTCACCGTGAGCCGACGCGGCGGGCCCACCGGTCGGCCCGGTCGTCTGCGCAGGAGCCGGCTCGGTGGTCGGGGCCGCATCCCGCGGCGTGGGGTCGCCGCTGTGGTCCTCGGCGCGGCTGGGCAGGATGTCGGTCATGTCGGTGTCCTGGTAGGTGGGGGCCGGGTTGGCGGATGGCGTGGTGCGGGGTGCCTCGGGGTTGCCTGCGGTACTCATCTCACCGCTCCTCGATGACGATCTGGCCGAGGCCGAGGTCGGCGGTGACCTCGATGTCGATGACGTTGTCGGTGGCGCCGAAGGTGTCGGTACCGCCACCGCCGGGGCCGTAGAGCTGGCGGCCGTCGCCGGTGCTGGTCGAGTCCTTGACCAGCACCTCGCCAAGCCCGACGCTGCTGTTCAGCGACACCGTCACGTCGTCGGGGATGACGATGGTGAGCCGGCCGGCGCCGACTGCGGCATCCACCTGCTGCCGGTTCGCGACCCCTGCGGCGCGGGGCTCGAGGCCGCTGAGGTCGAGTCGCGCCTCACCCGTCGACAGGTCGTAGATGAACGGGCCGGCGCCCTGGGCTGGTCGCCATTGGCGGTCGTTCGTCGGGTCGTCGTCGACGTCGGCGTCGATGTTCGACGCAGCGGTCGCGATGGCGAGCGCCATGCCGAGGACGATGACGAGAAACCCACTGACGCCGGAGGCGCGGCCGGACAGTCCGAGCGCGATCACCACCAGAGACACCGCGCCGAGGGCCATCACCAGCCCGAGCACGGCGGCCGTGCCGGGAAAGCCGATCGTGTCATCGAGGGCCACACCGAGCCCGACCAGTGCCACTGCGAGACCTATCGACATCAGCCCGGTCGACCAGCTGGGGCGCCGGCGCCTGGGTGCCGGTGGTGGTGGCGGCGCGATCGGTCGTGGTGGGCCGAATGGCGCTGGTGCTGCACCGTAGGCCGTCGGTACCACCCCAGCAGGCGCTGCCCCGGAGGGCGCAGGTGCTCCCTCGTACCGAGCCGGCGGCGACCCGGCCGGTGATGGGGGTAAGGCGGCCGACAGTGCGGCGCTCTCGCGGGTTGTCTCGGGTGCGGGCATCGGTACTCCCTGCGCTGAACTGGACGGGGGGATGTCGGGCGGGGTGACGGCCGGCCCGCCCGGGGTGACGGTCGGCACGGCATCCGGCCGGGTCGGACTGGTCGGGGATGCCGCCGCTGGCCACGTGCCCGGGGGCGATGCGGTGCCGCTGAGCCGGCGGGTCTCGCGGCGTCCGCGGTCAACGAGATACCAGACGAGGAGGCCGCCGGCGACGAACCACAGCGGCGCCAGCCACCCGAGCCCGTCGGTGACCGACGCCAGCGAACCGAACAGCGCCACGCCGGTCACGATCAGCAGCAGCAGCGGCCAGATTTCTCCGTGCACGGCCCGCTCGCCGAGGATCGCGCCGTCACGGTCCGGCAGGATCAGCCAGAGCACGAGGTACAGCGCGATACCGACACCGCCGAGGAAGGCCAGCACGATTGCCGCGGCCCGGATCAGGACCGGGTCGACGTCGAACCGCCGAGCCACACCGGCGCAGACACCGCCGAACCACCGCCGTTCGGTGTCGCGTGGGGCAGCGTGGTGTCGTAGCTGGCCGAACAGTTCGTCGACCGGGCGGTGGCCGCCAGCCTCGGCGCCGTAGCCGCTGGTGGGGTGGGGAGCGCCCTCGGGCGCCGTCGGGTTCTGCGTCATGCGATCAGCGTGACTGTCGAGGGCGGGAGGCGCCATGAGGGTCGACCCTGAGCACCCCCTGACCGGGCCCTGGCGCACTGTCCGTGTCGGTGACGGTGCGTCAGGATGGAGCGGTGCCCACGCCGTACCAGCCCGCCGCCACCCAGCGCGGTGCCAACGTGCCCGGTGCGAACTGGGCCGGTGCCCGTGTGCCCGACGCAGACCGGGCCGGCGCTGACCGGGCCAGCGCGGACCGGCCACCCCTGGTGCGGGCCCGGGCCCGCGGGTGGACCCCCGGGGTCAGTGCTGCCGTCGGCCGGCACCTCGGGGTCTCCCCGCAGTTCGTGCGGCTGCTGTTCGTTGCGCTCACCCTCGCCGGCGGATCGGGCATCGCCGCCTATCTGTTCCTCTGGGCGCTGACCCCGGAGGCCGACGCTGGGTCTGACGTGGGGGCCGAGCCGGGCGGGGCGTCATCCGTGCCGGTCGAACGCCGGCGCTGGGGGCTGTTCGTCGCCGGTGGTGCGGTGCTGGTGCTTGCCGGTGCGTTGTTGCTCACCCCGACCATCGGTGGGTCGATCCGCAGTTCGGTGCTGCTCCCGCTGTTCGTCATCACCACCGGCGCGATCGTCGCGTGGTCGAACCTCGACGATGCGCAGCGCTCGCGGTGGCTCGGGGCGGGTGCTGGGGGCCTGGTCTGGGTGCGCTTCGCGCTCGGGTTCGGGCTGGCCCTCGCCGGTGTGGTCGTGCTCGTCACCCGTGGCCGCTCCGTCTCGGACATCTGGGACTCCCTGCTCGCGGCGCTCGCGGTGCTCGTCGGTGCGCTGGTGCTCGCCGCGCCGTGGGCGGTGCGGCTGTGGGGCGACCTGCGCCGCGAGCAGGTGGCCGCAGCTCGGGCCACCGAGCGGGCCGACATCGCCGCGCACCTGCACGACTCGGTGCTCCAGACCCTCGCACTCATTCAGCGCCAGGCGGGGGACGGCGCCGCGGTCACCCGGCTTGCCCGGGCCCAGGAGCGGGAACTGCGCTCCTGGCTCTACGCCGGGCCGGTCGGGGCGCAGTCCTCGCTCGCGGCAGCGGTCACCGAGGTCGCGCACGAGGTCGAGGACGGGCACGGCGTGCCGGTGGATCTCGTGGTCACCGGCGACCGGCCATTTGAGGAGCATGGCGCGGCCCTCTCCCGCGCGCTCCGAGAGGCGCTGCTCAATGCGGTGCGGCATGGCCGGCCACCGGTGGCGGCGTATGTGGAGATCGGGCCCGGTGGGGTCGAGGCGTTTGTCCGGGACCGCGGCGATGGGTTCGACCTCGACGCCGTGCCCGAGGACCGGCTCGGGGTGCGGCAGTCGGTCCTGGGCCGGATGCAGCGGCACGGCGGCAATGCCCGGGTCCGCCAGCTGGAGGAAGGAACCGAGGTCGAGTTGCGGCTCCCCCCGATCGAAGGAGACACGCCATGACTGCGACGCCAGGTAGGTCACGCACGCCCGGCCCGCCCGGCGCCTCGGGTGCGCCCGGTACGCCCGGTACGCCCGGTGGGTCCGGTACCTCCGGTACGGCCGGCATGCCTGGTGGGTCCGGTACGCCCGGCTCCTCGGGTGCTCCCGGTACGCCCGGTGGACCCAGCACACCTGGTGGGTCCAGTGGGCTCGATGGGCGGCAGTCGTCCGCCCACGCAGAGCGTGGGACCCGCGGGCCGGTCCGGGTCGTCCTCGTCGATGACCATCGGATGTTCCGCACTGGCGTGCGTGCCGAACTGAGCGAGGCGATGTCCGGGACGACTCCGGTGTGCGAGTTCGTCGGCGAGGCGCCTGACGTGGAGGCGGCGGTCGCCGTCATCCGGGCGCAGCG
>JBOFLG010000086.1:0-8562 GCA_051657745.1 Dermatophilaceae bacterium | reverse complement strand
ACGTGGCGGATGCCGCGCGGGCGGCATCCGCCATCGACCGGGCCCACGGACCGTCCAGCGGCTCGGCCAGCTCGGCCCAGCGCTGGTAGCCGAAGCCGGTCGGCATCCAGAGTTCGGGCAACACGACGAGGTCGTGGCCGGCGAGGCCAGCGACGAGGGAGCACACCCGTTCGACCCGCGCGGCGGGTTGCTCGTCATCGCCGTACTCCACCTGCACCACCGCAACTCGCATCGGCCCATCATGGCGGAGTCACGGGCTCAGATGGTCACCCCGAAACAGCCCAGGCAGCGACCCGCACCGCCCGGGTGCAGCGCAGGCGAACCTGACCGGCGGTCAGCGCATCGAGTTGGCCTGATCCCCGGGTCCCACGCTCAGCGTGGGAGCTTGCCCAGCCAGGCGTTGTACGCACCGAGCTCGGCGTCGCCGTCGCGGTCGGCCTGGCGGTCGCGGCGTCGGGCCTCAGCCGCGTCGCGCCGGTGCCACTGCAGCGCCACCACCACGGCGAGCACCAGTGCGGGCGCCTCACCGACGCCCCAGGCGATCTCCCCGCCGAGTTGTTGGTCGGCCAACGGGTCGGGCCGCCACGGCAGGTCGAGTTGGGTGTAGAAGCCCTCGGCGAGCAGCGACTCGCTGCCGGTGAGCGCCACCCCGAAGAACGCATGGAACGAGATCGTGGCGAAGAGCACGACCAGCAAAATCAGCGGCGACCAGCGCGGCACGCCTGGGTCGGTGCCGATCAGCACCCACACGAAGAGGTAGCCGGTGAGCAGGAAGTGCGCGGTCATCAGCAGGTGGCCGGTATGTGTGGTGAGCGCCAACTCGAACGCGCCGGTGTAGTAGAAGACCGCGAGGCTGACAAAGAACAGCACCGCCGCAACCACCGGGTTGGCGAGCATCCGCATCGCCCGCGAGTGCACCACCTGCAGCAGCACTTCGCGCGGGCCCCAGGTGCGGTCGGCGCGAGTCGGCAGCGACCGCAGCGCAAGGGTGACCGGCGCGGCCGGCACCAGCAGCAGCGGCACGATCATCGCGAGCGCCATGTGCTCGACCATGTGCACGCTGAACAGGACCCGGCCCCAGATGCCCGGGGCACCGAACGTGGCCCAGCAGAACAGCGCCCACCCCAGGGCCCAGAGCACGACCCGCCAGATCGGCCAGGCGTCGCCGCGGCGGCGCAGCCGGATGACGCCGCGCAGGTAGAGCCCGACCGCCAGCACCGCCACGGTGAGGAACAACCAGTCGACCCGCCAGGCGGTGAACCAGTCGACTCCGCTCATCGGCCCGGGGTCGGGGTACCCCGAGAGTTCAAGCACCCGACTCGGTTCCGGTTCCTGCTCGGCCACCGGAGGCGGGGTGCGAGCCAGCACCGCCGCCAGGCCGCTGGCCACGCCCATCAGGGCCAACTCGAGGATGCCGAGCCGAGCGAACGCGCGGCCGTCGCCGGGGTCGGCGGTGAGCCGGGTGGCGATGCCACGGCGGTGCCGCCAGCCGAACCCGCCGAGCACGACGAGCACGAGGACCTTGCCGAGCAGCAGGACCCCATACTCGCTGCCGAGGTCATCCACGGAACCCAGTCGGGTCGACGCCTGGAGCAGCCCGGAGAGCGCCACCGCGACGTAGGCCCAGCCGGCGAGTGTGGAGTACCGGGCAACGGTGGGGCCGACGTCGCGGCCGAGGGTGGGCCGCATCGCGACCAGCGCCATGAGGCCGCCCACCCAGACCACGATCGCGAGCAGGTGCACCGCGAGGCCGTTGACCGCCGTCTCGTGGCTCGCTGCACCGGCCGCATGCCCGGTGAGCGAGAGGATGACGACCCCGGCGACGGTGGCGACCGCGAGCCAGGCCATCGCCGCCCGGCTGCGGGCCAGCAGGCAACCGACGAGCACCCCGAGGGCCACCAGCGCGCTGATCAGCAGCACCCGCGTGGTCTCGAGCGCCCAAGTGAACTCGACCAGTTGGCTGACGAACTCGGCGGATGCCGGTGGCGTGCCGGCGAAGTCGGCGAACGTGAGCGACACCTCTGCCAGCGCCGCGAACGCCCACGCGGATGCCGTGAGCCCGGCGAGGTGCACCGCCGTTGCCCGACGCTCGGTGCGGGCCCGCTCCGGGGCGAGAAAGGCCGCGAGCAGGAGCAGCCCGACGGTGGCGCTGGCGGTCAGCGCGCTCACGGCGGACAGCGCGGGCAGCCCCCACCGGACCACGGGGCCAGGGTCGGCGAGGGCCAGCGGCGCTGCTACTCCGGTAGCGGCAGCGACCGCCATCGCGACGGCGAGGCCGCTCCCCACGGTGACCGCCAGCGGGCGCGCGAGGGCGGGATCGCGCGCGGGGGCCATCGCCCCAGCGTAGGTACTGTGGCGCTATGCCCGTGCATCCGATGCCGCCGACCGACCTGCCCGGGATGGTCGACGCCTGGGCGCAGACGGTGCGCGGCATCCTCGACCTCGGCCGCACCCTGCGACCCGAGGATGCCGACCGGCCCACCGACTGCCCCGGCTGGACGGTGTTCGACCAGATTGCCCATGTCGCCAGTGTCGAGGCGGGCCTGGCCGGCGAACCGGTGGCCGACGTCGACGTCAGCGGCCGCGCCCACGTGCGCTCCCCGTTCGGCGAGCGGGTGGAGCGGCTGCTGGAGAGCCGTCGGGGCCGCTCGCCCGAGGAGGTGCTCGACGAGCTCGAGGAGCGCCTCGCCGAGCGGCTGACCGTCTACGGGAGCCCGGGCGCCACGGCCGAGACCGAGGTGCCGGGCCCGTTCGGCCGCACCACGCTGCTCGACCTGCTCGGGGTGCGCACCTTCGACATCTGGACCCACGAGCAGGACATCCGCGAGGCGCTCGGCCGCCCTGGCGGGCTCGACACTCCAGCCGCCGCCGTCTCCGTTGCGCGCTTCCTCGGGATGCTGCCGGTGATTGTCGCCCGGCACGCCGGGGTCGAACCCGGCCACGCCGTGGTGCTCGATGTGACCGGCCCGACCGTGGCCCGGGTCGGCGTGCGGGTCGAGGAACGCGACGGGAAGCCGGTCGGCATCCCGCTGTTCAGCGGCACCCCGGAGCAGCACGCCGACGTCGTGACCACCACGCTCACCATGTCGACCCAGGTCGCGATGCGGCTGGCCGGCGGGCGACGCGACCCCGACTCGATGCATGTGGTGGTGCACGGTGACGCTGAGGTGGCGCGGCGAGTGCTGCACGCGCTGGCTGTGACGCCATGACCCCGGCGGTCGCGAGGCCAGCTGGGATGACGCCCGTCCCGACAGCGCCGGCGACACCACCGGTCGCGGTGGCAGCGGTCACGGCGGCAGCGGTCACGATCTCGGTCGCAGTGGCGGTGGTCGCAGTGGCAGCGGTCGCGGCGGAGCCGGGGCCCGGGTGAACCGGTTCACCGCGAGCACCACGGCGGAGGCCACCATCAGCGCCTCTCTGGATGACGTGTGGGCGGTGGTCACCGACGCGGCGCTGCTCGCTCGGTTCACGCCCTTCCTGGCCCGCATCACCGACCACGGCGAGCACTGGGTGTGGGAGATGGTCGGAGTTCCGGCGCTCGGCCGCACCCTCGCGTTCACCTTCACCGAACGGATGACGTTCGACCCCCCGCACCGCATCGAGTTCGCGCACGAGCCGCCAGCGGGCACCACCGAGCACGCTGGTGTGGCCGGCTGGTACGCGCTCGAACCGCGCGACGGAGGTACCCACCTGTCGACCACGCTGCACATCACCGCCCACCTCCCCGCGCCGGGCCTGATGCGAATTCCGGTCGAAGCGGCAATGCACCAGGTCGCCTCGTTTATGGGAACCCGGTTCTCGCAGAACCTCCTTCGGCACCTCGACGCCGTTGAACTCCCGCCGTGATTCGGATGACGTGTCGTAGTCGACAGCACCGGCCCGGGCTGAACCTCCGGCGATCCTCGGTCAGCAGGTTGTATGCCAGGCTTCGCGCTGTTCAGAGGTCACGGTGGGTGCGTTCTCCTTGGTTCCACGTCGAGCCCCGGCTCGGCCACTTCACGACCCCCTCGAGTGACGCGAGGCGCCGCGCAACTGCAGAATGGCAAAGCAAAACCCCGGTCGTGTGATCTGACCTTGCGGCCTACAGGGACGGCTCCGGGGTGTTCCCCACCAAGATAGACGGCAATGACCGACCAGACAAGTTCATGGAAACTGCTGCAGACCCACTTCGCGCCCACGCGTCTACGCCCCTATCATAACTCCACGCCGCGCGTGGTGACCAGGGCCGAGCCGAGGCGATCTACCGGTGGAACGCGGAGATCTCCGGAGCGTTCCAGGTGGCGTTGGCGCGCCTGGAGGTCGCGGTGCGGAACACTATCGACGCCCAACTCACTCGACGCCACCAACGGCTCGGACGCGACGGCCACTGGATCGGCTGATCTTCGCGGTATGTCACGTGCTCCGGTACACCCCGCACACCCGAGCCCTCGTCGCGGTGCTGAAGACCGGCCGGATCGGGCGGACCGTGAGCGTCCAGCACCTGGAGCCAGTCAACTGGTGGCACCACTCGCAGTCCTACGTGCGCGGGCACTGGCGAGCGCTGCGTCGACTGCGCGGTCGAGAAATGTCGTCGCGCGGCCCCCGCTCTCGCCTGGGTCGGTCGGCGCTCACCGCTGCGGCGGGTTCCGCCGGCCCGGCAACTCGACCTGCTGTTGCGCACCGGTGGTCTCGGGCTGTCGCTGCGCAAGGTCGCGGCGGCTCCTGGCATAGTTGGGTCTCGGATCGTTGTTCCGGCGGCTCATTAACGAACCACCAGGGAGGGAAGAAATGAACTACTACGCTTCTCTTGCGTTCCACCTACGGATTCGAAAGTTGCCGGAGAAGCAGGTCGGCGAGATCGTGCAGGGTGCGTGCTACTTGTCTCGCGGGTCGGACCAGTCTCCTGAGGAGCAGTTCGGGCCAGCGTCGACCTACGCGGAACAGTTCCCCATGGGCACCACGACCTCGCAACCAACCCGCATCGCGGTCATCGTTCTGTGCATGGTGTTCGGCGTGATGGCCAGCGATCTCATCATGTCGCTTTTCTGGGACGAGCGACTCATGGTTGGCGGTGTACGCGTTCTGTACCTCTGCGTCGCGGCCGAGGTAGTCGTGATTGTCGCCGCGCTGGCCGCCGACCATCGGGTTCCGAAGAGTGCGAGCGCGTGATTTCCGGACCGGCTGCTCGGTCGCCGCGCACTGAACTGACCGGCGCGAGGCATGTCATTTGTTGTTCAGCCAGCCAAAACCTGAAACCCTTTCCAGTGCCGAGCCCCTGAGGTGCCCATGACCACGACCACGCCCTCCGACGGCACGACCAGCATCCCGCCGCTGGCTGCCACCGTCCGCGCCACGACACTCGTGTATTGGCAGCACCGCTGGGGCGGAGTCGCGCACTGCCTGGCCCGTATCCACGCCCCCGCTTACGGCCGCCCGGTCATCATCCTCACCGAGGTCGACACCAACGACTACGGACGAGGGGTCGTCAGAGACCCCGCCGCTGCCGCCGACGGGCTGGTCCCCCTCCTGGCCCGGCTCGGCGTCCCGCATACAAGTTGCGCCGGCATCACCTGGCTCTTGCATCACGGCCCGTTCAGCTACCCCGATATCCCCGACGCCCCCGAGGCTTTCACCGAGATCCAGCTCGGCTGGGACGGCAGCCACTTCACCGACCATCCCGATCAACAACGTGTCCTCACCGCCGCCGAGGGCCACCAGGTGACAGTCGCCGCAGCCCTCGCTACCGTCCCCGAGGCCCTTGCTGAGTTCCGTGCCGCATCCGGCGCTCGGCCTGTCGCCGATCCCGACCCAGATACCCACGGCGCCGGCCTGTGACCCAGCGGCCAGCATCCGAACCAGCACGCCTTGACGACCGGTACGTCCGCGGCGGCCCGCTGCTCGCCCAACTCACCGCCACCTACCAGCAGCGGTACCGGTCCCGGATCGAAGCTCTCGATCGCCGCGTCGTCATCATCCGCTTCACGCCAGATCCTGACGACCCACCTTCCTGGCGACTCCGGATGGCCGCCTCCGCGGTCTCCGCCCGGTCGAAGATCCGCGCCACCAGGGCCATCGGCTACGGCGCCGAGGAGGTCGAGTTGCCGGCCCGGACCGACCCAGGCGCTTTCGCCGGTCACCTCGACGCCCTGTCTGCGACGCCCGCGGTCACGGCCATCATCGTCCAGTTCCCGCCACCGCCCCAACTTCTCGAACCGATCACGACTATCACCCCCGAGAAGGACGTCGACGCTCTGCTCGGCAGCCGCTCAACCCACCGGTCCTGTGCCACCGCTGATGGCGCCGCCCGCATCGCCGCCGCTTTCCGCGCGCCGGACAGCACCATTGCCGTCGTCGGCGCCCGTGGCTTCGTCGGTTCCGGGGTCACCGCCCTGCTCGCCGACACCGGCAGCCCGCCGCTCGCGCTGGATGCCGGTGATGACCTCACCCGCCTGCACGCCGCCGACATCATCGTGACCGCCACCGGCCAGCCCGGTCTCCTGCGAGCCGAACACCTCGCCCACCGCCCGCGTCTGGTCATCGACACCGGCTACACCCCGCACCCCAGCGGCGACCCGAGCGCCGCGCGCGGCGACGTGCACCCCGACGCCGAACACCTCCCCAGGCACCTGACGCCCGTTCCCGGCGGAATCGGCCCCATCGAGATGGCCGTCCTCCTCGAACGACTGATCCGCCAGGACGTTGAGCCCGAGCTCACCGGTTGGCGTTACCGCCTTCATCCCAGCCCCGGGCTCTACGTCGACCCCAGACCGGCTCATCCGCCCACTCGCTCGACGCGCCACCCGGGCCCGATCCGGGCTCTCCACGACGCCAGCACGCCCGCCTCCGACGCCAGCCGGTCGCGAGCACCCGTCGCCCAGACTCGCCGCGGCCGACGTCCTGGGCCCATCCCCGACCGCGGACCCGAACGGTGAACCCGCCGGCCGCAGCGCTCGGTCGCGAGGCCTACCGCGCGTTGAGCGCCATCGACATCGCTCGTCGCGTCGCAACCCGCGACCTGCGCGCCGTCGACGTCGTCGCGGCCGCGCTCCGCGAAGCGCACGAACTCGACCATCTCTGCGCCTTCGTTGACCTCTGGCCCGACCGTGCGATCATCGCCGCCGAAGCAGTCGACCACGCCGCGGATGCCGGCAACCCGCTGCCGCCGCTTGCCGGGGTGCCCCTGGCGGTCAAGGCCACCGAGGCGGCCGGCTCGACGCAGATCACACGGCTCCTCGCCGCCGGCTGCATCCCCCTTGGCGCGACCGCTGTCCCACGGACCGGAACCTCCTGGAAGACATGGGGATACACCGACCGCGGGCCGACCCGCAACCCTTGGAACCTCGACCGCGCTCCCGGCGGCTCCTCCGCCGGCTCGGCCGTCGCGGTCGCCGCCGGGATCGTCCCGCTCGCCACCGGCAGCGATGGCGCCGGGTCCATCAGGATTCCCGCCGCCTGGTGCGGCGTCCTCGGTCTGAAGACCACCACCGGACTGGTGCCCACCCGCGACCCGGCTGGCTGCACCGCTCCCGGCCCCATCGCCCGGTACGCCGACGACGCCCGCGCCTACCTCGACGCGCTCACCACGAGCCTGACCACACCCACCCTGAACTCATCGCCACCTGCGCTCACGGGCATCCGAGCCGTCTGGTCAGCCGACCTCGGCTACGCCGACGTCGATCCCGAACAGGCCGAACTCGCCCACGCCGCCGCCACCGGCGTCCTCGGCCGCCACCCCGCCGCCGCCGACCTCACCCTGGTCGACCCGGCCCACGCATGGACAGCGCTGCGCACCCGAGATGAACCCGTCGAGACCGCCGCGGCTGGGGCCCTCCGTTCCGTCAACGACGACGCCCTGGACGAGCTGTTCGAGACCGTCGACATCCTGCTGACTCCCACGACGCCGCACCCACCGCACCCGCACGACGGCCCCGGTGAGCGGCTCAACGTCGCGCTCACCTGGGCGTTCAACCTCAGCGGCCACCCCGCCCTCACGATGCCTGCAGGGATCGACAGTTCCGGCCTCCCGGCCGGCCTCCAGATCATCGCCCCGCACGGACATGATCGCCTGCTCCTCGCCCTCGCCGGGGGTGCGACGACACACCCCGTCCTGCCCGACCTCACGGTCGACGCAGCCCGGCGTTCCCCGCGCGGTGTTCTCACCGCGACGGCGCCGTAGTGTGCGCGAGCGGCCCTCGCGCCCAATGGGACCCGCGCGAGGCAATTCAGCCCGACACGCCGCCGCGAAGGTGGCATCCAAGTCGCGGCAGCAGCGGCGAACCGTTGGGCGCCAGGCCCCCTTGTCGACCACGGACGAGATTCGCGGTGAGTTGGTGGTTAATGCTGCGGTGGCCGCGGCCGGTGGAGACGGATGCGGTGCGTTTGTCGTAGTCGCCGATGAGGGCGGAGAGCATGTCGAGGAATTCGCGTTCTTTCACGCCGCCGCTGTAGACGGCGACGTTGGCGGCGGACCAGAGTTTCTTCATCCCGGATTCGCCCCAGACGTCGACGCCTTGGGACCAGGATTGCAGGATCGTCATCAGGACGATTCCGCGTGATCCGTAGTGGCTGTAAAGGTTGGGGAGT
>JBOFLG010000085.1:0-12197 GCA_051657745.1 Dermatophilaceae bacterium | reverse complement strand
TCCGCGGATGACGACCGCGGTCGCGAGGACACCGCCCGATCGCGCCCACCGTCCGAGGACGCTGCGTGGCAGCGGAGCGGGGTCGTCGACCAGGAGCGTCGCCGCGAAGGTGCCGTCGGCGCCGATCACGACGTCGGCGTCGCCGAAATCGAGCCACTGCCGGCGCAGCGGGAACCAGGCCTTGAAGACCGACTCCTTCGCGCTGAACAGGATTCGCCCCCACGGGGTCGCCGGGTCCTGGCGGCGCAGCACGCGCAGGTGCCGCTGCTCCCGCCGGGTCACGACCAGCTCGGCGACATCGGCGGGTAGTTCGGCATCCACCTCGGCATCAACCCCCACGGTCCGCACCGTGGCGGCGCGCACCGCGACGGCCGCGGCGTAGCCGTCGCAGTGGGTGATGCTGCCGACGATCCCCGAGGGCCACTGCGGCTCGCGGGCCGGGCCGGTGAGCAGTGGCTCCGGCGGGCAGCCGAGGGCCGCGAGTATCGTTCGGGCACAGCAGCGCCCGGCCGCGAACTCACGGCGGCGGGCGGGGACCGCGTTCGCCACCAGGGCGGCCTCGTCCGGATGCAGGGTCTGCTCGTCGCCGCTGCCCCATCGCTCATCGACGATCACCTCGGCGGGGAGGAGGCGGGGCAGGAGCGCGGCGGGGCCGAGATGCCCGGCGGTGGTCCCGGCTGGCGCGGTCATCGGGGGCGACATCCTCGGCATCAGTAGGTCGCGGCGGACCGGTCGACGTCGCGGACCCAGGCGAGGACCCCACCCGCGACGTCCACCGCGTCCACCCCACGCCGCCGGAGCAGGTCGACCGCTTCGGCCGACCGGCCGCCGGACTTGCAGTACACGTACGCCCGGCCCGAGGTCGGCAACGGCTCGCCGTCCCGCACCCGCTGGACCGGCCAGCACACCGACCCCGGGACGGCGACGACGTCGCGCTCCTCCGGCTCGCGCACATCCAGCAGCACGAACTGGACTGTGCCCGAGTCTCGTTCGGCGATCAGCTGGCGCAACTCGACGGCGGTGACCCAGGGGCGCGCCGGCGGGTCGGCATCCACACCGGCCAGTTCGGATGCCGCCGACTCGGCATCGCGGGTGGCCCAGCCCAGCGGCCGAGCCGGGTCAGCACTGACGCCGCAGACCCGGCACGCCGGGTCGGCCCGGACCGGCAGGACGTCCCAGGTCTGCCGCCAGGCGTCGTGCACGAGCAACCGACCCACCAACGGCTCCCCCGACCCGGTGAGCAGCTTGACCGCCTCGGTGGCCATCACCGACCCGATGCTCGCGCACACCGAGCCGAGCACGCCACCCACCGCGCACGACGGCACCGCACCGGGCGGCGGCTGGGCCGGGAACACACACGCGTAACACGGCCCCTCCCCCGCCCACCACACCGAGACCTGACCATCGAACCGGTACACCGATCCCCAGACCTGCGGCACCCCGAGCCGGGCGCACGCGTCGCCCACGACATAGCGCGTGTCGAAGTTGTCGGCGCCGTCGAGCACCACGTCGTAGTCGGCTATCAGGTCCATCGCCGAGGACGCATCCAGCCGCACCGGGTGCGTCACCACCTCGGTGAGCGGCGTCATCCGGCGCACGGTATGAGCGGCCGACACCACCTTGGGCAGCCCGACATCGGCATCCCCGTGCAGCACCTGCCGCTGCAGATTGGTGACCTCGACCACGTCGTCGTCGACCACGCCGATCGTGCCGACCCCCGCCGCCGCCAGGTACATGACCGCGGGCGAGCCGAGCCCGCCGGCACCAACCACCAGCACTCGCGCGGCCCGGAGCCGACGCTGCGCATCAGCACCCATTCCGGGCAGCAGGAGGTGCCGGGCGAACCGCGTGCGCTCCCCGGCGCTGAGTTCCGGACCCGGTGGCACCAGCGGCAACCGCACCATGGCCGCAAGGTAGCACCAGGTTTTCGTAGGATTGCCAGCCCAGCCCAGCCCAGCCCCGGACCGACGATGAAGGACCTGCGATGACCAGCACCGATGCGGCCAGCGTTCGTGGCCAGCGGATGCCGCGCAGCGAGCGCCGAGCCCAACTGCTCGAGTCGGCGCAAGCGGTGTTCGTGCAGTACGGCTATCACGCCGCCGCCATGGACGAGATCGCCGACCGCGCCTGCGTCTCGAAACCGGTTCTCTACCAGCACTTTCCGGGCAAACTTGACCTCTACCTCGCGCTCCTCGACCGGCACTGCGACGTCCTCGAAGCGCTGGTCCGCGACGCCCTGGCCGGCGGTGGCGACGACAACGAGGCACGGGTCCGGCGCGCGGTGGCGGCCTACTTCGACTTCGTTACCCGGGAGGGCGCGGCCTTCCGGATGGTGTTCGAGTCCGACCTCACCGGGGTCCCGCAGGTCCGCAGCCGGCTCGACGACGTGGAGTTGAACTGCGCCGAGATGATCGCCGAAGTCATCGCCGCGGACACCGGCGTCGACGACGAGCGGGCCCTGATGCTCGGCTCGGCGCTGGCCGGGATGGCCCAGGTGTCGGCCCGGCACTGGCTGGCCCAGGACGGCAACGTCCCGGAGGCCGACGCCGCGGCGATGGTCAGCACCCTGGCCTGGCGGGGTCTGGGGTCATTCCCGAAGATCGGATGACCCGCCGCTGCCGGCTTTTCCGCCCCATCCGCGAAACCCCCGGTTCGCAGGTGTTGTCAACCCAGGCGAACCTGCCCCAACCCGGATGGGGCGGAAAAGCTGCGACGGGCCGGGTGGTTGCGGAATGGCGTGCACCCAGGCCCGGTTAGCCTGAGCCGAGATGCGCGGCGATCAGGCCGCGAACCGCCCGGACGAGGAAAGGACGTCACCGACCATGGACGTCACCATCGGCATCCAGAACGTGGCCCGCGAGTTGAGCATCGAGACGGACAGCGACGCGGCCGGAGTAACGGCAGCGGTGGAGCAGGCGCTCGCTGGCGACGGGGTTCTGCGGCTCACCGACACCAAGGGTCGTGAGGTCCTGGTGCCGGGCCGCGCCATCGGATGGATCCAGATCGGCGAGTCCGAAAAGGGCAAGGTCGGCTTCGGCGCGGTCTGACCAGTCCCGGATGCCGGTCGCCGATCACCTCGTCGTGGCGTGCGCTGCGCTACCTTCGACGCCAGCACCACGCTGGGTGCGACCACCAGAAGGGAGCGCATCGCGATGGGCGAAATCATCGGACTTGTCATCTTCGGTGCCGTGATCGGCATCCTCGCCAGGCTCGTCCTGCCGGGTCGACAGAGCATCAGCGCTGCCCTCACCGTCGCGCTCGGTGTGCTCGGGGCGATGATCGGCTATTGGCTGTCTCGGCTGCTCGGCGTCGGCGACACCGGCGGCATCGACTGGATCCGCTGGGTCATCTCCATCGCCGCCGCCGCGGGGCTCGTTGTCGCATATAGCGCGGTGACCGGCCGCACCCGGAACTGACCGCAACGCCTGCCCCGCGAGCGTGGGCGGTCGGCACCGCCGATGCTCGACCGTCGCCCACGGTCGGGTATCGAGCCACGGGTGCTCACTCGGGAACACCCGAATCGCTCGCTCGGGAGTACCCGCTTACGCAGCCAAGCCCAACCGGTTCATCCGCTTCTCGTGGTTGGTCGTCAACCGGGTGAACATCGCGCCGACTTCGGCGAGGTCGACCCCGCCGCCGACGAGCAGCGCGGACATCGCGTCGCGCTCGACCGCAACGGCCTGTGCCTGGGACAGCGCCTCGCCGAGCAACCGCCGGCCCCACAGCGCCAGCCGGCCGGCCGCCGTACGGTCAGCACGAAGGGCGTCCCGCACGATCGAGACAATGAATTCCGTCTCGGTCGCGTCATCGAGCGCGAGAGCCATCACCGCACGGGTCTCGGCGTCGACCAGTGCGGACATCTCACGGTAGAAATCCTTGGCGATCCCCTCGCCGACGTAGGCCTTCACCAGCCCTTCCAGCCACCCCTTTGGCCGGGTGCGTTCGTGGTACGCCGTGAGTGGCGCCACGAACGGCGCCATCGCCGGTTCGGGCTCGATGCCCATGGCCGTCATCCGCTCGACCAACAGCACGTATTGGAGGTACTCGGTGTTCGCGAGGTGGGCCATCGAGCTCTTCAGCGACAGCGTCGGCGCAAGATCGGAGTCGACCGCCATTCGGATAAAGGCGGTGAGTTCGCCGTACGCGAGCACCCCGAGCAGGTCGACTACCGCAGCTCGGTACTGGGGGTCCTCGTGCGAGGTCTGCGCCATGACGGGCGAGCCTAACGCTAGGATGACGACGTCCACGGTGCCCGGTCGGCACGACATGTGACTGTTGCGATGTAGCCGCCACCACGATGTCCTCGACATCGAGGCCCGTCCCGAAAACCTCCGATCGGCCCGCACGCAGGTGCCCGCATTCGCGCGCGCGCCGCCCGACCGGAAGTGACTCCCATGACCGACGACGTCTTGACCCGCGCGGATGACGACAAGACCGCCGACCCGACGGACACCCCACCCGAGCCCTCTGCCACCGAACCCACAGACACCCAGCCCACCGACCCGGCATCTGCACCGTCAGTCCCCGAAGTGGCGCCCGCGCCGAGTTTCGCCGAGTTCCCGATCCATCCCGAGGTGGTGGCGGCCCTCGCCGACGTCGGCATCACGGCAGCGTTCCCGATCCAGGCGATGACCCTGCCGGTCGCGCTGACCGGGCACGACATCATCGGCCAGGCGAAGACCGGCACCGGCAAGACGCTCGGGTTCGGCATCCCCATGCTGAACCGCGTCGTTGCGCCCGGCGACGACGAGTTCGACACGATGCCGGCCGCCGGCAAACCGCAGGCACTCGCTGTCGCGCCGACGCGGGAGCTGGCCGTGCAGGTCGCCGGCGACCTGGACACCGCGGGCCGGCGGCGCGGCATTCGGGTCGCCACCATCTACGGCGGGCGCGCCTACGAGCCGCAGATCGAGCTGCTGCGCCGGGGTGTCGAAGTCGTGGTGGGCACCCCGGGGCGGCTGATCGACCTGGCCAACCAGGGGCATCTCGACCTCGGCCATACCCGGATCGTGGTGCTCGACGAGGCCGACGAGATGCTCGATCTGGGATTCCTCCCCGATGTCGAGCGGCTCCTTTCGCTGACCCCGGCCGGTCGGCAGACGATGTTGTTCTCGGCCACGATGCCGGGCGCTGTGGTGGCTCTGGCTCGGCGTTACATGAGCCAACCCACGCACATTCGGGCGATGTCCGACGGCGACGGCGACGAGCGCCACACGGTCAAGGCAATCGAGCAGTTCGTGTACCGCGCACACGCCATGGACAAGACCGAGATGCTCGCCCGAATGCTGCAGGCCGACGGGCGGGGCCTGACCATCATCTTCAGCCGCACCAAACGCACCGCCGCCAAGGTCGCCGACGACCTGAGCGCCCGGGGTTTCGCCTCCGCCGCAATCCACGGCGACCTTGGCCAGGGCGCCCGCGAGCAGGCGTTGCGGGCGTTCCGCGCCGGAAAAGTCGACGTGCTGGTGGCCACCGATGTCGCCGCGCGCGGCATCGACGTCGAGAACGTCACCCATGTGATCAACTATCAGTGCCCCGAGGACGAGAAGACGTACGTGCACCGGATCGGGCGCACCGGCCGGGCCGGCAACACCGGGGTGGCGGTCACCTTCGTCGACTGGGATGACATCCCGCGGTGGGGTCTGATCAACAAAACGCTTGACCTCGGCATCCCCGAACCGCAGGAGACCTACTCCTCCTCGCCGCACCTGTATTCCGATCTCGATATCGCAGAGGGCACGACCGGGACGCTGCCGGTCGGGGCGCGTACCCGCGCCGGTCTCGGCGCCGAGCGCGTGGAGGATCTCGGCGAGACCGGTCGGTCCGGCGGCGCCCGCGCCCGGTCCGGCGACGTACCCGGCGGCGGCAGCACCGGCACCCGAGGAGGTCGCGGCGGATCGGGCGGCCGAGGGTCAGGCGGCCGAGGGTCAGGCAGACGCGCCTCCGGCGGCCGCGGCTCGGGCGCGCGCGACGATGCGTCGCCGGGGCGCCGGGAGGGCACCCGCGCATCGGGCGGGGCGTCATCCGAGACGTCCGACGGGCGCCGGCGCACCCGCAACCGTCGGCGCACCCGCGGCGGCAAACCAGCGCCCGACGCAGGCTGACCCTCGGAGCTCAGCTGACCGGCGCGATGGTGCTGGTGTCGATCACCGCCCGGTAACGGACGTCACCGGCGACCACGCGGTCCCAGACCGAGTCGATCTCGTCGGCGTGCACGACCTCCACGGTCGCGGCGATGCCGTGCTCGGCACAGAAGTCGAGCATCTCCTGGGTCTGCGCGACCCCGCCGATCATCGACCCGGCCACCGCCTTGTTTCCGCCGATGAGGGACCCCGGCGGGATCTCGTACGGCGTAGTCGGCAGGCCGACGTTGACCATGACGCCCAACGGCCGCAGCAGCTGCACGTAGTCGGCGATCGGGAGGTCGGCGCTCACGGTGTTGAGCACGATGTCGAACGTGCCGTGCGCGGCCGTCATCGCCTCGGCGTCGACGCTCGCGATATGTACGCTCGCGCCCAGGTTTCTGGCGCCCTCGGCTTTGGCGTGGCTACGCGAGATCGTCGTGACGGTGGCACCCATGGCCGCGGCGATTGTGACGCCGAGGTGGCCGAGCCCACCGACACCGACCACGGCCACCGAACGGCCAGGGCCGGCGCCCCAGCGCAGCAGTGGCGCGTAGGTGGTGATGCCGGCGCACAGTAGCGGCGCCGCACGGTCGAGCGCGATGGCGTCGGGGATGCGCAGCACGAACCGCTCACTGACGACGATCTCGCGGGCGTAGCCGCCCATCGTCCACTCGCCGTCGTAGCCCTTCGCGTTGTACGTCTGGACCGCGGGTCTCGAGCAGAACTGCTCGAGACCGTCCCGGCACGGGGCGCACCTGCCACAGGAGTCGACCAGTACGCCGACGCCGACCCGGTCGCCGACGACGTGACCGGTGACCTCCGAGCCGACGGCGAGCACCGTGCCGGCGATCTCGTGGCCGACGGTGATCGGGAAGTGGATCTCGCCCCACTCCTCGCGCACGGTGTGGATGTCGGAGTGGCAGACCCCGGCGAAGGCGATGGCGATGCGCACGTCATCCGGTCGCAGGTCGCGCCGCTCGATGGTGGTCCGGCGGAAGCCGGAGGTGGCCGAATCGGCGACCAGGGCCGCAGTGGTGGTGGGCATCTGACCACCCTAGGCAGTCAGGGCCGGATGAGGGGCAGGAGCGCCGCGGCCACCTGGCGGTAGGCCCGAGCCCCCTTGGAGCTGCGGGACGTCGCCAGGATCGAGCGGCCCACGGCCGGCGCCTCGGCGAACCGCACGGTGCGCGGGATCGGCGGCTCGAGTACCGGGATGCCGTACCGCTGCCCGACGTCGTCGAGTACATCGCGGGCGTGGGCGCTGCGCCCGTCGTAGAGAGTCGGGAGGATGCCGACGACGGTGAGCTGCTTGTTCAACAGCCGCCGCACGTCGCGCACAGTGTCGAGCAGTTGCCCGACGCCGCGGTGGCCGAGCATCTCGCAGGGCATCGGGATGACGAGCGCACGGCTCGCGGTGAGCGCGGCCAGGGTCACCACCCCGAGGGTCGGCGCACAGTCGAGGATGACGATGTCGTACCGGCGGCGCACGGGCTCCAGCGCCTCCCGGAGGACGTACTCGCGCGCCGGACGGGAGAGCAGCACGGCTTCGGCGCCGGCGAGGTCGATGGTGCTGGGCACCAGATCGACGCCGTCCTCGCACGGGACGATGACGTCGGCGAGCGGGGTCCCCGAGACGATGGTGTCGTAGATCGAGGCCTCGACGGTGTCGGGGTTGACCCCCAGGCTGAAGGTCAGGCAGGCCTGCGGGTCGAGGTCGACGAGCAGCACGCGGTGGCCCTGTTCGGCGAACGCCGCGCCGAGTGATGCCACCGAGGTGGTCTTGGCGACACCGCCTTTCTGGTTGGCGAGAGCGAGGATCGTGGCGGTGCGCGAGGGCGCCATCAGGGATGCCTTTCAGAACGGTCCGGGGCCCGTAGGTCCGGGGCGGTCATCTTCTCACCGGTGATCCCCGACGGAGTGCCACTTTCCAGGTCGCGGCGACGACCAGCACCACACCCACGCGGCCGCCGTGGCCGAGCAGCCAGGGCCGTCCGGATGACGCTCCCAGACCAACAGACGCCGGTCTCGTGATCTCGGTCTGACGGTGAACAGCCAGGGCCATCCGGATGACGCTCCCAGCCTCAGGCCCACAGCGCGGCTATCGGTGCGGCGGCGATGCGCTCGTCAAGCATGAAGGAGTGTGGACCGGTGTGCAGAACCAGCCCGCAGATCATCCGTTCGCCGAGGCTGTCGCGAAGCCAGATCAGATGTCGGGCGTCCTCTCGGCGTGCGGTGGCGGCCGCCTTGACCTCGATCGCGATGATGCGACCGTCGGACAGCTCGACGATGATGTCCACCTCGTGACGGCCGTCCCGGTCACGGAGGTGGTAAAGGCGCGGAGCCGTCCCGGCCACGGCCAGTTCTGGCCGCAACTGGGCCACCACGAAACTGTCGAGCAGTCGACCCATCATGGTGGGGTCTCGGAGCACACCAGCCCGGTCCACTCCGAGCAGCGGCCCGACGAGCGAGGGGTCGACCATGTGGCGTTTGGGCCGGCTGGTCATCCGGGCCAGCCGGTTGGTGCTCCAGGCGGGCAGGGGTTCGACGACGAGCAGCGCGGTCAGCAGCCGGTCGTAGCCGAGCGCCGTTACCCGGTTGATCCCCGCCGCCTCGAACAGCGTGGTGTGGTCGACGACCCCGGCCGTGTTCGCCGCCCAGGCCTGGAGGTAGCGGCGCAGCCGTACCGGGTCGCGGGAGCCGTCGACCAGGGCACCGTCGCGGGCCACGATCTCGTCGACATAGCTTGCCAGCCAACGGCGGCGCAGGCGTTCGTCGGACTGCAGCGCTGCCTCGGGGAGGCCACCGCACAGCGCGGCGTCGATGTATCCGACGAGGTCGACCGAGGTGGGCGCGGACGCGAGCCCATCGGGTCCCTTCTGGGCCAACCGGTCCAGGACGGAGGGCGCGTGCGGGTCGCCGACGAGTTCCCGCTGGCTCAACCCCCACATCGGCAGCCGCACGGCGCGACCGGTCAACGGCCAACCGGCGCCGGTGAGATCGGTCTGCGCCGACCCGGTGATGACGAATCGGCCTACCCCTGACCCGTCGTCGACAGCCCGCTTGAGCGCGCCCAGGACCTCGGGCACCAACTGCCATTCGTCGATGAGTAGTGGGGCGCCCCGCGTCTGCAAGGCCGTGTCCGGATCGCCGCGCACCAGATCGGCGTCCGCCGGGCGGTCCAGGCGTAGCGAGTCGTGGACGTGCCGCCGCGCGGTCGTGGTCTTCCCGCACGCGCGAGGACCGACGACGAGGACTGCGGGAAGACCACCCAGCACCTCGTCGAGCAGCGGGTCGACCATGCGCGGGAGATACCCCATACGCTGCACAGTACCGTTTTTGCGCACCCCTCACTATCGTTTTTGCGCATCGGTCGATGTCGTTCCTGCGCACCCAGGACGATGACCGCTCAGCCGGCGACCGCGGTTCCGTGCGGCTCGTCGTCGACCGCGGCCCAGTCGGGCTGCTCGGGTGCGGCCCGCTGCCCGTCGGGGCAATGCGCCCGCATGTCGCACCAGCCACACAGCGGGCCGGTGACCGGCGGGAACATCGCGCTCTCCAGGCCGTGCCGGGCGAAGTCGGACTCGGCGCGGCGAGCGTCGCGAGCGATGCTGCGGGCGTGGTCGACCTTGCGCCCCAATGACTCCCGGGTGTGCTGGTGCCCGGCCACCAGCCCGGACGGCACGTGGTGCAGCTCGACCCGCAGGCCGGGCCGGCGGAACATCTTCCAGACCGCCGCCGCGTAGAGCGCCAGCGGCAGCGAGGTGCGGGCGTCGTCGTCGGTGGGCGGCGTGCGGGAGGTCTTGTAGTCCACGACGACGAGCTCGCCGCTCCGGTCGTCGAGCCGGTCGACCCGGCCGGAGAGCCGGAGGTCGTCACTGACGAACGAGACGGTGCGCTCGACGCCTGCCGGGCGAACCGATGGGTCGACCCCGCGCAGGTAGGAGCGCACGGCCTCCGCCATCCGGCCCCGCCACTGCCGCGACTGGGCGGCGTCCCGGAACCCGGCATCGATCCAGCCCCGCTGAACCAGGCCGGCACCGGCCTCCGGGGTGGGCTCGGGGGCATCCCACCAGTCGCGGAGTGCGGTGTGCACGGCGATACCGAGCGAGGTGTGCGCCCGCGGGGCGCGCTTCGGGCGCCCCTGAAGGTACTGCAGCCGGTACCGCCGTGGGCAGTCGAGGAAGGCAAGCAGTTTGCTCGGACTCGCGCCAAACAACGGTTCGGGCAGGCCCGGAAGCGCGGCCTGGCCGCGACGTGCATCCTCGGTCGTACTCACCCGGATGACGCTAACGTGCGGCAGTCCATCTCGCGCTCGACGCCACCTCAGGCTCCTATCCACCCGGGCCGGTGACTGACACACTGGGCGATCGTGGCGATCAGTGCGTTCGACCTGTTCTCGGTGGGTATCGGGCCGTCGAGTTCGCACACCGTGGGGCCGATGCGAGCCGCCCACACTTTCGTCACCGGCCTGCGCGCGGACGGCCTGCTCGAGCAGGTCGGCCGGGTGCGCGCCGAACTGTTCGGGTCGTTGGGGGCCACCGGCCACGGGCACGGCTCCCGGCCGGCCGTGCTGCTCGGGCTGGAGGGCGAGCAGCCCGAGACGGTCGACCCGGCAGCAGCCACGACGCGGGTTCACCACATCCGGGCCACGGGTCGGATGCGCTTGGCCGGGGCCCACGACGTGCCCTGCGACCCCGACACCGATGTGGTGCTGCACCGCCGGGCGAGGCTGCCGTTGCACGCCAACGGGATGCGCTTCACCGCGTGGGCGGCAGCCCAGCCCAGCGACGACGACGAGCCGCTACGACTGCGCGAGTTCTACTCGATTGGAGGCGGATTCGTGCTCGACCAGGACGAGATGGGCAGCGGCGCCGTCGTGCCGGACAGCACCCCGGTGCGGTACCCGTTCACCAACGGCAACCAGTTGCTCGCCCGGTGCAGGGAGTCGGGTCTGCCGGTGAGCGGGGTGATGCTGGCCAACGAGTTGGCCTGGCGCAGCGAGGCGGACGTTCGACGCGGCCTCCTGGATCTGTGGCAGGTGATGCAGCACTGCGTCGAGCGTGGCTGCCGCACTGAGGGCGTGCTACCTGGGGGTCTGAAGGTGCCGCGCCGGGCACCGCTGATGGCCACCCAATTGCGCGACGAGCAGCCCGGCGACCCGTTGGCCGCGATGGATTGGGTCACCCTCTGGGCGTTGGCCGTCAACGAGGAGAACGCCTCGGGCGGGCGCATCGTCACCGCGCCGACGAACGGGGCCGCCGGCATCATCCCCGCAGTGCTGCACTATTACACCCGGTTCGTGCCGGGCGCCGACGACGACGGCGTGGTGCGCTTCCTGCTCACCGCCGCCGCAATCGGCACACTGTACAAACAGAACGCATCAATCTCCGGTGCCGAGGTGGGCTGCCAGGGCGAGGTCGGCTCGGCCTGTTCGATGGCGGCCGGTGCGCTGACCGAGGTGCTTCGCGGCACACCACCCCAGGTCGAGAACGCCGCCGAGATCGGCATCGAGCACCACCTTGGCCTCACCTGCGACCCGGTCGGTGGGCTGGTTCAGATCCCCTGCATCGAGCGCAACGCGGTCGCCTCGGTCACGGCGATCACGGCGGCCCGAATCGCACTGCGCGGCAACGGCCGTCAGGTGGTCTCCCTTGACCAGGCGATCCGCACGATGCGGGACACCGGCCGCGACATGAAGGCCAGGTACAAGGAGACCGCACGCGGTGGCCTCGCCGTCAACGTCATCGAGTGCTGACCGCCCACCCACTGCCATCCAGCCGACCACGCGAACTTCGGGTCGCTCGGCGCTCAACTGAAGACGACGGTCCGTGCGCCGTTCCGCAGGATGCGCGACTCACAGTGCCATCGCACGGCCCGGGCCAGCACCCGTGACTCGACCTCCTCGCCCGCACTCACCAGAGCCGCGGGCGTCATCCGATGGTCGACCCGCACGACGTCCTGCTCGATGATCGGGCCCTCGTCGAGGTCCGCCGTCACGTAATGGGCCGTGGCACCGACGATCTTGACCCCGCGGTCGAATGCCTGGTGGTACGGCTTGGCACCCTTGAACGA
>JBOFLG010000084.1:0-4184 GCA_051657745.1 Dermatophilaceae bacterium | reverse complement strand
CGGCGGTGACCACGCGCCACTCCATCCCCCCGTGGGTCGCGTGGCTGCTTGCGCTCGGCTCGTTTCTCAGCGTCACCGGGCTGGCCTGGGACATCCAATGGCACGACGATGTCGGCCCCGACACCTTCTTCACGCTGCCGCACCTGGTGATCTACTCCAGCTCGGCGGTCATCGGGCTGCCCTGTCTGGCAGTGTCGTTGCGCATCCTGCGGGAGCACCGAGCCGAGGGGCGCTACTCGCTTGCCCCGATCCCGGTGCCGGTGCTGCTGGCCGGGTTCGGCACGGCGATGTTCGTGATCAGCGGCCTGTGGGATCAGTGGTGGCACACCGTCTACGGATTCGACGTGACCATCCTGTCGCCGCCGCACATCGCGCTGTTGTCGTGCGTGACGTTCAGCATGGTCGGCGGGGTCGCCGCGTTCGCGTCGCCCAGTTACGGCGGCACTGGTGGGATGCAGCGCCTCGGCTCCCGGGTGCTCGGCGTGGCGCTGGTCGCCGCGCTGATGGCGGCGTACGGGTCGCTGGTGTTCTCGGTGCTGGCCACGCTGATACCCACCGGCGGCATCGATGTCGACCCGGTACAGGTCTATCTCACCGCGGCGTTCGTGGTGATGATGGCGCTGGCCGCAGCGGCGACGCGGGCACCGTTCACCGCCACCGCAGTTGGCGTCATCGTGGTCGTGCTCAAGGTGCTCTACGGGTGGTTCACCATCGCCGGCACCGACTGGTACGCGGCATCCCTGGGCCTCTTCCTCCGGGATGACGTGCTGGTCGACGGCGCGCGCATCGCCGGGTTCGCCGCCGGGTTGCCCGCCGTGGCGGTGGCCGCCGGGCTGCTCATCGACCTCGCCCTGGTCGCCGGGTCCCGGTGCGGGTGGCCCGGCCGGGCCGTGGTGGCGGCTGCTGGCGCGGCATCCGGCGCCGTGCTCACCGCGTTCTTTTTCCACGGCGGTGAGTTTTTCGTCGGTAGTGGGATTTCGGTGTCGGCGCCGTCGCTGCTCACCATCCTGGGGTCGGCGGGGGTGGGTGCGGTGCTGGCGCTCGGCGGCTGGCAGTTGGGCAACCTCCTGCGCTCGCTCCGGTGAGCGACGAATGACCTTCCATGCTAGGAGAAGTGTTGACTCGCACAGTGATTCGTTGTCTGGTGGCCCTGTCGGCCGCGACCTGGTTGGGTGGCCTAACGGTCGCTGCCGCGCCGCGCGCGGCTGCCGCCGAGCCGGTCGAGATCGTGCACCGCGAGCAGGTGCAGGCCGGGCCCTACCGGCTCGATCTCGGGTTCAGCCGCTGGCCAATGCTCGAGGGCCGCTCCTTCGATCTGGTCATCGACCCCGACGGCGGCATCGCCGGCACGTCGGGCTCGCTGACCGTGCGTACGCCGACCGGCGCGGCCCTGGAGGGCTTCGAGAAGACGCCGCTGGTCCGGCATCCACGGCAGCGCGAGTCCTGGGGTCTGGACGTGGTGGCGTTCACCGGGGACGGTGCGGGGGGCCGGTGGAGCATCGAGTTCGTCATCGACGGCCCGCGTGGCCGCGGCGAGGGGCGGCTGGCGGCGTTGCCACTAGGCCCGATTCCGGGCCCGCCGCAGTCGTTCAGCTGGGCGGTCGCGACCGTGCCGACCCTGGTGCTGGCCACGGCAGCGGTCCTCGGATGGCGGCGGTTGCGGCCGGGCCGCGACTCCCACGCCTGGTCGCTCACCGCCGCCCCGTGACCGGACCTGGCCACCGGGTCGAGGAACGCGCACCCCGCCGAGGTGGAGGTGCGGGGGAGCGCTGCCTCGTGCGCCCGAGTGGATGTGGTGCTTCGAGAGGTGCAGCAAACTCAGTCACCGTTCAGCACCACGTCGACACGGACTTCGACCTCATCGCCGAGGTGACCGGCCAACAGTTGGAACGCCTTCGCGTCGGATGACGGGCTGCGGCAGCGCCCTCGCGGGCGGACGGTGATGCTGGGAGCGCGACCCAGTCGGTGCCCGGCATCAGCGTCCGTGGTGGGCGGTCGTCATCCTCACGGGTTGGTGGTGAGGAAGCCGTCGATTTGGTTGATCGACTCGCGGACGCCCTGCTCCATGCCCATGTCGAGCATCTGCTGCATCGCCTCGGCGGTGGCGTAGACGGAGGTGAACGTGGCGGTGGTGCCAGTGTCGGTGGCCTCGAAGGCGTAGGTGTTCTCGGAGACGGGTAGGTCGGGGTTGGGGGAGAAGTCCTCGGCGTCGGCGAAACCGTCGCGAAAGGCGAACCAGGTGGGTGGTTGCACCTCGGTGACCTCCCAGTAGCCGGCGAACTTCTCGCCCTCGGGGGAGGTCATGTAGTAGGTGACCCGGCCACCGGGGCGCAGGTCGTGGTCGACGAACGTGGCGGGGAAGGTCGGTGGGCCCCAGACCTGTTCGAGCTGTCGGGGGTCGGCGTAGACGGCCCAGACTCGCTCGACCGGGGACGCGAATTCCGCGGTGATGACGAGGGTGCGGTTGTCGAG
Source organism: Dermatophilaceae bacterium (assembly GCA_051657745.1). Taxonomy (GTDB): domain Bacteria; phylum Actinomycetota; class Actinomycetes; order Actinomycetales; family Dermatophilaceae; genus JBOFLG01. Next base: position 1,712 of record JBOFLG010000084.1, on the reverse strand, counting down.
GTCGATGCTGATGTCGGTGACGGGCATATCAACTCTCCTTGGCTGGTGGTGGGTCTGGTGCTGTTGGTGGTGGGCGGTCGAGCGGCCGGGCGTCGGGTGACTGTGCCGAGTAGTCGCGTGGCAGGTGGTGGTGTGTCGGGTGGTGGTGTGTCGAGTAGCGCGTCGATCCGGGCGACCCGGCCGCGCCAGACCTGCTCGAACTCGTCGAGCATCGAGGCCACGGACCGGACCACCTGCACGTCGCCGCTGGCCAACTGCTCACGGCCGCAGCGCCGCTTGGTGAGCAGGCCGGCCCGTTCGAGCACGGCGACGTGCTTCTGCACGGCGGCAAAACTCATGTCGTATGTCGCCGCCAGGGTGGTGACCGAGTGCTCGTCGGCGAGAACCCGGCGCAGGATGTCGCGCCGAGTCCGGTCGGCGAGCGCGTGGAACAGGGCGTCTTCCTTGTCCTCATTGCTCCCGGCCACAGACACAAGCTACAACCCATCGGTTGCATTTTGTCAAGCGACCCTGGCAACGCGCAGGAGTAGGAGACTGATACCGCTCGGTTCATCGGCCGCTCCTCGTCAGCCGGGCGGGTGCTGGTCGTGATCGCCTATCGCGACCTCGACGGCGATCTCCACGGCATCAATGCATGGCCAGCTAGCGGACCAGACCTCACGGCGTACCGGCAAGGAGACCACGATGGCGAAGACGATTGACCCGGCACATGCGCACCGGCTCCGGCGCGAGTCCGAGCAGACCAAGGACGACGCCTACCCGGTGGGCGCTGTGGGCCGGCGGCCGAACCGGCAGAAGGTGTACTCCGTCCGGCTCAGCGCCGAGGAGGAGGCTGAAGTCCAGCGAGTCGCGGCGGCCAAGCACCTGCCGGCGTCGACGCTGGTCCGGTCCTGGATCCTGGAACGACTCGACCGAGAACGCTCCGCCTGAGTCGCACCCTCGCTGGACCGTGGTCGCGACGAATCGCCGAGGAACACCGGCTCGTCAGCCTGGTCGACGGCGACAACCCCGGCGTGCCTCCATGACGCGTCGCGCCGGCAAGTCGGCAGGTCGGCCGCGACTGTGGGACACGACCTCCATGAGTCACGGGCCGCCCGACCTGGGCCCGGATGACGCCTCGGCCCAGTCGCGCGGGCCCGGGCGCTCAGCCGTAGTGGTAGCGGCAGGCAGCAACCGTGACCTCGTCATCGACGATCTTGTAGACGAGACGGTGTTCGTCGGTGATCCGCCTGGACCAGTAGCCGGCGAAGTCGTGCTTGAGCGCCTCGGGCTTGCCGATGCCCTCGTTGCCGTCGCGGCGGATGTCATTCAGCAGCAGATTGATCCGCGCGACCCGGTCCGGCGTCCATCCCGCCTTCAACGCCGTTGGGACCTCCACCCGATCATCCGCCGCCAATATCCGCCGAGACCCGACCGTCAGCAACCTCCACACGTCCAGCCGCCCCGGACCGGGGCACTCTACTTCGACGCTATGTCACTGCCCACTGCCACCGATATCATGCGACCTGCCGCCACCGCAGATGACGTGACGTGTACACCGGGGTGCACAGGTCACGTCATCTGCTTGATTAGCTACTGCTAAACGGTTTCGTCGGGCCCTACTTACGGACTTGACAGTCGTACCCGCCGAGGCTATTGACAGCGTTCCCGAGAGTCCTTTTTTCGCGTGGAAGATATTTCCAAAAAGTATAAAAACTGCCTCTCCCATTTGG
>JBOFLG010000083.1:0-5858 GCA_051657745.1 Dermatophilaceae bacterium | reverse complement strand
GTCGCCGGTCACCCAGCCTGCCTGGCCACCGGCGTGGAGGAACCGGGTGAGCATGGCTCGGGCCAGAGCCGGTTTGGTCGCGAACTCGGTTCCGGTCGGGACACCCGCCGCGGCCATCCGTGCGGGATCATCGGTCCAGGACTTCGGCAGGTACAAGGCACGGTCGAGGAACGCGCACCCCGCCGGGGTGGCGTAGGCCAGGAACACGCACCCCGCCGGGGTGGCGTAGGCCAGGAACACGCAGACCTGACTGTTCTCGATCCGGCCCGCGGTGCCGGTGTATTGGCGTTGCACACCAACGGTTTTGACGCCCTTCTTCAGATCGCCGGTCTCGTCCAGCACCAACACCGCCTGGTCTGCATCCGCTGGCGCCAAACGGTCTACCACGTAGCCGCGAAGATCATCACGCGCCGCGTCAGCGTCCCACCTCGCGCCCGAGAGCAGATGCTGCAGCCAACCCGGACGCTCATGACCGGTATGTTCGGCGATCGTCCAACAATTCGCCCGACTCAGCCCAGCGAGCACTCCACTCATCAGGTCCCGGGCGTGCCGACGAGGCTCCACCCGCGCGAACCGTGGCGCTATCCGCGCCATCAACTCCTCGAACTCCGCCTGCCACCGGTCGCGGTCTACGATCAGCCCAGCAGCCACCGCTGCAGCGTCTTGAGTCTTCACAAACCACGATCCTCGGCGGTGGCTGCCCCACACCCAAGACTGACACACCACCCAGCTCAGGCCATCACGACCAGCACGTCACGAAGTCGGACTGGAGTAATAGGCGTCTCCTTGGTTGACGTGCTTGACGCCCGAAGCTACGTTCGTAGTGTGCGGACGGCGCAGTTCGCCGTATCAGTATTCACGCATCTGATCACCTTCCAATGAAGGTAGTTCGGAATTCAGTGAGGCCTCACCCCCTTGTGGATCGTCGCTGTGAGTGGGGAAGTTTCCAACTATTTGATTCCTTCATCTATTTCATGGGAGTTGCGTTCCTCAATGAGAATCCGAAAACACACCAACCTGAAACGACCAGGCCTTGCCCTTGCTGCACTGATCGCGGTGATGGCTCCTGCGGCAATTCTAGTGCCAACTGCAAATGCGGAAACTCCTCGCGGACACATGTGGACGGTGAGTGGTCTCCGGGGTTTCAACTGCGCTACGTCCACTCAGGTGAGACGGGTCTATATCGAATGGAATGGCGTGATCGGGCCAAAAACCGATGCGGCGTTCGACGCCATCGTCGGCTCACAAGGCTGTGGTATCCGGTAATTGCGGCCAACGGTTGGCCTCACCATCAAGCCCGGGCGTAGGCTGCGGCCAGCGCCGACGCCCGGGCCTTGGTGATGTGACATCCCCGTTGCAGACGCACCAGTTCCGACCATCCGTACCCACCTGGACCGGAACCCCGACCAGCGGACCATCCAGTTAAACGTTGACGACGACCCGGAATCGACGCCACTTCGAGTCCCTCGAGGCGCGATCGAACTGCTCGCCCGAATCCTCGCGCACATGGCCAACGGCCAAGGCGTGTCCGTCGTCCCGGCGAACACTGAACTCACCACTCAGCAGGCCGCCGACCTGATGAACGTCTCACGACCGTTCTTCATCGGGTTGCTGAACTCCGGCGAGATCGAGTACCGGCGTGTCGGCACACATCGACGGATCCGTGCCGAGTCACTGCATCCCTATCTGCGCTCCGCAGATCGGCGCCGCCGCGACGCCGCGGACGAGTCGGCCGCCCTCAGTAGTGAGATGGGCCTGCGGTGACGTGGCTTTCGTCGCCGTCTACGACACCTGCGTGCTCTACCCAGCACGACCCGGGACCTCCTGATCCGGATCGCCCAGTCGCGCCCGGTCCAAGCCACGTGGACCCACGACATCCTCGACGAGGCAACTGATCGTCACCGGCAGGTCGCGGAAGCCGCTGCTCCTGGCCGGCGCCACGCTAGAGGAGAGACACGGGTCAGGGCCGACGCGCCGCACCGGCGCAGGGCCGGCCTCAGGGCTACCGCGCAGTGCCAAGCGACGTCATCCTCGAGACGCCCCGGACGCCGAGCGCACCCGCGCCACCTCTCCGACGCGGATGCCGCACCGGGCCAGGTCGTCGGGCGACCGAGCGGCCGGTCACCGGTGGGCCGGGTGGTTATGGGCAGGGCTGAATTGTCACGCCTCCCCGTCGAGTACCTATCGGTTGCGCAACTGGTCAGGACCACCACGTCGTGGGGGCCTGGCCAGCAACGATCAATTAACGCCCCAACAACCCCGTTCCTTGGCAATTTCGCGAGCCTCGGAAAGCGTTCGCGGATCTTTGTAAAGCCTATTGGCTATCCACGCCTCGTAGGCTCCCCTTCTATGATCAGTAGTTGGGCAAGCAATTAGTAGGGGGTAACTTCGGTCAGTGACGCCAAGATAGCCGGGAACGGGTCCGCTATTGCCGGCGGCGGCATTCGGCATCACTGCGACGGCAGAGGCTGCGACCGCGACGCACCCCACAACAATCGCGGCCACACGGCCCCGACGGATGAATTCTCCAGTGTTCGGCATCCTGCTTTTCACGCTTTTTCTCCTGGACCAGCTTATCAGCGAATGAACGACGGAGTCGGTTTCAACGACAGTGGTTGAGAATTATGCGAGCGACAATATAGTGAAATTCGAGCCATTCATATGGGGGCTCGATTCTCGCCGGGTTGCCGCAAAAGACATCACAGTTTCTGACTGCACTAGCGAACCTGTGGGCGGCACCCAGTTGAATGGGCCTCAGTTCACGCGGCCGGCCAAATGCGGCTGCCGGTGCCACGAAAGATACGCCTGCGAGTGTCGCCGGCGGTCGCCAACTAGAGAGATCCTCAGTAGCGGATGCAGGGTGTCGGCACGTCGGCTGGATGGGACGTTAGCCGCGCAGCCCAACGGGCTTGACAGCCGGGTCAGGTCGTGGTGGGTAGGTGCGCCAATGCTGGCTCGACGGTGACCGGGACCCCGTTCAGCACGGCATTGCCGCTCAACGGGTCAACCACGGCCGGGTCAGTGAGGTCATTGACCGACACCCCAGGCACCGTGCCGGCGTGCGTCATCCGCACCCCAGGCCGGGCCTGTCCGTAGCCGTGCGGCAACGAGACCACGCCGCGCATCACGTCCTCAGTGCTGGTCACCTCGACCTCGACCTGCCCGGACGCCGACCGCACCCGCACCACCTCACCGTCCCGGATGCCGCGCACCGCCAGGTCATCGGGGTGAGCCAACAGCAGATGCCGCGGCTGGCCGCGAGTGAGCCGGGAGGTGTTGTGCAGCCACGAGTTGTTGTCGCGCTGGTGCCGGCGCCCGATGAGGAGCAGGTCACCGCCCGCCGGCACAGTCGCGTCGGCGGCGGTCGCGTCAGGCGCCGCAGTGGTGTCGGTCGCGTCGGTGGTGTCGGCTGCGGCGGTTGCGTCGGCGGCGGTTGCGTCGGCTACGGCTGCGGCGGTTGCGGCGATCCGGTCGACTGCGGTGAGGAGGGCGGGGAGCGCGTCGAGCACCGGCGCCACAGCCACGTCGACCCGCTGGCCCGGGGTACGCAACCGCCCCGGCAGCCGCGACCGTAACGGCCCGAGGTCCAACCCACCCGGAGCCGCTGCGACCTTGCGCAGCGACAGGCCGGCACCACCGGTGCGCAACAGCAGATCGAGCTGGCGGGCCGGCGGCACCCGCAGCCGCGCCGCCGCGGTGAGCGCCGACCGACCCAGACGAGAACGGATGCCGCGCAACGACATCCGCTGTCCACCCGACCCCGCAGCGCGACGCCGCTCGGCCAGCACGGCCAGCCCGAGGTCCCGCGCGATCTCCCAGTCGTGCCGCGCCCCGGGGTCCTTCGGGAACAGCGCCGGCGACCAGCGCGCCGTGTCACGCACCGCCAGCAGATGGAACACCAGATCGTAGTGGTCCCGCTCCAGCGGCCCAGTCGGCGGCAGGATGACGTGCGCGTGCCGGGTCGTCTCGTTGACGAAGAAGTCGACCGCGACATACGCCTCCAGCGAGGCAACCGCGCGGTCAAGCAGATGCCCACCGGGCGTGGACGACACCGGGTTGCCCGCGATGGTCAGCAGCCCACGCACCTGCCCCTCCCCCGGCGTGCTGATCTCCTCGGCCAGCGTTGCCACCGGGAACTCGCCGCCAAAACTCGGCAGACCACGCACCCGGGTGCGTCGCCGCCCGGGGCCACCCGGGCCGACCAGGCCACGCCCCACCACATCGACCGCCGGGGTGGTGAACATCGCACCGCCAGGCCGGTCCAGGTTGCCGGTGGCGATGTTCAGCAGGTGAATCGCCCACTGGCACACCACACCGTGCGCCTGCGTCGAGACACCCATCCGGCCGTGCACCACCGCCGCCGGCGCGGCGGCGAGATCCCGCGCGAGCCGGCGCACGTCATCCGCGGCGATCCCGGTGCGGCGCTCGGCCAGTTCGGGGGTGAACTCCGACACTGCGTCCGCCACCTGCGCCAGGCCGTCGACCCACCCCGCGGGCCGCGCCGGGCCCGTGTCGAGCAGCTCGCGCACCAGCGCGAGGAGCAGGTAGGCGTCACTCCCGGGCCGGATGAAGTGGTGCGTGTCGGCGACCTTCGCCGTCTCGGTACGCCGCGGGTCGATCACGACCAATCGGCCTCCCCGAGAACGGAGCTCGTGCCGACGCTGCGGGAAGTCGGGGACCGTCCACACCGACCCGTTCGACGCCATCGGGTTGTGGCCGACCAGCACCAGCAGGTCGGTACGGTCGATGTCGGGCACCGGCAGGAGCAACTGGTGGCCGTACAGGGCATGCGCCACGACGTGATGCGGGAGCTGGTCGACCGACGTCGCCGAGTACCGGCTGCGGGTGCGCAGCAGGCGCAGCAGCGCCGGATGATGGGTCAGCGCACCGAGGCTGTGCACAGTGGGGTTACCGAGGTAGACCGCGAGGGTGTCGTCACCATGGGCCCGCTGCACGTCGACGAGCAGCCCTGCGGCAGTGGCGATTCCCTCCGCCCAGGTCACCTCGCGCCAGCCGTCGCCATCCCGAACCACCGGCCGCCGCAGCCGGTCCGGGTCGGCCTGCAGGTCGGGCAGGGCCAGCGCCTTCGGGCAGAGATGGCCGCGGGAGAGCGGGTCGGCGTCGTCACCGCGGATGGAGGCGACGGCACCGTCATCCCCCACCCGGACCTGCAGCCCACACATCGCCTCGCACAGCGTGCAGGTCAGGCGCCGCACCCGGCCAGGTTCGGCGGATGCCGCGCCGCCGGCGGATGCCGCACCACCGGCGGATGCCGCACCACCGGCGGGGGCCGACGACGCGCCATCCGCCATCCGAGGGCGCAGCGGCGACGTGGCGCTGGGGTTCATGACGGTCCTGTCCGAGATCCGAGGCGCGAAAGCAAGCAGGACCGGACGCCGACGAGGACGCCGGCCGTGCCAGGTGACGCCGGGTGCTCCTCGATGGTGTCAGATGGGTCGCGGTCAGAGAGAACCGCGGCGCCACGGGCCGGTGATGGCCACCGTGATACCCGGCTGCTGCAGGTTCGCGAACAGCCACCGGCCCCGGTTCGGCTCGAACACCGAGCCACACCACTCCGAGCCGGAGTAGTCGCCGGCCGCGACGCTCTTGCCCGCCACCCCACCCGCTGGGACCACCGCCTGGTTCAGCGCGAACGGGAAGATCTCACCGGTCCGGGTGAGCCCGTGAAGATACTCGCCGCGGTCGCCGTCCTCGCAGAGCACGATGCCGCCGCGCGGACTGACGCAGATGTTGTCGGGGTTGTTCAGCACCGCCGCGTCCGGTGAGGCAAAGAGGACGCGCATCGTCTCGGCCGCGGGGTCGTACTCGAAGACCTGCCCCTGCCCCTCCGGCCCGCC
>JBOFLG010000082.1:0-9097 GCA_051657745.1 Dermatophilaceae bacterium | reverse complement strand
CTGGCGGTCTCGGTCATCGGTGGCCTTCCTTCTGCCCACGGGGGGCGGGGTAACCCTGCTGGTGGTTCTACTCCGGGGGTCCGACAGCGGCCGGTAGATCGGCGGCCGTCGGGCATGCGGCGGGTAGTGCGCCGCGACGATTAGGGGGGCGGTGCCGCGCGGGCGCCGCTCGGGGCGTCATCCGAGATGGTGCGGGGTGAGCCAGCGGTGTCGCGCTCCACGCGCAGCAGCGTGATGGCCGTCTCGAAGTCCTCGAGCGAGTCGAATGCCTGGTAGACGCTGGCGAACCGCAGGTAGGCCACCTCGTCGAGTGCGCGCAGCGGCTCGAGCACCGCCAGCCCCACCTCGTGAGCCTCGATTTCGGCCTGCCCAGCACCCCGGACGGCCTCCTCCACACGCTGGGCGAGGCGGGCGAGGTCGTCCTCGGTGACTGGGCGGCCCTGGCACGCCTTGCGCACCCCGACGAGCACCTTGGCCCGGCTGAACGGCTCGGTAGCGCCGGAGCGCTTGACCACGGACAGGCCCGCCGTCTCGACGGTGGTGAAGCGGCGACCGCACTCCGGGCACTGCCGGCGGCGGCGGATCGCGGAACCGTCCTCGGTCGCGCGGGAGTCCATGACGCGCGAGTCGGTGTGGCGGCAAAACGGGCAGTGCACGGTGGGTCGCGGCCTCTCCTGGTCGGGCGATCTGTGGACGCTGCGGTGGATGACAGTGTGCACAACCTGTGGATGACGGCCAGGTCATGTGCACAACATGTGGACGAACTACATCGGTGTAACCACCATATCTTGGATCATGCGCCGATCTGACCACGAGCGCAAGGATGACGCGCCGACGCCCCGATCATCGGGCCGCGCCGCCCCGCCACCGCCCCGAACATCGGGCCGCGCCGCCCCGCCACCGCCCCGAACATCGAGCCGCGCCGCCCCGCCACCGCCCCGAAAACCCTGGCGCACCGCCCCGTCACCGCGCCGAAAACCCTGGCGCAGACGCCCAGCGCGAGCACCTCACCTCGCGCCGCGTTCGAGTAGCTCGATCCGGATGAAGCTACGAAGCTCCGCCCGTGATCCAGTATCGGCACCATGCGCGGCCACCGGCCGACGCGGCGGAGGCCGACGAGCTGAACCGGGTCGACACTCTGGCGCGCCGACTTCGCGAGCACCTGGAGCACGAGGCGCCGACGATCGAGCGGCTGCACGTTCACGGTGCCCAGTCGAGCGCCATCCAGCACACGGTCGGCAGACGCACCTCGCCGTCAACGCCAACCACCTGTTCCTCGTCGTGCCCAACGAGCTGTTCGACGCGGCCGGCCGAGTACGTGAGAAGCCGTTCCCGAAGGTGGTCCGCCGGATGGGCGCCTTCTTCGGGTCACCACGGAGCAACGTCGACGTGCTCAGCGTGCACATCTTCGGCTACTGATCCGCTGCCGAACAGCGCACTCGCAGAACCGAGCAGCGTCGGCATCCACCGACCGTCCGAGCTCCGATGCGCCCGCCGCCGCCCTTACCCGACGTCCGGTGCCGATCCCGACCGGCGGGCTGCCGGCGTCGGCCCGCTCGGCGGCAGCGTGCCGACAGCCGACCGGGCGCCCATGCTCGACAGCGGTTCGGTGGGCTCGATACCGGCCAGCTCGCACAGGCGCCGGGCCCGGACCCGGACCAGCTCGAGGTTGGCGGCCACATCCTCGACCTGATCTGGTTCGACCGGGCACGGCGGCGCCGCGACGGCATCCCGCAGCGCGCGCGCCACCTCGGTGACGTCGAGGTCGGCGAACTCCAGGTCGGGCTCGTCGGCCAGGGTGTCGAGGATCCGCTGCCGCAGCGCCCCCGCCTCTGCCCCCTCGGCGACCCAGGCGTCCTTGAGCCCGCCACCGAGGTCGTGGTCGATGAGCACCATCAGGGTGTGGTCGCGGCCCCGGTCGGTGAAGTGCACGCCCATTGAGTCCTGCGAACCGAACGGGTCGCTGTTTCGCCATGCGCGGAGGAACTCCGGGCGGCCCACCCGGCCGGCCCACGCGACATCAGCCACCCCTGACCCGGCCAGCCGGCCGGCCGCATCCGCCGCCCGCGCTCGGCTGCCCGCCGAGCCGTAGTGAGAAAGAAGCCGCAGCACCGCAAGGGCGCCTGCTGAGCCGATGGTCTCCAGGGGGATCACCAGTTGGTCCAGCAACAGGTCGACGGTGTGCTCCACATTGTCGGCGTCGCCCTCGACGCCCGTCCGCACCATGCCGACGAGGTGCGAGACCATCAGCTCGGCATCCAGCGCCGTTCGCGCCTGCGCGACTGGCTCGATCAGCGACTGCGCCACCCCGGCCGCCGACTCCGGTGCGGGCGGTCCATCCATCGAGTCCGTTGGCGATCCGGGCGGGCCCTCTGGCTGTGCCAACCCAGGCGTGCGCTCCGGTTGTGGCACTCCGAGTTCAACGACCTTGGCCAGGCCATCGTCGGCCGAGGCCACTGGATGCCCGGCGCCAGCGCTGCGCTGCACCCGCCCGGACGGACCCGCTTGCCGGGTTGCGTTGCGACGCGGTGGTTTCCGGCTCGACCCTGTGCCTGTGCTCTTTCTCGCCATCGGTCGATCTTCGCAGACCGGTCGCTGGCGTCGATCCCAGAGCCATCCCCGCCACGAGCACCGCAGCCCACCATCACCGCCACCACCCGGTGGCGGTGGTGGTCCGGCCGCGGCGTTGATACCGCTGTCGGAACGCCAGATACGGAGCGGGAGCCGGGGTGATCACACCAGCTGCGGCGATGTGGACCGCGGCGCAGCCGGCCTGGTCCCAGCGGGAGACCGCGCGCCGGGGCCAACTCTCGGCGTCGCGGTCAGACCGTGGGTCCTGTTGCCCGGAGTTTGTCGACCTCGGTCATCGCAGCTCGCAGCTCGCCGAGCCACTGGTCCGCGTGCTCTCCGACCAGCCGCACCGACCAGGCGAGCGCGTCGCTGCGGCTGCGAGCTACCCCGGCGTCGACCAGGGTGTCCAGCACCGCGCGCTCCGGCTGGCGCAGCCGGGTCATCACCGGCACTGCGAGGTGGGTGAACACGGTGGTCTCCTCGCCGACCCGAGCGCCCCAGGAGACTTGGCGCCGGAATTGGGCCTGGGCCTCGTCGGCGATTGCCATGCGCTCTTCGCGGGTTTCTGCGCGAAACCGGCTGACCCGCCCGTCAGCCTCCGCACGCTCCATCTCGGCCGGCACATCACGGAGCGTGCCCAGGACCGTGATCTCCTCGCGGTCGACGGTGACGTCGACCTCGTCAAACCAGGCCTCGGGAAGCCGACCGACGAACCAGCGCCGGGCGTCATCCGCCGCCGGCAGGTCGCCCTGCTGCCACCCTCCCGAGCGGCCGAGCCCGCTGCGTCGACTGCTGTGTGAACCGGACGATCCTCGTGACCCCATTGCCTGCTCCCTTGAATTGCTTACACAATTACAGAGCATGCAAGGTCGGGCGAGGCGAGATCATTCCCCGATCGACACCGGATGCCGCCGCAGACCGGCGGTGGGGTCACGCCCGGTGGGGTGGTGCACGAGGGTGATCCCCCGTTGGTTGTTGTTCCGGCGGTGGCTCGTCCGAGACCGACGGCAGGGCGGGAGGCAGGGCCGGGACGAGATCGAGTACCGCAGTAGTCCGGCGGTGGCTCGTCCGAGACCGACGGCAGGGCGGGCGGCAGAGTGGCGGGAGGGCCGCGAGTTCTCTGCGAGCCGTGGCCCTGCCGCCGGCTCGTTCGGCGACCCCCAACCCCGTCGGGTGGGACTTCGGCCGCCTGGACACTCGACCCGGGAGCCCTCTGTCGCCCCCGGGTCGAGCGCTACTCCCCCGGGACCTGACTCTGGTGAACCAGCGCGGCCGTGACCGCGCTATGCCAGCGTCCCGAGGTCGATGCTCCCCGTGCTCCGCAGCCGCACCTCCACTGCCATCGGCCGCCACCGTCGCCGTGGACAACCGGATGATGACTGGTTCGGTAGCTGCCACGTCGCCGGGATCGCATAGTCAAACTCTCAACGATCCATCGGCGCATCGCCCCTGGTTCGCTCCGCCCGTGGCCGTGTGGGCCCGGACCGTTGCCGGGTCGGGTGATGGCACCTCGTCTGTTCGGCCCGCGGGTCGCCGGTCACGACCCGACCATCACGACTCGACCATCGAGCGGGGGTGGATGCACTGAGGCCGCTCACGGGTCGGCGCCCCTGACATTGCCGGGCGCCGCCATCGAAGAATGACGGCGCCCGGCCCCGCACCTGAGCACCACCCCCGGCTCAGATGCGGACTCGGTCGTGGGTCGAGGACGGCCGAAGTGGGTGCCGGAGTCGGTCTCGGCCCCTACGGCGTGGGGATGACGAGTCGCTGCCCGGCGTGGATCTGCGCACTGCTCATCCGATTCGCAATCCGGATGGCGACAATGCCGTTGTCGACCGAGACGTGTGGCAGGTGGGTGACCGCGATCTCGGACAGCGTCTGCCCAGTGGAGACCGTGACCGTCCGGGGCGCCGGCGAGGACCCGGACGCCCGCGCCACGGGGAGCCAGCCCACGGCAGCGGTCAGGACGGCCAGGGCCGCACCGACAACACACCGGCCGCGCCGGGTGATCCGCAATGCCCCTGGCCCAGAACGTGACGACACCCCCGACGACCCCACCACCGTGCGCCGCTGGCGCACTGTGACGTCGCCCGAGCCCGGCGATTCCGCAAACTCCCCGATGAGCGCGACCATGGCTCCCTCCGTTCCTGGATGACGTGCATGTCGAACCGATGTTCGATGGAACATCTGTACGAGTTGTAGCACGGGCAACCGTCAGGGACAAGGCAAACGTCGAAACAATGTTTGATATCCCTGTACGACTCCCGTACGCTGTGGCCCACCGCATACCGCGCGGCCTGGTTCACCACAGTGCCGCTGAACTGCACCGTTGCCGTACTATCCGGGGCCGCCGGTCTGCGGCCGGCACTGAAGGGGTCGACATGGCACGTCCAAGGAACGCTGACATCCACCCAATGCCCGACCGGGGCGACGGTGGGGAACTGACGCACCGCCAGCGAAAGGTGCTCGAAGTCATTCGCAATGCCATCGACCGGCGCGGCTACCCGCCCAGCATGCGCGAGATCGGCAATGCAGTCGGCCTCACCTCACCCAGTTCAGTGGCGCACCAGCTGTCGGCTCTCGAACGGAAGGGGTATCTCCGCCGGGACCCGATGCGTCCGCGCGCGATCGAGGTCATCTCGCCGGACACACCTACCTCGGCTCCGGGCTACCGCGGCGCGAGCCAGACCGGCACCGCTCGGCCCGACGGCACCGACCCGGTCGATCCCACCGATAGCGGTGACACCCGCCCCGAGGCGTCATACGTCCCGGTTCTCGGCCATATCGCAGCTGGCGTTCCGATCACTGCGGAGCAAGTCGTCGAGGACGTGTTCCCGCTGCCGAAACAGTTGGTCGGCGAAGGGTCACTGTTCCTTCTCAAGGTGGTCGGTGACTCGATGGTCGACGTCGCCATCTGCGACGGAGACTGGGTCGTGGTTCGGCAACAGCCCACTGCCGACAACGGTGACATCGTCGCGGCCATGCTCGACAACGAGGCCACGGTCAAGACGTTCAAGCGTACCGACAGCAAAGTCTGGCTGCTCCCCCACAACCCCGCCTTCGAACCGATCGACGGCGACCACGCCACGATCCTCGGCAAGGTGACCGCGGTACTGCGCCGGATCTGACCCGATCCGGCGTTCCGGATGACGTGCGCCGCACCTCAGGTGAGCGATCCGGCCGTCCGCGACGTCACCTGGGCGTCAGTGCGTCGTTCACTGCCTGGGTGTCGGTGAAGGAGAAGTCATCGCGCACGATCTTGCCGGCCTCGAATGTGACGTACTCGATGACCGTGGTGGCGAGGGGGACGCGGTCGAATTCGCCGCGCAGGACCGGCCGGTCACAGAGTCGGCGCGTAGTTCGGGTGGCGGCAGCCCGCCACCGCTGTGCAGCCTCCAGACCCGGTGAGAGCCGATGGCTTCACTCGCGGGCATCGACCTGGCGGGGATGTTGGTGACGCATCCCGTCAGCCCCACCAACCGGCGGGCCCGGTTCGGCGAAGCCTCGTTCAGGGTCGGTGTCGCGGCGCCGACCCTGGCGAACGTGGGGGGCGGGGAGCATTCGATGACGGCGGCGCCAAACATCTCCGCGACAGAGCGGGGCCGGTGGCACGCGACCTGTCGCCGTGCCGATGACGGGATGCACGCCGATGCGAATCAACATGCCTCACGATTCATCAACTAGGGAAATGCTTAGCCGCAACGTAACTGGATCGGTCTTCGAGGCGAGGCCGCTGCGTGGGGTTGGTGGTCGGCGTGTCGGTGGTACCGGTTGCGTGCCGGGGTGTTTGGATCGCGGGGTGTCGCAGCCGCAGGTCCTGCCGTCCCGGTGGCGGTCGGGACCCGCGTCGCGGCGTTCACGGGGCGCATCGCGCTCGAACGCGACCAACACCCTGAGCTGGCTCAGGCGTGACGGTGCCGCCGTGCGAGCGCCGAGCGCCATCTCAGACCCACCGGCATGAGCCGATCACCCGGATGCTGCGGCCGGATTGCCCCCCGATGCCTGGTCCAGGGTCGGTGTCGCGGTGCTGGTCATCACGAACGTGGGGTGCCAGGGAAACTCCGCCAGCGATGACGGCCGTGGCGCGACCCTCCCGCACCTGGCTTGCGCCACGGCGACGTGACGTGCACGCAAGAGCGCACGTCACGTCATCGACTTCACCCGAGGCGAAACAGTTCGTCAGAAACCCAGGGCCTCGCACCCGTGCCTGGGGAGAAGATAATACGCCCGTGTAGTGTTTCGCTCGGACTTCGGCACACTTCTCCATTCAGCCAAAAACAGGGACTTACCAAAATCCTCGCCGCACCTATAGGCCAGCAATGGACGTTCGGTGGGTGAGATATGGATGCGAATCTTTCCATACGCGTCCGGGTAACGATCCAGCCCGGCGGACGCCGCAGGCGCGAGCAACACACCTGCGGAGATGACCGAGAGGAACAGCCCTACTTTCCCAACGGATCGAATCTTCCTTCGAGATTTCATTAATTTCATTTCATGCCTTTCATTCTGTCGCTTGTGAATCAGCCATTATGGCGATTCAGATGAGAATTGACATTCGCAATGCTCTGTGAGCTTCTGTGTCATGACATGACAGTAGGAAATGGCGAGAATATGGTGCGAAATTAACGCCACCCCTTACAGAAACTCAACAGCAAAATTTTACCGGTCGGTGTCAAATTTCGCCCAACCAGGGAAGGGTCTGTCAAATGTAGCCAGGGAAACATCTAGTCATTGTCACGCATCGGAGTGAGCGATGATACAGAACCCGCCGCGTACCAGCCGCCCCAGCAGCAGTGGCCGGATGGCCTGGAACGCCGGACATCTCGGATACCAGTCCCCGGGGCTTCGCCGTCACCGGCACGTCGGCGACATCCGCTGCCAGAGTCCGGTATCAACCCACTGGCCGAACTTCCGACCCACCTCGCGCAGCACGCCCACCTGGACAAAGCCCACAGAACGGTGCAACGCCTCGCTCGCCGGGTTCGGCTGCGCGATGACCGCGAGGCAGGTGTGGATGCCGTCCGCGTCGACCCGGTCGAGCAGGTGGTCGTAGAGCGCACGTCCCGCTCCAAGTCCACGCGCTTGCGGGGCGAGGTAGACCGAGATTTCCCGCGTGCCGTCGTAAGCCCGACGAGGTCGATACGTACCGGCATATGCAAAGCCGAGAACCGATCCCGCAGCGTGCGCCACGAACGCATGATCCCCGGGCCGAGTCGAGGCAACAGCATCGGCGTAGTGGTCATCCGGACGCGGTTCGAGGTCGAAGGTCGCGACCGTCCTGGCCACCGCGTCGTTGTAGATCGCCGCCATCCCCGACAGGTCAGCTGACGTCGCCGGGCGGACCGCGACCGCGCCCGGAGGCACCGGCACACCACTGATCGTCATCCGGTCCCCCTTCGTGCTGTCGCCACAATCTGGACCAGCGCCGACAACGCCGGGACCAGCGAGCCGTCGACGCGTTCGGTCACGACGTCGTCGCCCCGGGTCGGGCCACGGGTGACCACCAGCACCGGGATGCCGCGGCGCGCGGCCTGACGCACGAACCGCAGGCCCGACATGACCGCGAGGGAAGAACCGAGCACCAGCATCGCGGGAGCGGCGTCGACGAGCGCGGCACAGGCAGCAACCCGCTCGCGTGGGACCGAGGCGCCGAAGAAGACCACATCGGGCTTCAGGGTGTCGGCTCCGCACTCGGTGCAGGCGACGAGCGCGAAGTCCGCGACTGCGGCATCCGGGATGACGACATCACCGTCGGGCCGGATCTGGCTGCTCACCCGCGAGCCGTCCGGTGCGGCCGCCCGGATATGCCCGGCGAATCCCGGGTTGGCGTCAGCGAGCCGCTGTTGCACCAGCTCACGCGGGGAGCGGTGGCCACACGCGAGGCAGCGCACGACCGCGAGGTTGCCGTGCAGGTCGGTGACCTGCCTGGTGCCGGCCAGCTGGTGCAGCCCGTCGACGTTTTGGGTGATTACCGCACCGATGGCACCGATGCGCTGCAACTCGGTGACCGCGCGGTGCCCGTCATTGGGCACCGCGCCGGAGAAGCGTTGCCAGCCAGCGAACGACCGCGCCCAGTACCGCCGACGGTTGGCTCGACTGGCAACGAACTCGGCGTGCTGCATCGGCGTCACCCGCCGGGTGCCGTCGCGGCCCCGGTAGTCGGGGATACCGGACTCGGTCGACATCCCCGCTCCGGTGAGGACCAGCGCCTGAGGGTGTTCCTGCAGGACGCGGCCGAGCCGGGCGACCGCGCCGGGGGTACGCGACTCCGGGTTGGTCCTTCGTGTCGCCCACGCGGTGGCTGCCCTGACCGCGGTGGCTGCCCTGACCGGGGTGGCCGGGGTGGCCGGGGTGGCCGGGGTGGCCGGGGTGGCCGGAGTGGCCGGAGTGGCCGGGCGGTCCGCCACCGGCGAGGCGACGTCATCCGGCATGACCTCGATTATGCGGGGCGCAGCCGTGGGGGTTTCGAGCGGTCGCGGAGCGCCCACCCAGTTGTCCGGCCGTTCCGACCGGGCGGTCGCTGCGA
>JBOFLG010000081.1:0-5268 GCA_051657745.1 Dermatophilaceae bacterium | reverse complement strand
ACCGCCTGCACGCACAATCGCGTACACGTGGTGTCTCACTTCCTGTTCGGGTGGGCACTCTCAGACCGGCCGGTTGCTACCCCGTGGACGACACGGGACACCGGCTCGGTGGGCACACCATCGGCAAACATACTGGCGCCCGGCAGAGCCAGCCAAATCCTGACGACGCCACGCGCCCTTCGGTTAGGCGGGCTCGCCGACCGGCTCGGCGGCCACGGCGGTGCCGGATGACGCATCAGCTGCGACCTTGGCAGGCGGCCGCGCCGAGACCGGCTCCGCGTCGTTACCGCCCACCGCCTGCTCGGCATCCTCCGCGCGTGGCGGCCCCGCGGGGACGACCACTCGACCGCGCCGTCGCTTCCGCCGCTCCGGCACCTGGACGACAGGTACCTGGACGGCGGGCGACTCGGCGGTGCCCGCACTCGCGACGAGTGTGACCGCGTCGTCGGCACCTACAGTCGGAGCGCCGCCCACGTGCGCGGACGCGACGCCCTGACCCTCGCCGTCACCGTCGGAGTGACGAACTGCCGCTGCGTGCGCAGCCGCGGCGATCTGGGCCGGGGTCGGACCGGATGACGGCCGCGACGGCTCCTCCGGAGCGCTCGACGAACCACTTCGGCGGCCACGCCCGGACCGTGACGGAACGGCATCCCCACACCCCGCGCCGGCCTTGTCGACCGGCTCGCCGGAGACGATGATGCCGCGGCCAGCGCAGTGGTGGCACTGCTCGCTGAACACCTCGATCAGCCCCGAGCCGACCCGCTTGCGCGTCATCTGCACCAGCCCGAGCGAGGTGACCTCGGCGACCTGGTGCTTCGTCCGGTCTCGCCCCAGGCATTCGAGCAGCCGGCGCACGACGAGGTCGCGGTTGGACTCGAGCACCATGTCAATGAAGTCAACGACGATGATCCCGCCGATGTCGCGCAGCCGTAACTGCCGCACGATCTCCTCGGCCGCTTCGAGGTTGTTCTTGGTGACCGTTTCCTCGAGGTTTCCGCCTGACCCGACGAACTTGCCGGTGTTGACATCGACCACGGTCATCGCCTCCGTGCGGTCGATGACCAGCGACCCGCCCGACGGGAGCCACACCTTGCGGTCCATCGCTTTCGCGAGTTGCTCGTCGATGCGGTGCGCCGCGAAGACGTCGTGGTCCGCCGTCCACCGAGTGAGCCGGGTGGCCAGGTCCGGTGCGACATCCTCGACGTACCCGGTCACATCGGACCATGCGGTGTCACCCGAGACGACCAGCGACCCGAAGTCCTCGGTGAAGACATCCCGGATCACCCGTACAGTGAGGTCGGGCTCACCGTGCAGCAACAGCGGCGCGCCGCCACTGCCGGACTTCCGCTTGCCCGCCGCATCCGCTTTGGCCGAGATCTTTTCCCAGGTAGCGGTCAGGCGGGTGACATCGGCCGTCAACTCGGCCTCGGAGGCACCCTCGGCGGCAGTACGGACGATGACTCCGGCCCGCTCCGGCACGACCTGCTTGAGAATCGACTTCAAGCGGGACCGCTCGGTGTCCGGCAACTTTCGCGAGATCCCGGTCATCGCGCCCTCTGGCACGTAGACGACGTACCTCCCGGGCAGCGAGATCTGGGAGGTCAGCCGGGCACCCTTGTGGCCGATGGGGTCCTTGGTCACCTGTACCAGCACGGTGTCGCCGCTGGAAAGCGCGTGCTCGATGCGCTTGGGCTGGCCGGTCTCCAGGCCCGCGGCATCCCAGTTGACCTCGCCGGCATACAGCACGGCGTTCCGGCCCTTGCCGATGTCAACGAAGGCGGCCTCCATGGACGGCAGCACGTTCTGCACCCGGCCGAGGTAGATGTTTCCCGCCATGGACGCCGTCGTCTCGCGGGACACGTAGTGCTCGACGAGCACGCCGTCCTCCAGGACGCCGATCTGAACGCGGTCCGCGCGGCCGCGAACCACCATCACCCGCTCGACGCTTTCGCGGCGGGCCAGGAACTCGGCTTCGGTGACGATGGTTCGGCGCCGACCTGCCTCCCGCCCCTCACGCCGCCGCTGCTTCTTGGCCTCCAGGCGCGTGGATCCCCGAACCGCTGTCGGCTCCTCGCTCTTCGCCCGGGGTGCGCGGACCTTGGTGACGACGCCGGGCGGATCATCGCTCTCTGCGCCGCCCGCGCGACGCCGACGCCGGCGGCGGCTCGACGCCGACGAGGTCGCCTCCCCCTCGACGTCACCGGCGCGCTCCTCCGTGGGTGCCGCTGCGGTGCCGGATGACGCCCGCTCGGTGTCGCCATCGTCACCGGTGGCCTCGGCTGAGCTCTGGCCCGCTCGGCTACGTCGGCCGCGACCGCCGCGCCGACGCCGACGAGCGGCGCCTGCGCTCTCGTCGTCGCCCGGCTCGTCGGCGCCGCCGGTGTGGTGAGGGTCGGATTCGACGGCTGGCTCCGCAGCAGCGGCCTCTCCAGACCCGGCGGGCCGGCTGGACCTACTCTGGTCATCGTCGGCATCCGAAGTCACCCGCTCCGAGGGTGCCTGGGTCGGCGCGGTAGCCCGGCGACGCTGCGGAGCGACGGTGGGCTCCGGAGCCTGGAACAGCAGGCCGAAACGTGGCACGCCACCCCCCAGCGACCCATTCGAATCAGTGGCTGCGACAGCAGGATCGCTGGCCGACTCCGACTCGGCCCTGGGTTCCCCGGTGGCGTCGGCCCTGGCGACGTCCGCCGTCTCAACCGTGGCGACCTCGCCGCCCGCGGCAGCATCGGATGACGCAACGCTGACCACCTCGGGTGCGGCGCCAGCGTCAGCGGCGGCGATTCCTGCTCGCCCCCCGGCAGGTGCACTGGCTGCGGTGGTGGCACGACGACGGCGCCTCGGCGGGGGTGTGGCTTCGGTCGCTGCTACCGCTTCGGTGGATGAGCCGTCGAGGCTGTCGGTGTCGGACACCGGGTCGTCCTTTCGTCACGCCCGGCCGACGCCCGCACCCGGAACCACATCGGCTCCGCATCGACCGAGAGGTGAGCGGTCGGATCGTGCCGGGCACTGCCCAGCACGGAAGTTGGCAGTTGCCCCGGGTCGGCTCGCGCGGCATAGCGCGCGTCACCGTTCGGGGCCGGCGGCTTCCTCGTCGGCAGCCAGTGGGTCGGCTACCCCGGCACCTGCATCGAGCAGGGGACCCTGGGCCACTCGGGTGACCAACGGTGGGAGCGGGGGCGAGAACCCAGTGATTGCGTGCAGTGCGGTCAGGATGTCGTCGGGGCGTACGGAGGGTGTGGAGTGCCGTACGACCAATCGAAGTATCGCACACCCGTCCTCGCCCGCCCTGTCGACCGTCATCATCACCACGGCCGCCCGCGTGTCGAACGTGCGCGGGCCGTTCTTGAAGACTCGGGTGGCCTCGGCAACCTCGGCAGCGAGGTAGCGGGCCGCCACCGGCTCGAGGTCGGCGGGCGATGCACCGCGGATGACCAGGTGCCATTCGCTGGCCTCGAGCCGATCAGCGAGCGCACCGGGTGCGGCCTCGACGACCTCGACCACGTCGAGGCCGTCGGGTAGCGCGGCGTCGAGGGCGGAACGGACGGCATCCGGGTCGAGCCGTTCGGTGACTCTGATCTCGAAGTACTCCGCCTCGCTCGCAGTTCCGGTGGGAGCCGCGTTCGCGTAGGAGATCAGCGGGTGCGGCCGGAAACCGGCGGAGTAGGCCATCGGTACCCCGGCGCGACGGAGGGCGCGCTCCAGCGCCCGGGCGAAGTCTCGGGTCGAGGAGAACCGCAACCGGCCCCGCTTGGCGTAGCGGATGCGCAGTTTCTGCACCGCGGGCGGCGGCGGTGGGCCGTCGGGGACGCGCTGGCGGGCCATACCCCGAAGCCTAGAAGGGTGCGATGGCGGCATCCGTCACCGGTGGCGGCTGTGGGCGGAGCGCGGTGCCCACTGCCGGGGTATTGCGAGTCATCGATCCGTCGCCCTTCTCACCCACTGCCACGGATTCAGCCTCTTCAGCGACTTCCACACACGCCATCCGCACCACTACCGTGTCGACATGCCGGATGTCGACCGAACCCGCCTCAGCGACCTCCTCGCCGCCGAGCGAGACACATACACCACCACACACCCGCGGAGCCGGGCCACGTTTGCAGCAGCCGCGAACCTGTTCGGGCAGGTGCCGATGACGTGGATGAACAAGTGGAGCGGCGGGTTCCCGCTCTCCTTGGACCGGGCGAACGGGAACCGGATCACCGATGTCGATGGCCACACCTATATCGACTTCGCCCTCGGCGATACCGGCGCGATGGCAGGCCACTCCCCCGCACCGACCGTGGCAGCGGTGACTCGACGGATCGGCGAACTCGGTGGGGTCACGACCATGCTGCCAACGGATGACGCGCAATGGGTCGGCGCCGAGCTCACCGCCCGGTTCGGGCTGCCGATGTGGTCGTTCACCCTGTCCGCCACGGACGCCAACCGATGGGCGGTGCGGTTGGCCCGGTTGGCGACCGGACGGCCGAAGATCCTGGTCTTCGCGTACTGCTACCACGGGTCGGTCGACGAGACCTTTGCGGTGCCCGGCCCGGCGGGAAAGGCACAGTCCCGCCCCGGCAATGTCGGCCCCCCAGTCGCACTCGACCTCACCACTCGGGTCGCGACGTGGAACGACCTCGAATCCGTCGAACGCGAACTCGCACACGGCGACGTCGCTGCGGTCCTCACCGAGCCCGCGCTGACGAATATCGGCATCGTGCTGCCCGAGCCAGGCTTCCTCGACGGCGTGCGCGAACTGGCGACCCGATACGGCTCGCTGCTGATGATCGACGAGACCCACACCTTCTCGGCCGGCTGGGGTGGCGCGACCCGGGAGTGGGGCCTCCAGCCGGACCTCCTCGTGATCGGCAAGTCGATCGGCGGCGGCATCCCGTGCGGGGCCTACGGCATCACCGACGAGATCGCCCGGTCGGTCACCAGGCTGACGGATGCCGGCGACGCCGACATCGTTGACGTCGGCGGGGTCGGCGGCACGCTCGCCGGCAATGCCATGTCGACGGCGGCGATGCGGGCCACCCTCGGCGAGGTGCTCACCACGGATGCCTTCGCGCACATGACATCGTTGGCCCAGGAGTTCGAGGCCGGAGTCCAGGCCACCCTCGATGAGTACGACGTGCCCTGGTCGGTACGCCGGCTGGGCGCGCGCGCCGAGTACCGGTTCGCCCGGCCTGCCCCCCGAACCGGCGAGGAGTCTGCGGCGGCCCACGACGAGGATCTCGACGCCTACCTGCACCTCGCGACGTGCAACCGCGGCATCCTGATGAC
>JBOFLG010000080.1:0-5475 GCA_051657745.1 Dermatophilaceae bacterium | reverse complement strand
GGCGATCCCCGTGCACTGGCTGGTCTACCTGCAGTTCTATCGCGTGCTCGGGTTCCTCTTCATCGTGCCCTACCTCAGTTCCGGGCTCCTCACCCAGGGCTTCGCGCTGAACGCGGGCATCGGCGACATCCTCACCGGTGTGTTCGCCCTCCCGGTGGCTTGGCTGGTGGCTCGCGGTGGCCGCAGGTACACCTGGGTGTTCGTGGCCTGGACCGCCTTCGGCATCCTCGACCTCATCGTGGCGCCGTCGTCGGCGGCGGCCTTCGGCTTCGAGACGGCGGGCAACGAGGCAGCGGTCGGCTTCCCGATCACCCTCATCCCGATGTTCTTCGGGCCGCCGTTCGGCATCCTCATCCACCTCGTCACGCTGCGCGCGTTCTGGCTCCAGCATCGTGGTGTGGAGCGTCGCACCGCGCCCACCTGAATGCTGGGCGAGTTGCCGCTGAACTCGGGCCGCGCTCCGATCCGTTCGGTGGGCGCCGTCGGCCGGGGTGGTGTCACCATGGTGTGTGCCCGCGGACCCCTCGGACGACACCCGACCGGTCACCGGAACGGGCAGCGCCGCGGTGTCGGAGGCCGTCACTGCGGAGTCGGCTCTCGAGTTGCGCGGACTGGCCAAGGCATTCCGCGGCCGCACCGTGGTGCACGGGCTCTCGCTCACCGTGCCGCGTGGCTGCTTGTTCGGGCTCGTCGGCCCGAACGGTGCCGGTAAGACGACCACCCTCTCGATGGCCACCGGGCTGCTCCGCCCCGACGCCGGCACGGCCACCGTGCTCGGCCTTGACGTGTGGGCCGACCCGGTCGCGGCCAAAGCGGTCATGGGGGTCAGCCCGGATGGCATGCGGCTTTTCGAGCAGCTCTCGGGTCGTGAGTTGCTGCACTACGTCGGCGCGCTTCGCCGGATGCCGCGCGACGTCGTCGACGCACGCTCGGCTGAGTTACTCGAGGTTCTCGAACTCGCCGATGACGCGAGCACGGTCGTCGCCGACTACAGCGCCGGGATGGTGAAGAAGATCGGCCTTGCCGCAGCGCTCCTCCACGCGCCGCGGCTGCTCGTGCTCGACGAGCCGTTCGAGGCGGTCGACCCGGTGTCTGGGCAGACCGTGCGCACCATCCTGCGTCGGCACGTCGCCGGCGGGGGCACAGTCGTCATGTCGAGCCATGTGATGGAACTCGTCGAGGGACTCTGCGACCGGGTCGCCGTCGTCGCTGCCGGCCGGGTACTCGCCTGCGACGCTGTTGGGGCGCTGACCGCTGGCGCTTCGCTGCACGATCGGTTCCTCGACCTCGTCGGCGCCACCGACCGGGCCGGTGAGGGGATGACGTGGTTGGGCTGAGCCCAGCGCGGTGCCCACTGCGGACGCTCGCCCTCAGGGGCGGATGACGTGGTGCGGCTCTTCGTGCGTCTGCGGTTCACGATGTGGTCCAGGGCGATGTCGCGGTCGGCGATACATCTGGGGTCTTCGGTGGCCGGGATCGTCGTCGCGGTCGCCGTGCTCGCGGTGGGGGTGCCGTCGCTGGCGCTGCTCGCCGCGGCACCGCTGCGCGTCACCGCAGGTACCGTCCCGCTCTTTGCGGGCCTCACCCTCGCGTGGGTGGTGTTCGGTGTCGTCGCTGCCGGGGTCGACAACCTCCTCGACCCGGCGCGGTTCGCGCTGCTGCCGGTCCGCGCTCCCGAACTCGCGCGCGGCCTGCTCGCCGCGGCGCTCACCGGGGTGCCCGCGGTGGCGACCGCCGGACTCGCCTTGGGTCAGGCCGCGGCGTGGCTGACCCGGCCGGCAGCGTTCGCTGCGGCGCTGGTCGCCGCGGTGCTCGGCACGTTCACCGCTGTCTTGCTCGCCCGGGCAGTGACCGGTGTCCTCGCCGGCCTGATGACGAGCCACGTCGGGCGGGTGGCGGGTGCGGCGGTGGTCGCGGTCGTCACCGTGCTGCCGCTCGCGGCGAACCTCGTACTTTCGGGAGGGTCGATCGTTGTCGACTCGGCCGTCCTGGACCTGTCGGAAGTGGCCGTCGTCGTGTCGTGGACCCCGGTCGGCTGGGTATGGGCGTTGCCGCTCGATGTGGCCACCGGCCGATGGGTGGCAGCAGCGGCGCACCTGTTCCTCGCTGCGGCTCTGCTCGTGCTGCTCTGGCGGGTCTGGGTCGGCCGGCTGGAGCAGGTGCTTACCGCGCCACCGACCGCTGGGGGAGGGCATCGGATCGGCCGGGCCCGGGTGCTGCCCGTCATCCTCGGACGGTCGCCGGCGGCGACCGTGGCGGCCCGCCGCGTGCGGGCCTGGTATCGAGACAGCCGGCTGGTGTCGGTGGCGCTGCGCACCGTCGTGCTGCCGGTGTTCTTCGTCGCGCAGGCCGCGGTCACCGGCGCCGGTGAGTTCGCCGGGGCAGGCGTCGTCACGCTTGCTGTCATCGCCGGTCTCACCTTGATGAACGACCTCGCCTACGACGGCCCGGCCTGGTGGGTGCACGTCGCTACCGGGCTGCGGGGGTGGGAGGACCGGCTGGGCCGGGCGGCGGCGGCCACGGTGGTCTTCGGGCCGGTGCTCGTGGGGACCTTTGCCGCGTCGGTGTGGCTCGGTCTGCTCCCCGATGCGCTGGGCTGGGCCGCGGTCGTCGGCGCGGCGTTCCCGGCGAGCCTCGGCCTCGCGGTGGGGGTCGGGGCGGTGTTGCCGGGCACTGCCCCCCGAACCGGGGGCAACCCGTTCGCCGCGACCTCGGGTGGCGCCGCGCAAGGATGCCTCACCGCGCTCGTCTCGCTGATCGGGCCGGTCCTCCTCGTCGTGCCGGTGGTGGTGCTCGTGCTGGCCACCGACCCGGGTCCGGCGGGGGAGTGGTTGTTCGTGGCGGTCGGATCGGGCTATGGCGCAGCGCTACTCGCCGCCGGGGTCGTGCTCGGCGGCTGGTGGATGGACCGCCGCGCCCCCGAGTTGCTCGACCGGCTGCAGCGGGCCCAGTTCTGATCCGTCGTGGGTGCCGGCCGTCATCAAGCCGTGGCAGGGCGCGGGCCGGTCGCGGTCGGCGAGATCGCGCGGTGTCGACCGGACGACGGCTGACCCGGATCGTTGCGGTCGGCGGTCCCGGATGGTGGAACCTCATGTCGTGCCGGTTGACATGCCCCTCACTGACGGCGAGAGTTCTCCTGTGGCTTTAGTCCTCGTAGTCCACTAGGCGCACCCGGTACCGCATCCTCGAGCAGGATGTGCCCGCCAGGTGCGCCGCCCTCCGTCGTCCTCCGCGACAGGAGGGCTTTTTTGTGTGTGGACCCACGGCTCGAGCCCCCGAGAGGAGAATGGTGACCACCATGACCGAGAGCATGCCGGTGAACCCGGCACCCCTCCACAGCACCCCAAGCCCAGCCGAGCTGGCCCAGCAGGCGCACGCCAAGACGCCGATCGAGGTCACCGGCGCGCAGAGCCTGGTGCTTTCCCTCGAGGCACTCGAGGTCGACACCGTCTTCGGCATCCCCGGAGGGGCGATCCTCCCGGCCTACGACCCGCTGCTCGACTCGGCGTCGGTGCGCCACATCCTGGTGCGGCACGAGCAGGGCGCTGGTCATGCCGCGCAGGGGTACGCGGCGGCTACCGGCAAGGTCGGGGTGTGTATGGCGACCTCGGGTCCGGGTGCGACCAACCTGGTCACCCCGCTCGCCGACGCGCACATGGACTCGGTGCCGATCGTCGCCATCACCGGTCAGGTGAGTTCGAAGGCGATCGGCACGGATGCCTTCCAGGAGGCCGACATCCGCGGCATCACCATGCCGATCACCAAGCACAACTACCTGGTGACCGACGCCGACGACATCCCGCGGGTCCTCGCCGAGGCGTTCCACATCGCCGGCACCGGCCGTCCCGGCCCGGTGCTTGTCGACATCGCCAAGGACGCACTCCAAGCGCGCACCACCTTCGTCTGGCCGCCGCGCATCAACCTGCCCGGGTATCACCCGGTGACCACGCCGCATGCCAAGCAGATCCGTGAAGCGGCGAAGATGATCGCGCAGGCGAAGCGGCCAGTGCTCTATGTCGGCGGGGGCGTCATCCGCGCCCGGGCCAGCGAGCAGTTGCGGCGGTTCGTCGAGTTGACCCAGATCCCGGTCGTGACCACCCTGATGGCGCGTGGCGCATTTCCGGACAGTCATCCGCTACACCTCGGGATGCCGGGCATGCACGGGTCGGTCGCCGCGGTCACCGCGCTCCAGAAGGCTGACCTGCTGGTCACGCTCGGCGCGCGGTTCGATGACCGGGTCACCGGCCAGTTGTCCACGTTCGCGCCGGACGCGCGGGTCATCCACGCTGATATCGACCCGGCCGAGATCTCGAAGAACCGCAACGCCGACGTGCCGATCGTCGGCGACTGTGCCGCCGTCATCGAGGATCTCACCGCTACCGTCGAGGCCGACCTCGATAGTGGCGTCGGCGGCGACTATGGGCCGTGGCGCGACCGGGTCGCCGGGTGGCAGCAGATGTTCCCCGTCGGCTACACCGAACCCGACGACAGCACGCTCGCCCCGCAGTACGTCATCGAGCGCCTCGGTGCCCTCGCTGGGCCGGATGCCGTGTACGTCGCCGGTGTCGGCCAGCACCAGATGTGGGCCGCGCAGTTCGTGCAGTACGAGCGCCCGAACTCATGGATCAACTCGGGCGGTCTGGGCACGATGGGTTACGCCGTCCCAGCCGCGATGGGCGCCCAGGTCGGTGAACCCGACCGCGTCGTGTGGGCCGTCGACGGCGACGGCTGCTTCCAGATGACCAACCAGGAACTCGCCACCTGCGTCATCAACGACATCCCGATCAAGGTGGCGATCATCAACAACAGTTCCCTCGGCATGGTGCGCCAGTGGCAGACCCTGTTCTATGAGGCGCGGTACTCCAACACCGACCTGCACACGTCGCAGGGCTCGCGGGTCCCCGACTTTGTCAAACTGGCCGAGGCCTACGGCTGTGTCGGGCTGCGCTGCGAACGGCCCGAGGACGTCGACGCCACCATCGCAGCGGCGATGGCGGTCACCGACCGGCCAGTAGTCGTCGACTTCGTGGTGCACCGCGACGCGATGGTGTGGCCGATGGTGCCCGCCGGGGTGAGTAACGACGCCATCCAGGTGGCTCGGGACACCGCGCCGGCCTGGGACCGGGAGGAGGAGGGCTGATGCACAAGCACACCTTGTCGGTGCTCGTCGAGAACAAGCCCGGCGTCCTCGCGCGGATCGCCGCGCTCTTCTCGCGGCGCGGTTTCAACATCGACTCGCTCGCCGTCGGTGAGACCGAGCACCCGGAGATCTCCCGGATGACGGTCGTCGTCGACGTCGAGGACCTCCCACTTGAGCAGGTCACCAAACAGTTGAACAAGTTGGTCGAGGTCCTCAAGGTGGTCGAACTCGAGCCGGCCTCAGCAGTGCAGCGGCAGGTGATGCTCATCAAGGTGCGCGCCGACGCCGCGACCCGCCACCAAGTGCTCGAACTGGTGTCGATGTTCCGGGCCAAG
>JBOFLG010000079.1:0-26306 GCA_051657745.1 Dermatophilaceae bacterium | reverse complement strand
CACCCGAGCGTACGAGTCAGGGACCCCCGCCGTGTTCTGGCTCGACCGCGAGCGGGCCCACGACGCCAACCTCATCGCCAAGGTCGAGCAGTACCTCGGTGAACACGACACCGCCGGGCTCGACATCAGCGTGCTGGCGCCGGTCGACGCCGCCCGGCACGCGGTCGAGCGGATCCGCCGCGGCGAGGACACCATCTCGGTCACCGGCAACGTGCTGCGCGACTACAACACCGACCTCTTCCCCATCCTCGAGCTCGGCACGTCGGCCAAGATGCTCTCGGTCGTCCCGCTGATGAACGGCGGCGGCCTGTTCGAGACCGGCGCCGGTGGCTCGGCACCCAAACACGTGCAGCAACTGGTCGCCGAGAACTACCTGCGCTGGGACAGCCTCGGCGAGTTCCTCGCGCTCGCCGAGTCCTTCCGGCACGAGGCGCGCGGCGGCAACACCCGCGCCGGGGTGCTCGGCGAGGCGCTGGACCGGGCCACCGGCACCCTGCTCGAGGAGAACAAGTCACCGGCCCGGCGGGTCGGCTCGATCGACAACCGCGGCAGCCACGTCTGGCTCGCCCGGTACTGGGCCGATGAACTCGCGAGCCAGTCGGATGACGCCGAGCTCGCCGCAGCCTTCGCGCCGGTCGCCGCTGCGCTCGCCGACCACGCCGAGAGCATCGACGCCGAGTTGATCGCGGCCCAGGGCCAGTCGGCCGACGTCGGCGGCTACTACCGGCCCGACCCCGAGAAGGCCGCCGCGGTGATGCGACCCTCGGCGACCTTCACCGGCATCCTCGCCTCGCTCGCCGGCTGACCAGCACCAGGCCCGGCGCCGTGGCTCGGATGCGGCGCAAGGCCGACCTCCCGTCGAAGGTGTGCCCGACCTGTGGGCGCAACTTCACCTGGCGGCGGCGCTGGGCTGCGGTCTGGGATGACGTGCGCTACTGCTCCGAACGCTGCCGCCGCGAGCGCGCCAGACCTTCCTGAACGGAGGCGGCGCAGGCGCCACGGTCGGCCCGGAGTGCGTTGGCTGCACTCCGGCATCCTCGGCCCTCACCGGGCTCAGGCCGGGCCGCCACGGTGGAGACGATCCCGACATCCGCGCGCCAGCGCCATCCGCGCGCCAGCGCCATCCGCGCGCCAGCGTCATCCGCGCGCCAGCGCCATCCGCGCGCCAGCGCCATCCGCGCGCCAGCGTCATCCGGCGCCGGTCGGCGGAGTCTCGTGGGCGAGGCGCAGCTCACGGAGCGCGAGGAACGCCGGGAGGGTAAAGGCAAGTGCGACAAGAAAGGTCAGCGGCACGAGCACCAACGGCCACCAGGCGCGCCAGCGCCGTGCCTCGCTTGCATACAGGACGCACGCGGCGACCGCGGCGACGATCACGTCGACGGCCGCCGAGGAACTGGCCGGGTTCGCGAACCACGCCTCGAGGTAACTGACGCCCCCGACCTCGCCGCTGTCGAAGCGCAGGTTGAACCACCACGTACCGCCCGCACCGACCACGGCAAGCACCCCATAGAGGGCGGCCAACAATCGTGCGGTGGTGAGCCGGCGACTCACCCCGGCGACGCTCATGATGGCCCACGTCGCGCCGGGTCGGCCAGGGCACCGCCCGGGTCGGCCGTCACCTGGCCCGGGTCGGGCGTGATGTGGCCCGGGTCGGGCGTGATGTGGCCCGGGTCGGGCGTGATGTGGCCCGGGTCGGGCGTGGCGTGACCCGAGTGGGGCGTGGCCCGACCCGAGTGGGGCGTGGCCCGACCCGAGTGGGGCGTGGCCCGGCCCGGGTCGCCCCGCTCGACTACCGCACTGCGCGAGGCAGATCCGCGGATGACGAGCCCGAGTGTGACGCCGGTGACGCCGGCGATGCCGGCTGCCACTGCACCGGTGAGGGCGTCAGGCGCCACCAACGACTGGCCGCGCAGCGCCTGCCACACCAGCAGGACGAGCACTGCGGCGTAGGCGAATCCGGTGACCACGACCACCCGCACTCGCGCCGTCTCATCGAGGCGGCGTCGCCCCCACTCGGAGGTGAGCAGGAGGGCGAGCAGCGGCAGCACCTGGAGCGCATGCATGCCCACGAAATGCCCGACCCGCAGGTCGCCACCGGTCGTGCTCCAGCCCAGAAACGGGAGCCCGGGGCCACCGTCGGCGACGCCCACCGCATGCGCCCCGGCGAGCTGGACCACTGCCCCGGAGGCATCGGCGCCAGTCTCCGCCACTGGCGCCTGGGACACCATGAGGTACCCAACCGAGAGGCCCGCGATCGCGACCGGGACGGCGAGACGCATCGCCCAGGTGAGCGACCGATCCGCCAGGGGCCGTCGCAGGAGCAGCACTCCCAGGCCGAGGGTCAGCACGTACAGGGTCACGACGAGGATCCCCATCGCACTGAAGATGGCGGCATCCAGGGGCGTCGTGATGTTGAAGTGGCTCGGGCGTCCGCGCGCCGCCTGCCCGGCGATGAGCACCACCTCACCAGCCGACGCGACGACGATCACCGTGCCGGCCCACCATGCCAGGCGCCGCCATCCCGGGAGCACCGAGATCATCCAGGCCAGCACGACCGAATACAGGATGAAGGACAGGGCGAACTTCATCGGCTTCACCCAGATCGGCTGGCCGAGCAGGGTCCGGTCGTCGACCAGTCCGGCGACAACGAGGACTGGAACCAGCACGGTGCAGGCGGCAGCGAACCAGGCCAGCGGTGCGTGCCAGTGACGGACCGTGCGGAACGCTCGGCGGGTCATGTCGACCATGGAACCACTCCTTCTCCTTGGCAGTGTCAAGTTCGATGGGTCAGGACGATATGGTTTTCACCTGACAGTGTCAAGGAGGACGATGATGGGTACGGAGTCGGGCGCGGCCCTCGGCGGCAGTCGAGACGACAGCAGTCGAGACGACGGCAGTCGGAGCGCGCAGACGATCGCCCGGCGCGCCAGGCAGCGCGACGGCGGCCGGCGCGCGCAGACAGTCGCCGAGATCAAAGCGATCGCACTGCGCCACCTCGACCATGGCGGCCTTCCCGCGCTGTCGCTCCGTGCCGTCGCCCGCGAACTCGGGGTCAGCGTGCAGGCCCTCTACTACTACTACCCCTCTCGGGAGTCGCTCGTCACCGACCTGGTGACCGACTCCTTTACCGGTCTCACCGACGCCGTCACTGCGGGCGCAGCCGCAGCCGGCGGCCAGCGGCCGATGCACCCCGAGGCGTTGCAGGCCTCCGCTCCCACGGAGCCCACGTCCGCGACCCCGGCCACCTCTGGAACAGCGCCCACCCCGCCGACAGCGCCCACCCCGGCGACCCCGGCCACCTCTGGAACAGCGCCCACCCCGCCGACAGCGCCCACCCCGGCGACCCCGGCCACCTCTGGAACAGCGCCCACCCCGGCAACGGAGCCCACCCCGGGGACGCGCCCCTCGGTCGCAGCTGGGCTCGCATACCGCCGGTGGGCCGTCGAGCATCGCAGCGCGTTCCTGCTCATCTTCGGCACCCCGCTTCCCGGCTACGGCGCTCCACCGGACGGCCCAACCAGTGCGGCCGCGGCCGCACTGGGACGCGCTTTCGTCGACGCGGTCTTCGCTGGCTGGACAAGCGAGGAGTTGGAGCGACTACCGACGCCACCAACCGCGCGACGACAGGCCGCAGTGGTACCCAGCGCGCCTCCAACCACCGGAGCGGGGCGCGAACTTCCCGCCGGGGCTGCAGCCGCCTTTACGACCGGGTGGGCACTGCTCTACGGCCACGTCATGCTCGAACTGCTCGGGCACGCTCCGTGGCTCGGCAGCGGCGGGGAGGTAGCGCTCGAGGCGGCCCTCCTTGACCATGCCGCAGCGCTGGACGCCGCTCGAACCCATCCGTGATGCTCACCGGCGCAGCGCGAGCGGGGCGAGCCGGGCACCCGAGGCGAGCGGGCGCCATCCGGCACACCCGTGGCGCGAACGCCCACTGCGGGTCGGCCAGGTCACACCGGACACACGGGCAAACATCGGACATACGGGTCACACCAGGCACGCGAGAGCGCCGGGCACCCGAGGGCGAGCGGGCGCCATCCGGCATGTCGATGGCGCACACGCCCCTGGGCGGAGCATGATGACCGCCATGACGACACCGACGATGGCGCAGCGGCTCGGCGCGGAGTTTCTTGGCACGTTGTGGCTGGTGTTCGGTGGGTGCGGGTCGGCGGTCTTCGCCGCGGCGTTCGTCGCCCCCAACGTGGTCGCCGGCCAGAGCATCCATGTCGGCATCGGCTTCCTTGGTGTGGCCCTCGCCTTTGGGCTCACCGTGGTGACCATGGCCTACGCGGTCGGGCACGTGTCGGGTGCGCACTTCAACCCGGCGGTCACGATCGGGGTCGCCGTGGCCCGCCGATTCGACTGGCCCGACGTGCCGTACTACGTGCTCGCCCAGGTGCTGGGCGGGCTGGTCGGTGGGCTGGCGGTGTGGGGGATCGCCCGGGGTACCGACGGGTTCGAGGCCACTGGGAACCTCGCCGCCAACGGCTACGCCGAGCACTCCCCCGGTGGGTACAGCCTGGTCGCGGTGCTCGTCGCCGAGACGCTCCTCACCGCGATCTTCGTGTACGTCATCCTCGGCGCCACCGACTCCCGGGCTCCATCGGGGTTCGCGCCGATCGCAATCGGGCTGGCACTCACGCTGATTCACCTCATCTCCATCCCCATCTCGAACACCTCGGTGAACCCGGCCCGTTCCACCGCCGTAGCCTTCTTCAACGGGGATGGCGCGCCCGCCCAACTCTGGGCGTTCTGGCTCGCACCGATCATCGGGGCCGCCATTGCCGGCGCGACGTTCCACCTGATCACCGGCGTTGACCGCAGCGACCGCGACATCGAGGGCGCCATCGCTGCCGCTGACGTCGCGGCAGCCACCGGCAAGGACCGCGACGCCACTGGCTGACCGGCGCCACACCGATCAACCGTCGGCGACATTGCCGGTGGGTGGCGACCTTCTCGATCCGCGATCCGGCCGTTCTGCCGGACATCTCGCACAGCGGCGGGGCCATGGGCCTCCCCGACGAGGACCTCTCGCGAGAGCGCGGAAGCGTGGACCGCGCCGAGAGCAACCGATGCGGAAGGCGGCCGTCGGAGTGGTCACCACGCCAATCTTGGAGGCACGTGCCGGGTGCCTGCCGTGCGGCATGCGTGCGCTGATAGCGTCGCCGCACACTGACAGCCAGCCCGTCACGAAGGGGAGCGCACCGTGAGCAGCACGCCCGTCAAAGTCGCCGTTACCGGAGCCGCCGGCCAGATCGGTTACAGCCTCCTGTTCCGCATCGCGAGCGGTGCACTGCTCGGCCCCGACACTCCGGTCGAGTTGCGGCTGCTCGAGATCACGCCGGCACTGGGCGCACTCGAAGGCGTAGTCATGGAACTCGACGACTGCGCGTTTCCGACGCTCGCCGGGGTCGAGATCGGTGACGACCCGCGGGTAATCTTCGACGGGGCGAGTCATGCGCTGCTGGTGGGCGCGCGACCGCGCGGGCCGGGCATGGAACGCGGCGACCTCCTCGAGGCGAACGGCGGCATCTTTGCGCCGCAAGGT
Source organism: Dermatophilaceae bacterium (assembly GCA_051657745.1). Lineage (GTDB taxonomy): Bacteria > Actinomycetota > Actinomycetes > Actinomycetales > Dermatophilaceae > JBOFLG01. Next base: position 20,758 of record JBOFLG010000079.1, on the reverse strand, counting down.
GCGGCGCTGAACGAGGTGGCTGCGGACGACGTGCGGGTCACCATCACCGGGAACCCGGCCAACACCAACGCGCTGATCGCGATGTCGAGCGCACCCGACATCCCGAGCGAGCGGTTCTCGGCCCTGACCCGGCTCGACCACAACCGGGCGATCTCGCAACTCGCGGCGCGGCTTTCGGTGCCGGTCACCGAGATTCGCCGGATGACGATCTGGGGCAACCACTCAGCGACGCAGTACCCCGACCTGTTCCATGCCGAGGTGGGTGGACAGAACGCAGCCGAGGCAGTCGGCGACCAGACCTGGCTGGAGTCGACCTTCATCCCCACGGTCGCGGGGCGCGGTGCGGCCATCATCGCGGCACGCGGTGCGTCGTCGGCGGCCTCGGCAGCGTCCGCCACCATCGACCACGCGCGGACCTGGGTGACCGGCACGGCGGACGGTGACTGGGTGTCGATGGCGGTGCGCTCCGACGGGTCGTACGGCGTCGAGGAGGGGCTGGTCTCGTCCTTCCCGGTGACCGTCTCGGACGGGTCGTGGGCCATCGTTGAGGGGCTCGAGATCGACGACTTCTCGCGGGCTCGGATCGACGCATCGGTGCGCGAACTCGCCGAGGAGCGCGACGCGGTCAGAGCCCTCGGCCTGATCTGACCATCTCACCACCAGAACTTTCCCGCCCGCGCCCGGAACCTTCATCCGCGCCAGTCTTCCGTTGTGCTGCATACCTGAAGCTTCCGGTGCCTACTGGCTGGTGTTCCGGTGCCTACTGGCTGGTGGACGGGTCCCGTTGTCCAGCGAGCAGCCACGACGGCCGGAGGTCGTGACGCGCAGGCTTACCCCTCGGCGAGAGCGGCCCGCACGCGCGCGACAACCGCACCTGACCTCTCGAGGTCCTCCCACGTCAAGCGCACGACGCGGTAGCCGAGACGCCGGATGCGGTCCTCCCGCCTCTTCTCCCGCCACAGCACCTCCGGTTCCCCCGAGCCGAACTTGACCTTGCCGTCGAACTCGATGACGACAGATGTGCCCTCCACGAGGAAGTCGACCCGGCCGACGAGCACGCCCGACTCGTCCCGCACCTCATATTGCGGCACGACGATGATGCCGGCCCCGGCGAGCACCACTCCCACCCGCGACTCACCCACCGACTCCCTACGACCGTCGCCGAGCGCGTTCATGGTGACGGCCCGACTGCGTCGCGGCCACGAGCCCATCGCGTCCACGGCCTCGGACATCGCTCCCGGCGTCACCAGGCCGAGGCGCAGGGCGGCGTCGGCGCACGCCACACCGGGCCCGATGCCGGCGTCCACGGCCAGCTGCGCGAGTGCATCCGCAGTGGTTGCCGCAGGCCCCCACGGCGTCTCGACGACCTCGCGGCCCCACCGCCGCGCCCGGACCCAGAAGCACCCCACGCCGCCGCTGCGGTTTACCGGACGCAGGATGCTCGGCCGGCTCAGGTCGGCGCCCCAGACCGAGAGGCCCTGAGCGAGCAGGGCGGAGGTCGAGGTCAGCACGGCATCCGGGTAGAGCACGAACGCGCCGGCGACGAGCTGCCGGTGGCGCCCGATCTGGTCCGCACGTGCCATCGAGGCGACGACGTACAGCCCGCGACCGGGGTGCTGCAGGGCGCCACTTCGGACCAGGGCGACGAGCGCCGGCGCCGACATGCCCGCAGCGGCCAACTGCGTCGTGGTGAGGACGCCGTGCTGACTCGTGGCGAGCTCGCACAGGGTGGGGTCAAGCGGCGGATCGAGCTGGGAGGTGATCGTCGTCATCGACCCAGCGTGCGAAAACTCGCCGCTCGGGGAAACGGCCCTCTGGCGATCTGTGGACAACCGCCCCGACGTCGGCTCTGGCGCCGCCGGGGTGTGGATGACGCGTGCTAGCCCCGCGAGTGCATGCTGAGCATCGCAACCTTCATCTGGACACCACTTCCGATCCGGTGCGGACCTGAAGGTTTCGGGTGCGGGCGGGAAAGTTGGTGCTGCGGCTGACGGTCAGCCCCGTGCGCCGACCGCTGCTTCGGCGGCTGCGACCACGTTGCTGAGCAGCATTGCCCGGGTCATCGGGCCGACACCCCCGGGGTTGGGGCTGACGAACCCGGCGACCTCCCACACGTCCGGGGCGACATCACCGGCCACCACCGCGGCACCGCTCGCGTCATCAACAACCCGGGACACCCCGACGTCGAGGACCGCCGCGCCCGGCTTGACCATGTCAGCGGTGACGATGCCCGGCACCCCCGCCGCAGCCACCACGATGTCAGCGCGGCGCACCTCGGCGGCGAGGTCACGAGTCCCGGTGTGGCACAACGTGACCGTCGCGTTCTCCGACCGCCGGGTCAGGAGGAGGCCGAGCGGCCGGCCCACGGTGATGCCGCGCCCCACGACCACCACCTTCGCGCCCGCGATCGGCACGTCGTAGCGGCGAAGCAGTTCGATGCAGCCCACCGGAGTGCACGGCAGGGGCCCCGGCTCGCCGAGCACCAGGCGGCCGAGGTTGGTCGGATGCAGGCCATCAATGTCCTTGACCGGGTCGACCGCCGAGAGGAGCACATTCTCGTCCAGGCCGGTGGGTTGCTGCACGATGAAGCCGGTGCACTCGGGGTCCGCGTTCAGTTCGTGGACGACCGACAGCACCTCCTCGAGGGTGCTGCCCGCCGGCAGGTCGCGGCGGATACTGCGGATGCCGATGTCGGCGCAGTCTCGATGCTTGGCGCCGACGTACCAGCGGCTGCCGGGGTGGTCGCCGACGAGCACGGTGCCGAGCCCAGGCGTGACCCCCCGGTCGGCCAGGGCGCCGACCCGCGTCGTCAACTCCCCCTTGATTGTCGTGAGGATCGCCGTGCCGTCCAGAGTTGTCGCCGTCACGCGCCTCATCTTCCCACCACCCGAGTCGATCCCATCGGCAGGGATGACATCACCGAGGCTGGCGGCCAGCACCTCGAATGGAACCGCCCCAATAGGTCCCTGACGCATCGGGACAGATGCTGGGTCGCCGCGCCCGGCTCGACCCGGTCGAAGGTACCGACGGGGTCGTGCCAGGCCGCGCGACACCGCTACCCGCCGGTGGGTGGTGACGGCGCCCGGCCCTGCGTGGTGGCGTCAGCCCGGCCGAGAAGGCGCGCGAGACGCCGCACCACCGCCCGCGGAAAGCGCCCGACCAGCCCATCGACGGCCTGCGGTACCCCATCGGCCGAACGCACGGTGGCACCGAGCGGAGCGCCGGGCAGGGCGTCGATCGTGACCATGCCGATGGTGGCCGCCGACAAGGTGCGGGACAGGGCCGCGGCATCGACCACGTCGTCGAGACCCGACGTAGCCAACACCCGGGACACTGCCGCCTCGACGACCTCCAGCCATGCGCCGAGCGAGGTCACCAGCGACGCGGCCATCTGCTCGTCGTGGTGTGCCGCCGCCATCACTGTGAGCAGGAGGGCCGCACTGCCATCCTCTTTCGACCGCTGGCCCAGCCGTTCACCCACTTCGTACAGTTCGGTGAACGTCGTGGCCGCCGCCAGGCCGGTCGCGAAGTCCTCGACCATCGCTCGGGTGGCGTCCGCGTAGGCCGCACGGAGCAGCCCGTCAACGCCGTCGAAATGGTAAAAGATCAGCGCCTGGTTGGTACCCGCCTCGGCGCCGATCGCCCGCGCAGTCAGCCCACGCACCCCGCTCCGGGTGGTGAGCCGCACCGCGGCATCCATCAACTGTTGTCGTGTTGCAGCGGTCACCGAACTACCGTACGCGTCGCGCCCGTGAGGTCACGCGGGCCGAGGCCGCAGGCGTCGGCCACGAGCTGAACGAGCGTTGCCAGCACCGGCAGCCGGACCAGCCAGCCGCACCACGCCCATGGCAGGCTCGCATGCTCGAGAGCCCGGCCCAGAGCGGACACGCCGCGATCATGAGTGCCCGGCACCGACCACCGCATCCGGGTGAGCCGCACCGGGGACGACTCGGCCGGCCGCACCTCGAGACCGGTGACCCCGAGGCGGCCCACCGCCTCGCCGGTGCCACGGCACAACGCACAGGTCTGCGAGACCCAGAGCGTTGCCGGGGTGGCAATGACCGGCCGCCACCGTGGGATCCAGGCGCGGACCGCCCGTCGATAGCCCGGGTAGCCCAGTGCACCCAGGGAGTCAGGGGATGCCGCGACCGGCGGGTCGGGCCACCGCGCAATCAGCATCCGCCGCTCGTGCGGGTCAGCCACCGACAGCGAGAACGTGGCCGCCACGAGCACCCCGAGGAGCAGGGTCGGTGACCCGGAAGCGACTCCCAACAAAGTCAGCAGCAGGCAGGCACCGGCCTGCATCGGATTGCGGATGTAGGCGTACGGCCCGGTCGTGACCAGGCGCGCCGGCGGGTCCCAGGGAAACGGCGTGCCGCCACCCACTCGAGCCAACTCGGTCACCGCCGACATCACCGGCACCGCCACGACCACGGCGGCAGCCAGCAGAAGCGCGCGCACCCCGACCGAGTGGTCGACGACATCGGCCCAGCCGAGCCCGTCGCGCTGGAACGCCAGCGTCGGTGCGGCCCAGCCGAATAGGCCGGTGAAGGTGGCGATCTGCAGCACCACCCGCACGCCGAGCGCCCGGCGCCGAGCGGTGAGACGACCCATCGCGAGTGCCGGAGCAGCAACGCAGACGAGCAGCACCGCCTCCCCGACCAGCCAGCCCGGCTCGATCACGACAAGCGGGTCGAGCGCGGGCACGAGCAGCACGTCGGCCCAGACGAACGCGAGCCACCACCACACCGGCGGCCCGCCGATCAGCACCGGGATCGCACCCCAGGCAAGCGCCCAGCCCGCACTGGTTTCCAGCGGCATGCCCAGCACGGTGGTCGGCCCGGTCGCGAACTGCCACCACCCGCCGGCCGTCTCCACGGCAAGAATGCCGACCCAGGCCAGCAGGGTGCTGAGCACCGCCGGGGCGATTCTCCCGCCGAGGTCCGCCCTGCGGCTCCGCACCGCGCCGACGACCAGGACCACCGCCAGCGGGACAGCGAGGGTGAGGTTGCGCAGCAGATCGGCGGTCGCGGCATCCGAGCCACGCCGCACGGCATCCGCGGACATCTGCATGACGGCATCCACGACGTCAGTCCAGCCCGGCGAGGAAGGCGGCAGTGCCGGCATCCATGAACGCGGCGGTGACCGGCCCGAACCACAGGGCCGGGTCCAGATGCCGCTTGTAGCGCACCGTCATCGTCGCCTGGCAGCCGTCGGCGGTCTGGGTCCACGCCAGCGTTCCGGAACGGACGGTGACCCACCGGTCGAGCACCGCGTGGTGCCGTGGGCCGCGCGACCCGGCCGACGCGCCGTCGGTGATCTCGAACTCGAGGGCGCTGGCGGTGCGGGCCGCGACCCGCGTCTCGAGGATGCCGTCGCCGATCGCGAGCGACCACACGTCGCCGACGGCAAGACCGGCCCCGGTGGCCGCGGTGGGCGTGGGGTACGGGAAGAGGTCGAGCAGCGGGCCTCGGTCGGCGTCCTGGTTGATCCGTGGGCCGCGGGCGAGTGCGGACTCGAAGGCGTCACACCGATCGGCCACCATCCGGGACGCCACAGCTTCCTGCTCGGGGTTGATGCGGCCGCCGGGAACGACCCCCTCGATGAGCACGACCGCCAGCAGCGGCCCGAGGGCGAGCGCGCTGCGGCCGGCTCGCATCGTGGCCGTCCCGGCGTAGGCCAGCGCCGCGACGCCGTAGACCAGCGGGGCTGCGAGCAACACACAGATCGCTGCCTCGCGCAACAGCGCCGAGGCGAGCAGCAGCACGACGGTGACGACTTGGAACATCGACCCCCACCCGCCGCTGCCCCGCATCAGGCCGACGCCCACGGCGAGCACACACGGCACGCCGACGAAGAGCAGCACCGTGTCGAGCCGGTTGGTCGAGGCGGCAACTGCGACACCGGCCAGCCCGACCGCCGCCACCGCCACCAGGAGCAGCAGGGTGCGCGATCGGGGCTGCGGTGGCCGGTCCTCGGGTCCGGGGGCCTGGTCAGCAGGCTCACAAATGTAGTCAGCGGAGTCAGCAACGTGGCCGGCGTCTTTCATGTCTTGACCATACGCTCAATTTGAGCACATGGTCAATTAGGGGTTCACCCAGCCGCTCCACCCCCGACCGCTAGGGTCGCTGCCGACCGGCATCCACCCCACCGCAGCGGACCAGGCCCCGGAGGAACAGACTCGTGACCGGACCCCTCGACGACATCGTCGTGCTCGACCTCACTCGCGCCCTCGCCGGCCCGCACGCGGCGATGATGCTCGGCGACCTCGGTGCCCGCGTCATCAAGATCGAGAGCCCGGCCGGCGACGAGTCCCGCGGCTGGGGGCCGCCGTTCGCCGGGCCCGACGACGACCCCGTCTCCACCTACTTCCTCTCCTGTAACCGCAACAAGGAGTCCGTGGTCCTCGACCTGACGTCGGATGACGGTCGCGCCACGCTGGCCCGCCTGGTGCGCCACGCGGACGTGCTGCTGGAGAACTTCCGCCCCGGTGTGCTCGACCGGCTCGGCTTCCCTACTGACCACCTGCACCGCCTCAACCCCGCGCTCGTCATCCTCTCGATCAGCGGGTTCGGCCACGACGGCCCCGAAGGCGGCCGCGCCGGCTACGACCAGATCGCCCAGGGTGAGGGAGGCCTGATGAGCCTCACCGGCGCCGACCAGGGCCACCCGCAACGGGTCGGCGTACCGATCGCAGACCTGCTCGCCGGCATGTACGGCGCCTACGGCGTGGTCGCCGCCCTCCATGAGCGGCATCGCACCGGCCACGGGCGCATCGTGCGCACCTCACTGCTGGCCAGCATCGTTGGTGTGCACGCCTTCCAGGGAACCCGGTACACCGTGGCCGGCGAGGTGCCGCTCGCTGGCGGCAACCACCACCCGTCGATCTGCCCGTACGGCCTGTTCACCTGCGCGGACGGCATGGTGCAGCTTGCCTGTGGCAGCGAGCGGCTCTGGCGGCGGCTTGCCGACGGCTTCGGCCTCGACCCCGAGGCCCCCGGCGTCGCCACCAACCGCGAGCGAGTCGAGAACCGCGATGCCGTGGTCGCCGCATTGGATGCCGCCTTCGCGCGCCTCCCGCTCGCCGAGCTGCTCGCCCGGCTGGCCGAACTCGGCATCCCGGCCGGCGAAGTGCGCACCCTCGACCGGGTGTACGACTGGGAGCAGACCCGCAGCCAGGGCCTCATCATCGGCGTCGACCACCCGACGCTCGGCGACATCGAGCTGCCGGGCCCACCGATCCGCCTCGACGACAACGTGTTCGCCGGCGGGCGCGAAACCCACCAACCACCACCCCGACTGGGTGAGCACACGTCATCCGTGCTGGCCTGGCTCGACGCCCAGGATGCCGCGGCCAGCGCTGTCGACACCGCGCCCACACCCGCCGCACCCACGCTCACGCCACCCAGCGCCACGCCACCCAGCGCCACGCCACCCAGCGCGACGCCACCCAGCGCGACGCCACCCAGCGCCACGTCACCCAGCGCGACGCCACCCACGCCGCCCGCCACCGCCGCCGCAGCGCCCGCCGCCGCACCCGAGCCGACCACGACGAACGCGGTCGACAACTGAGCGTCGCCGGGACGGGTCGCGCTGGTGGAACCGGCCCTCAGCCGGCGCGGGTCGCCGATGCGGACCACGCCGCGGGCGCTCCCCCTGGGCGCACCTCGCCGTAGAGCGTGCTGCGCTGCTGCACCGGCCGCCCGGCCGAGGCGGCAAGCTTCTCGAACTCGCGCGCGTCGAGCACCTGGCCGTGCGCGGCGCCCGCGGCCCGGCTGATGTTCTCGTCCATGAGGGTGCCGCCGAGGTCGTTGACCCCGGCCCGGAGCAGTTGCCGCGCCCCGGCTGCGCCGAGCTTGACCCAGGACGCCTGGACGTTGTCGACCAACCCGACGTAGGCGATCCGGGCCACCGCGTGCATCAGCACGGTCTCGCGCCAGGTCGGGCCCCGCCGAGCGCTGCGCTTGAGGTAAACCGGGGCCGCCATGTGCACGAATGGGAGCGGCACACACTCGGTGAACCCACCGGTGCGGCGCTGCAGTTCCCGTGTGCGAATGAGGTGCCGCGCCCAGTGCACCGGCTGTTCGACCGCGCCGAACATGATGGTGATGTTGCTGCGCAGCCCGGCGGCGTGTGCCTGCTCGTGGGTGTCGAGCCACTGCGCGGTGTCGATCTTGTCGGGGCAGAGCACAGCACGGATTTCGTCGTCGAGGATCTCGGCCGCGGTGCCCGGCAAGGAACTGAGCCCCGCGTCCCGCAGCTGCACGAGGTAGTCGAACAGCGGCATCCCGAGCCGGCGCGCGCCCTCGTGAACCTCGAGCGCGGTGAAGGCGTGGACGTGCAGGTCGGGCGCGGCATCCGTGACCGCCCGCACCACGTCGAGGTAGAAGCCGCCGTCGAAATTCGGGTGGATGCCGCCCTGGAGGCACACCTCCGTGGCGCCCCGGTCCCACGCCTCGCGGGCCCGCTGGGCGATGTCGTCGAGGGTCAGGAGGTAGGGCTTCCCACGGAGGTTGAGCGACATCGGGCCCTTGCTGAACCCACAGAAGGTGCACCGGAAGGTGCAGACATTGGTGTAGTTGATATTGCGGTTGACGACAAAGGTGACGGTGTCACCAACAGCGGTGGCCCGCAGGTGGTCGGCGCATTCGGCGACGGCCGTGACCTCCGGGCCGCGCGCGCCGAACAGGGTGATGATCTCGGCCTCCCCAACCTCCTGCCCGGCGGCGACACCGGCAAGCACCTCGGCCACGGCGCCAGCAGAGACACCACCGGCGTGAGCCCGAACACCACCGGCGTCAGCCCGAACACCACCAGCGCCAGTCGGCGCGTCATCAGGCCCACCTGGAGGAGGCACCAGGTGCACGGGCGAGGTGTCGGCGCCCGAATACCACGCGGTCGACCGGCGGCCGACCTGCACCACCTCGGCGCCAGTGCCGACGTTGGCCGCTGCCGCGTGACGCTCGGGCCACACCGCACCGGGGTCGTCGCGGCCCAGGCCCTCGGCGTCGCTGCGGTCGAGCACGGCGAACTGCAGGTCGGGGTCGACCCAGGCCTCCCGCCGCAGGACGTACTCCGGGTACACCGTGAGCCGCGGCGCCAGCACGAGACCGGCCCGCTCGGTCGCGGCACGCAGGGTCTCGACGGCGGGCCACGGGCGTTCGGGGTTGACATGGTCGGGTGTCACCGGTGACACCCCACCCCAGTCGTCGATGCCGGCGTCGAGCAGCGCGACGAGGTGCCCGGCATCGGCGAGGTTGGGTGGCGCCTGGACGTGCACCTCGGGCGGCAGCACGAGCCGGGCCAGGGCAACCGCGCGTAGGTGCTCCTCCGGCCGGCACGGCGGCGTGGCCCGCATGGGGGTGCCGGGCTTAGGCAGGAAGTTCTGCACGATCACCTCCTGCACATGGCGGTGCCGGCGGTGACTGTCGGCGATCGCCTCGAGCGCATGCAGCCGATCGGCCTCGGACTCGCCGATGCCCACGAGGATGCCGGTGGTGAACGGCACCCGCGCCTCACCGGCGGCCTCGAGCGTGGCGAGCCGGCGCCCCGGCTCCTTGTCGGGCGCGCCCCGATGCGCGGCAAGGTCACTGCGCAACGACTCGAGCATCATCCCCTGCGACGGCGCCACGCCCCGCAGCGTCGCGAGGTCGGCGCGCGAGATCGCGCCCGCGTTGGCATGTGGGAGCAGCCCGGTCTCCTCGAGCACCGCTGCACAGGCGGCCGCCAGGTAGTCGATGGTCGAGGCGTAACCGTTGGCGTCCAACCACTCTCGCGCCACGGGGTACCGCTCCTCGGGGAGTTCACCGAGGGTAAACAGCGCTTCATGGCACCCGGCCGCTGCGCCCGCCGACGCGACCGCCAGCACCTCGTCAATGGTGAGGTAGGGCTGGTCCAGATGACGCGGCGCGGTGGCGAACGTGCAGTAGCCGCACCGGTCGCGACAGAGCCGGGTCAATGGGATGAAGACCTTGGGCGAGTACGTCATCCGGGTGCCGGTTGCCTCGGCCCGCACCGCGCGGGCCAGTCGGGACAACTCGTGAAGCGGGTGGTGGAGCAACCCCGCGGATGTCGGGTCAGCGGGCATCAGGCACTCCTCGTCACTCAGGCACTCCTTGTCGCTCCCGCGAGTCGCCAGCGTAGCCCGGCGCGATCCCGAGGCCCGGGTGAGCCCCGCGGCGAGCTGGCCGGCACATCCTCGATCCGCTCTTGTCTCGCCCGCCCTGCCGGACTCAACCTCTCGACCCGCTCCCATCTCGACCCCCAGCCATCTCGGACGGCTCTCCGCCGGGAGGATCGAGCACGTCATCCGTACCCTCGACGAATGCGGATCGTCGTCGCTCCGGACTCGTTCAAGGGCTGCCTCTCGGCCGGTGAGGTGGCCGAAGCCATCCGGCTTGGCGCGCATCAGGCCAGCCCGGATGCCGTGGTGGTGTGCCGGCCGATGGCCGACGGCGGCGAGGGGACCACCGAAATCCTCACCGGCAGTGCCGAATACCACACCGAGACACTGCAGACCACGGATTCCGCCGGCCGCCCGGTATCGGCGAGGTACGCGCGGCACGGCCGGCGGCTGGTGCTCGATCTGGCTGCTGCCAGCGGCCTCCCGCACGTCCAGGGTGGCGGCACACTGATCGCGAGCGCGAACCCACTCACCGCGAGCACGGCAGGAACCGGCCGACTGATCTGCCACGCGCTCGAGGCCGGGGTCGACGACATCACCCTGTGCCTCGGTGGGTCCGCGACCATCGACGGCGGCACCGGACTGCTCGCCGAGCTCGGCGTCGCCTTCCGCGATGTGCGTGGCGATCCGCTACCCCCCGGCGGCGGAGCACTCGCCGACCTGGACCGCATCGACACCAGCGGCCTGCTGCCCGCCGCGTCCGCCGCGCGCTGGACCTTGCTCTGCGACGTCACCAACCCGCTGGTCGGCCCGCGCGGCGCCGCGCGCGTCTTCGGCCCGCAGAAGGGCGCCGACCCGGATGCCGTGGCGCGCCTCGACCGCGGGCTGCGGCGCCTCGCCGAGGTGCTCGCCGAGGGTGGTCACGGCGGCCTCGCGGACCGGCCCGGCGCCGGTGCGGCCGGAGGCACTCCGGCGACCTTGCTCGCGCTGGTCGGTGCCGAGCTCGTCTGGGGCGCCGCGCATGTCGCCACTGCGATTGGCCTCGCCGACGCTCTCGCCGGCGCCGACCTGGTCATCACCGGCGAGGGCCGGGTCGACGATCAGTCCGTGCACGGCAAGGTTGTCGGCACGGTCACCGACCTCGCGGCCTCGGCGGGGGCGCCCACGATCGTCATCGCCGGCCAGGTCGACCTCACCCCCGACGCCCGGCGGCAACTCGGCGCCGCCGCCGTGGTCAGCATCGCCACCGGGCCGGCCACGATCGGTGACCTGCGCCGCGACGCTGCCGGCCTGGTGGCCGCCGCAGCCCGGGAGACGGTCGGGCTCGCCGCAAGCATCCGGGCCGGCCGGCGCGATATCCGCTCCCGACAGTGACGATGCAGGTGAGCCCCGAGCCGTCGACCTCGACCTGCGCCACGGACGACCCCCGAGCCCGAGGGGCAATGTTGTGCCCTGCCGCGCCGGGTCGCCCTGGACCGACTGAACCTGCCTACGCTGGATGAAGCCCGCGACCTCACCGTGTGACCATGACGTGCTGTGACAACAGCCATGACCAGCGAGGTCGCGGGCTTGCCGCGTCACGAAGGGGACTGCGTACCCAGTCAATTTCGACGAGCCAGCGTGATGAGCGCTAGACAGGCCCGCTACCAACTAACGGAGCAGTCCCGGGCGGAAGCGGTGCGAACGAGCACATCTACAGTTCGCACCGACCTCGGCAAAAGGCGCCAAGCCCATTCGAATTCGTCGTACCTGTCAGGGTCAGGACATTTAACGGTGACCACAAAGTTGGTCTTACTTGGCGTACCAAATTTTATTTTTCCACTGACGGCTTCGGCAGAAGCTGTCGGTGCGATTGTGATGGCAGTTGCTGCGGCTGCCACCAGTCACTGCCGCAGCTCTTCTCGCCCGGATGGCCGGACTCCTCGCCTTCCCGTGCTTCTCGTAGTCCATGACAGCCTACTCCTTTCCGACAAACAATTGTCTTTTCGGTAGGTTTTCCCTCAAATTTCGATACCTGCTGTATAGCCAAACGGAGCCCGTATACCCACCGCCTATCATACCCGTCCGGCCGAAGCCATCGGCACGAGTAGAGAGTAAATCGCTACAGCAGCCACCAAGGTCGCCGCGGTCTTCGCAGGCAACCGAGCCGAGGTCCTTGACTTCACGTTCGCCCTGCTGGACATAGCAATCCCGTCCCCAGTTGACCTTATAAACATGTTCCCAAACTCGGTTCGGAAGAAACGCTCAAACGCAAGCATGGGACGCCTGCACCTTCTCTTGCCGCTCCTTTAAGATCAGGCGTCTTCATTGAAGGTAGTCATCCGTATCAGTTCTCGTCAACTAAGGAAGCCCCTAGTGTCGCGCGCTGGACGTTACTTGACGGTGGGCTTTCGGAGCCGCCGAGATGGGCGTCCGAGCCACGGCCCCGGAAAGGTCGTGTTTTAGCAGGTGAGGGCGCATGTGATAGCTCGTTGGGGGTTGCGGGCGTGGTGTCGGGTCGCGGCGGCGATGTTGGTGGCGCCGGTGAGGCGGATGATGGTGATGGCGGTGTTGCGTAGTAGAGGTCATGACCTGGGGCGCGTGACCGGTGCGGACGTGGAATCGGTCTTCGTCGTAGGTGACGTCGCGGACCCAGTGCAGCTTGTTCTCGACGTGCCAGTGATGTTGGACCCAGGCGGCGAGTGTGGCTGAGGGTGCATCGTGGTGGGTGGCGGAGGTGATCAGGTAGACGACCTCGATGGTCTTCTTCCCTGCTGTGGTGACGGTTCTGCGTAGTTGAGCGATCTGGGCGGCGCCGGGGAAGTCGGGTCAGTCGGAGAGGTCGGGGATGTCGATGACTTTGATGGTGCGTCTGGCTCGCCTGCCGTAGCCGGCGTCGGTGCTGGTAGCCCCGACTGGGATCGTGCTCCAGGGCAGGTTCTTGGCGGCGTCGTGCAGGGTCGGTTGGTTGGCTTTGATGGTGAACACGTAGTGGGCGCCAGCGGCCAGGATCGCTGTGGCGGTGTCGGTCTGGGTGTGGATCCCATCGACGGTGATGACGCTGCCGTGCGGTACGCATCGTGGACTCCACCGGCGCCCGTTCCAGCCCGAGCCGGTCGAGCTGGTCGGTGCCCAGGTCGAGCGCCCACTCACCGACCGCGGCGAACGAACGGGCACCGGTCAGAACAGCGCACACTGCGACTGCCGGGGGTACCTCCCGCTTGCGGGGGCGCACCCCGGCCAGCGGGTACCGCACCCCGCGCGGGTCACGCGGATCAGGCATCCTTGCCAGCATGGTCAACAAGTTCTCGGTGTCCTGGACAATGCTGGCCGAGGGGATCGGGAAGATGACATGAGCGGATGGGGGTCCCTTCCCTGAGCGGGTGAGTGTGAGAACCCCATCTCAGCCCAACGGGCCCCACCCGCCACGCCGCACCCATCCACACAAACCCGCAGTTCACAGCCTCACCAGCCGACCTTTCCGGGGCCCTGCGTCGCACCCCTGGCGAGGTAGCGACCGGACCGTTCCGGGGCCAGAAATGCACGGCGAATTCTATGAGTTGGTGCGGGCGATAGGAACTAGGCATGTCCCTAGTTGACAGAATTTTACGCAGTTATTATTTTCTGTAGATCGCACTTCATGAATAGGCGATGCCACGCTCATGCATTCGGCCAAAATAAAGGCGCGAGCGGCGGTAGAAGTTGCCGACAAATCCGAGCGAACGCAAACACCTTCACACTCACCCGGAGTGAAACTCCTCCCGACAAGAATGGATCGCCATGAACTACAGGAAGTACGTGACGGAAAAGATTCCGGCTAGGGTGTCTAGAAAGGCTTCAGCCGCGCTGGTGGCGGCCGCAACTGTAGGAGTCGCCATCGCAGTTGCACCGTCGGCTTCTGCCGCAAACAGCGGAACTGTAACGTTTGGGACATTTACTAACGCCTGGCGTATGTACATTAAATGCCCCGATGATCGCACGTTCGACTATCTGAAGCGCGATTGGTCGATAACTTGGCAGGGGGGGAGAACTCCGAAGGCGCTCAGGGACCTCGCTAGTCATCACAATTGCTGGACTGCTCCAATATATGAGTGATCCAACTTGGCATTAGTGTCGTGTGCTGGAAGTTGCTTGACGGTGGGCTTTCGGAGCCGCCGAGATAGGTGTCCGAGCCCGGCGGCGCACGGCCTCGGCAAAGTCGTGCCACCCTGGACGCGCTCCTGGGAGCCTGGATGTGGACCCGGACCCACCAGGTCGACCAGCGGCGGGTGATCGCGACGACGCCCAAGACCGTGCGCGGGGCCTCCACCAGACCCAGGCCAGCCACTCCCAACACCGACAGGCGATTCAACCCGACCCGCTCAGACCGACCTCGAACAAACCCGGTTCTCCGTCACCGTCTGACACACCTCATCGTCGCGCACCCAACAAATCAGCCCAGGCACCCCACTGGCGTGTTGCAGACCCACGCTCCTGGTGGTCATCGAGGCGCCGGTTTTCACCCACATTCCGGCGGATGAGAGATCGCTCATCTCGGCCTCATGGACGTCCAATCCAGGACCGGGAGCGTAGTGCGCAGGCCGGAGAACAGCTCCGGCCACTCACCCCCTGGAGTTGACATGGACCGCATCATCCGTACCGGGCTGGCCACCGCGTTCGTCGTGGGCTCGGCAGTCGCACTCGCTCCGACCGCCGCCGCCGAGGAGCGCGTCTGCCGCGGCTCCATCGGCGCGGTGACGCTCGACGACATCCGGGTGCCCACCGGTGCCACCTGCACTCTGAACGGCACGGCGCTGAACGGCACCCTGAAGGTCGAGCGCGGCGGCACGCTGTACGCGTCTCGCGTCCGGGTCAACGGCAACATCCAAGCCGAAGGCCACCGCCTCGTCCGGGTCTACACCTCACAGGTTGGCGGCAGTGTCCAGCTCGTCCAGGGCGGCACGGTCGACGTACGCAGCACCGCCATCAAGGGCGACGCCCAACTGTTCTCCAACGCCACCGGCCGAGTCACCTACCTTGCGAGCAACCGGGTCGACGGCAATCTCCAGTGCAAGGACAACCAGCCCGCACCGACCGGTAGCGGCAACATCGTCCAGGGCACCAAGGAGGACCAGTGCGCCCAACTATGAGGTGAGCGATCTGCGGGGGCCAGGCGGCGCGTCATCCGATCAGGGGGTGATGACGCGCCGCGTCACGTGTGTAGCCGGTACCCCATCCCTCGAACCGTCTCGATCGCGTCGGCGCCGATCTTGCGGCGCAGATACCGCACGTAGACGTCGACCACGTTAGAGCCAGGGTCGAAGTCGTAGCCCCATACGTGGCTCAGCAACTGTTCCCTGGTGAGCACCTGGCCCGGATGCCGCAGGAACGTCTCGAGGAGCACGAACTCACGAGCGCTCAGATCGGTCGTGCGGCCCTTCGCTCGCACCCGCCGGGCCCGCAGATCCAAGGACACCCCACCCGCGACGAGTTCGGTACCGGCCGTCTCGGCGACCGGCCGCAGGCGCAGCCGAATCCGGGCGAGCAACTCGCCGAAGGTAAACGGCTTGGGCATGTAGTCGTCAGCCCCACCCTCGAGCCCGTCGATCGTGTCGGCGGCGGAGTCACGGGCCGTAAGGATGATGATCGGTAGTGAACTACCCGAGCCGCGTACCTGGCGCAGCACCTCGAACCCGTCCATCCCCGGCAGGCCGATGTCGAGCACCAGCAGGTCGTGGTCGCCACTGACCGCATGAGCGAGTGCGGCGGGGCCGTCGCCGACCACCACCGGCACCAGGCCGCTCGCGGTGAGTCCCTTGGCGATGAAGGACGCGATCCGCGGCTCATCCTCCGCGACCAGGATGCGGCTCATCGGGTCGCCTGGGCCGGGCCGCAGTCGACCAGGGCGGTCAGCGTGCCCGACCCACCGAGTGGTGGACTGGCGTGCGGCGCCGGCAGCTCAAGGGTGAACAGGGCGCCCCCCTCGGGACTGGCCGCGGCCACCTCGACCCGGCCCCCATGGGCGTCCGCGATCGCTGCGACGATCGCCAGCCCGAGCCCGGTGCCGCCGCCCTCGGACCCGGTACCGCCGCCCTCGGACCCGGTACCGCCGCCCTCGGACCCGGTACCGCCGGTGGACCCAGCGCCGCCAGTCTCGAAGCGAGCAAAGATGCGGTGCCGGTCGGCGGCCGGAACGCCGGGGCCGCTGTCCCGCACCCAGATTCGCACCGCTCCGAGCACGGGAGCGCAACCGAATGCGATGGTGTCGCGCTCGGACGTCACGGCGACGGCGTTCGCCGCGAGCTGCAACAGCGCCTGGGCGAGCCGGCTGGCATCCACCGGCACCATCACCTCGGGTGCACTGTCCAGCACCCACGATCGGGGCGCGAGCCCACTCGCCTTCTCCAGGGTCGTCGCAACCACCTCGCCGATGTCGACGACCTCGCGGCGCAGGAAGTCGGGTCGGCGGGCCTTGGCGAGCATGAGGAGATCCTCGATGATCCGACCCATCCGGTCGAGTTCGTCGATGACGAGTGCCCGGGTGTCCTCGACGTCGTCGGCCTCCTGGGCGTCCATCAGCTCGAGATGGCCGCGGATGACGGTGACCGGCGTGCGCAGCTCGTGGCCCGCGTCGTCGAGCATGTGGCGCTGGCTGTGGAGGGCCTCCTCGAGGCGGTCGAGCATCCCGTTGACCGTCTCGCCGAGCTCGGCTACCTCGTCGGCGCCGGTGACGTCGATCCGCTGCGACACGTCGGTCTCAGTGATGGTCTCGGCGGTCCGGCGCAGATCGTCGAGCGGCCGGAGCACACGCCGGGCGAGCGCCGACGCCGCGAGCACCAACGCGGCCCAGGTCAGCGTGGCCACCACGGCGTACGAGCGGATAGTGCCGTCCAGCTCAGCCATCTCGAGGTCGACGAAATACGCCGAGACAAAATGGTTGAGTCGACCGTCCTTGGTGAACGGCATCACGGCGTAGACGATGCGACCCTCCTTCGCGGAGTGATACCGGCCGAACCCCGGCAGGTTGCGGGCGGTGGCCTCGGATCGAAACGCGCTATCGCCCTGCAGAGCTCCGCCGCCGTCGACGGGCACGATCGTCAAGCCCGGGAGGTAGCCCAGCAGCACCTCGTGCTCGCCCGGGACGTTCTGCTGCATCGCGGCCGTGATGACGCTCTCGGCGTCGATGAACTGCCGCCCGGTGCGCGGGTCGATACCGCCGCCGGCGAACTCGGCGAACTCGCGCACCTCCTGTGCCACCGAACGCTTGACCCGTGCGTCAACCCGCTCCCGCTCCACGACCAGGGCGACCGCCCCCGACCCGGCGAGCCCGAGCGCCGACAGCGCGGCCACGCTGCCGACGAGCCGGGCCCGCACCGACGACGTAAGGCGCCGCCACCGCGAGACCGGCGTCGGCAGGTCAGTCATCGCCACCGCCACCGTCGTCGCCACCGACGTCGTCATCGCCTGCGGGCGCGGGCGCGGGCGGCACGGGCTCGGGACGCGCTGGCGCGGGACGCGCTGGCACTGGCTCAGGACGCGCGGGCTCGGGACGCGGTGCGGCGGGACGCGGTGCGGCCGGACGCGGTGCCGCCGGGGCGGGACCCAGCGGCACGGGGGCAGGCCGCACGACCGTGGTGCGGATCGGCGAGGAGGATGGCGTAGCAGTCGGCGCCAGGGTGGGCGTCGGTGACGGGGTGGGCGTCTGTGTCGGCGACTCCGATTCGCCCGGCCCGGCGCTCGATGACGCGCCCGAGGTAGTGTCCAGGTCGAGCGATCCTCCGAGGTCGGGGCTGGTCCGCGCGACACCAGACAGTGCGGTCGTGACAACGACAGAGGTCAGCGCACCCGCCACCCAGACACCGACGAGTGCGATGCGTGAAGCCATGGCTCATTCTCGGACCCGAGGGGCCTCATCGTCGCGACTACGTCGATGAGAGTCCTCTCATCGACGGCGACCGCGATGCCGTCAGCGGCACGAGCGACGTCTGCCGCTCCCGCACGCGTCAGCCCGGCCACGTCGCGTCCCCGCCGCTGTCCACGGTGGGTGAAACCCTCGCTGAGGCGACGGTTTCACCCAGGTTCGGATCGATGAACCGTCACCGGTCAGTGCGCGAAGTGCCGGGTGCCGGTGAAGTAGAGGATGACGCCCGCGTCCTGCGCGGCCTGGACCACCTCGGCGTCACGCATGGAGCCACCCGGCGCGACGACTGCCCGCACCCCGGCATCCAGGAGGACCTGGAGCCCGTCGGCGAACGGGAAGAACGCGTCGGATGACGCCACCGCACCTCGCGCGCGGTCCGCGCCGGCGCGGGACACGGCGAGGTGGCACGAGTCGACCCGGTTCACTTGGCCCATCCCGATGCCGACCGACGCTCCGCCGCAGGCGAGCAGGATGGCGTTCGACTTCACCGCCCGCACCGCCCGCCACGCGAACGCGAGATCGGCCAAGGTCGCGTCGTCGGCCGGGTCGCCGGCCACCAGCCGCCAGTTCGCCGGGTCGTCACCGCCGGTGACCGAGCCATGGTCATCGCGCGCCTCAGCGTCGATGGTGTCGCGCACCTGCATCAGCAGACCGCCGGAGATCGGGCGGGTCTCGACGCCGCCGCGCAGCGGCGATGGGCACTCGAGCAGGCGCAGGTTCTTCTTCGTGGTGAGGATTTCCAGGGCCTCGGCGTCGTAGGACGGCGCGATGATCACCTCGGTGAAGACGTCGACCGCGGCCGCCGCCATCGCCGCGCTCACCGGGCGGTTGCTCGCAATGATCCCGCCGAAGGCCGACACCGGGTCGCAGGCGTGAGCCGCACGGTACGCAGCGGCGATGTCGCCGCCGACGGCGATACCGCACGGGTTGGCATGCTTGATGATCGCCACGGTCGGCTGGTCGCCGTGGTCGTGGGCCGCGCGCACGGCGGCATCGGCATCGACATAGTTGTTGTACGACATCTCCTTGCCGTGCAGCTGCCGTGCCTGAGCCAGACCTGGTTCGGACTGGAAACCGCTGGTATACAACGCCGCTCGCTGGTGCGGGTTCTCGCCGTACCGCAGCACCGCGGCCTGGTCCCAGGTGGCGCCGACCCAACCGGGAAACCCGGTGCCGTCGGAGGTGTCGGTGTACGTGGTGCCCATCCACGATGCGACGTGCACGTCGTAGGTCGCGGTGTGCACGAACGCCTCGGCCGCGTACGCCATCCGCTGCCGGAGGGTGAAACCGCCGCCGCGCACGGCATCCAGTACCTCGGCGTAGCGCGCCGGGTCGGTGACCACCGCGACGCTCGGGTGGTTCTTGGCAGCGGCGCGCACCATCGAGGGGCCGCCGATGTCGATCTGCTCGACGCACTCGTCCGGCGTCGCCCCCGAGGCCACGGTCGCGGTGAACGGGTAGAGGTTGACCACGACGAGCTCGAACGGCTCGATCCCGAGCTGCTCGAGCTGCGCCAGGTGGTCGGGCTTGCGGGTGTCGGCAAGGATGCCGGCGTGCACCGCGGGGTGCAGGGTTTTCACTCGCCCTTCCAGGCACTCCGGAAACCCGGTGAGCTCCTCGACGCGGGTGACCGGGATGCCGAGTGACTCCACCAGCGCGGCCGACCCGCCGGTCGAGACGATCACCACCCCAGCATCGTGCAATCCGCGGACGAGTAGCTCGAGCCCGGTCTTGTCGTACACCGAGACCAGCGCCCGGCGCACCGGCCGGACGTCCTCGGAGATGCCGGGGGCGGCGGTGGCGGGCGTGCTGGACGCTGCCGGGGCGGGTGCGGACGGGGCGGCGGACATCATGCTCCTGACAGGTGGCGCTTCGGGGTCGGTCGCGCTCGGGGTTCGGTCGGACGCGGCACGGAGCACCCAGGCGGTCGATGCCCCGACCGGACTCCCCGGTGGTTCGCCACCCGCGCCAGTCGTCGGCGATCACCCTACCGGTCACGACCATCCGCCCAGATGCCGCCCGCCCGCGTCAACGCACGTGACGGCTACGCACCGGGACGAGCTGGCAGTCGGCCGGCTCACGGTAGCGTCGCCACCGTGAGCAATGGGGATGCCGTGGACCCGGCGACATGGACATCGTGACCCTGGCGGCCCTGGCCGGGCTGGCTCTGGCCGACTCCACGAGTTTCGGCACGCTCGGCATCCCGCTCGTCATGCTCGTGCATCCGCGGGTCCGGGCCGGGCTCGTCATGCTCCATCTGGGCGTGCTCGCCGGCTTCTACTGGGCGCTCGGCCTGGTGCTCCTGGTCGCGGCCGACCGCGTTGCTGACCTGCTCGGCGCGGTGGGCGAGAACCTCGACGGCAACCGCACCGTCGATGTCGTGCAGTTCGTCGTCGGCGTCGGCATGCTCGTCGGCAGCTTCTGGCCCAGCACCCGGTGGGCGAAGCGCCGGTCCGCCGGGCGCGCGGCCCGCGGTGATGGGCGGCGGGCGTCGATGCGGGAGCGGATCGCCGGGGAGCGGGCCACCGCGCGCGCCGTGGTGACCGTGGCGCTGCTGGCCGGCCTCGTCGAAGCCGCGAGCATGCTGCCGTACCTCGGCGCCGTCGGCCTCATCACGGCGAGCGGCATCGCGCTACCGGTCGCGGCCGGGGTGCTCGCCGGCTACGTCCTGGTGATGTCGCTGCCGGCGCTGGTGCTGCTCGGCATCCGCCTGGGGTTCGCGAACCGGGTCGCCCCGCTGCTCGAGCGTCTCGACG
>JBOFLG010000078.1:0-5388 GCA_051657745.1 Dermatophilaceae bacterium | reverse complement strand
CCCGAGCAGGCGGACATCGTGGTGCTCGACCCGCCGCGCACGGGCGCCGGCCGCGAGGTGACGCTGGCTATTGCCCGGATGACGCCCCGCGTGGTCGCGTACGTGGCGTGCGACCCGGCTGCCCTGGCCCGTGACGTCGCGACCTTCGCTGGCGCGGGCTACCGGCTCGCGTCGCTGCGCGCCTTCGACGCCTTCCCGATGACGCACCACGTCGAATGTGTCGCCGTGCTCGTCCCGGGCGGGGACCGGGCCTGAGAAGCACCGACGAGGCGCACAGGTGGTCAGCACCGGTGCGGACGGAGGTGACGTCGGCGTACTGGCCGCGTTGCGGAATGAACCGCAGATCGAGCTGCTCGTGCAGCGGCAGGTCGATGCGCGGAAGTCCGGCGGCGCGCTGGTAGGCGGCCTGCCCGCCGCGGACGAGGGTGCTCTTGGCCCAGGCGATGAACGGCTCGTAGAACGGGTGATAGACCACAACCACGCGGGCCGGCACTAGCGCGGCCAACTCGTCGAACAGATGCAGGATGCCTGGCCTCACGGCGACGGGATGAAACTCCTTCGGGATGTGTCTCGCCCACGGCGCGACCCGTGTTCCGAGACCGCCGGCGCAGACGACGACCTGGGTGATCGGCCAGGCGGTCACGGCCGCGCCCCCGTGTGGTGATCGTCCGAGGTGGTTACTGTCTGAGGGTGCCAATGAATGTGCGCGTCACCGCGATCGTGCTCGAGGACGACCAGATTCTGCTGCTGGACCAGGACACCGAAGGCGACCGGTCGTGGTCGCTGCCCGGAGGTAAGGTCGAGCCCAGCGAGACCGTCGCCGAAGCCCTCGAACGGGAGGTCCGCGAGGAGACCGGTCTGGAAGTCGCTGTCGGTGACCTGCTGTATGTGTGCGACGTGGTGAAGGCGCACGTCGTTCACCTCACCTTCCAGTGCCGCCGTACAGGCGGCATGCTCGGCGCGGTCACGCCGGGTGCGGACACCCGGCCAATCCGCGCGGTGGAGTTCGTGAAGTTGGCCGAGTTGCCGTCTCTGGGGTTCAGCGAGAAGTTCGTGGAGCTGGCCCAGGCCGGCTGGCCGGGCGCCGGGTCATACATGGGCCCGAAGGCCACCATCGGCCTGTAGCGCCAGCATGATCGGCAGATCCAGGTCGGCCAAGGTCGCGCCGCGGCCGGCGAGGCTGTTGATCCGGGGGCCGAGGACGGTGGCGAGCAGCTCGCCGCCACTGTTGCTCGCCGACGGGGTCGTCGACACCGACCTGTTGTTGCGCTCCCTGAGCGGCTATCGCGACACGGCGGTCGAAGCGCTTGCTGCTGTCCTCCTCAGGGCTGGAACCTCCCCAGACGCCATCGCCGATCGCACGCTCTGGAGGCGCGACACCTTCGGCTCGGTCGCCGCGTCAATCCGGCGGGACATCACGTTCTTCGCCGACCTCGCCGACCGCCGACCCGAGCTTCGCGCGGTATGTGACGCAGCGACGGCGCGACTCCGGCCCAAACTGTCCGAGGCCGAGGCGAAGGAGAGGATGGACAAGCTTCACGGGTGGTAGACGCCCAACGAGTCGACACACCAGGGGGAAACGCGGCGACGATGGCCGCCGATCACGATCACGTCCGACGTTAGGTGTGCGGGCCCTGGCTCCGAGGTGATCAGACACCGAGGCGCGTCAGGAGTTCGCGCAGCGTGAGCACCGTGACGCCGAGATCCTTCGCCGTGTGGAGGTCCTCGTCACCGCTGGTGATGGCCTCCGCGCGAGCCGAGAGTGTGAGGGCAATGAGGTAGTCGTCCTTGGTATCCCGCGTGACCGAGGGTGGATCAACGATGTCGGCGTGCCACTCGCCGAGCCGGCGCATCTGCTCCTCGAACACGGCTCCGGCTCCCGGCTTGACGTATCTGGACAACTTTGGTCGACCGAGCACGTCGACGACCTCGTCCACCAGGTGCTGGGTCACGACCGGCGCGAGTGTGCCGTCGTCGATCAGCCCGATGATCGGGCCGAGCGCCTCGTTGGGTGTGATTGTCGCCGAGATGAACACGTTCGGGTCGACGACGACCCGGTGCGATGGAGCACCGCTCACGCGGTCGTGCGCTCGGCGCGGGCGGCCGCGAGCTCGGCCTTGGCGAGAGCCATCGCGTCGTCCTCAGAGATCTCCTCCCCGGTCCGGTAGGACCCCAGCGTCTCAGCCACGCGGCCGCCGCCGAGACCACGCCGAAGAGCAGCAGCCAGCACCTCACTGCGGGGCCTGCCCGGCTCAGCCGCCTGGGCGTCGAGCAACTCGATCAGGTCATCGTCGACGGTGACCGGAAGAACTGTCATCGGGCACATCCTGGGCTTGTGTGATCGAGCTGATTTCCAGACTACCCGCGCACCGTCGCCGGGGGAGGAGCCTGCTGTCGTCTGACGTGTCGTACTCCATCGGTCGCAGGCCCATGATGTCGGCGACGATCAGAGCCATCAGTCTGCCGGGGCTCCACAACGGCGGAGGCGGCCCTAGGCTCGCCATGATCGTGGGAACGTGAGACGATATCTTGACATCAAGATAAATCGAGAGACCGAAAAGGAGTCAATGGTGGCCAGCACGAACAGCTTCGATGCTCGTGGCGCGCTCGAGGTGGGCGGGCAGACGTGCGAGGTGTACCGCGTTGCGGCAGTAGAGGGGAGCGAGACCCTGCCGTACAGCCTGACGGTGCTCCTCGAGAACCTGTTGCGCACCGAGGACGGCGCCAACGTCACCGCGGACCACATCCGGGCGTTGGGAGCCTGGGACGAGAACGCGCAACCAGCCGTCGAGGTCCAGTTCACGCCAGGCCGGGTCATCATGCAGGACTTCACCGGGGTGCCATGCATCGTCGATCTCGCCACCATGCGCGAAGCGGTCGCTGAACTCGGTGGGGATCCGGCCCGGATCAACCCGCTCGCGCCGGCTGAGCTGGTCATCGACCACTCTGTGGTGATCGACGTCTTCGGGCGCGCCGACGCCTTTGAGCGAAACGTCGAGATTGAGTACCAGCGCAACCGGGAGCGCTACACCTTTCTCCGCTGGGGCCAGACCGCCTTCGACGACTTCACCGTGGTGCCGCCGGGGACCGGCATCGTGCATCAGGTCAACCTCGAGCACCTCGCCCGTGGCGTCATGGTGCGCGACGGCGTGGCCTACCCCGACACCTGCGTCGGCACCGACAGTCACACCACGATGGTCAACGGGCTCGGCGTGCTCGCCTGGGGCGTTGGTGGCATCGAAGCCGAGGCGGCGATGCTCGGCCAACCGGTGTCGATGCTGATCCCGCGGGTCGTCGGCTTCAAGCTCAGCGGCGCCATCCCCGACGGCGCGACCGCCACCGACGTCGTGCTCACCATCACCGAGATGCTCCGAAAGCACGGCGTGGTCGGCAAGTTCGTCGAGTTCTACGGTGCAGGTGTCGCCGCAGTTCCGCTCGCCAACCGGGCGACGATCGGCAATATGAGTCCTGAGTTCGGTTCCACCTGTGCGATTTTCCCGATCGACGAGGTCACGCTCGACTACCTGCGCCTCACCGGCCGTTCCGAGGAGAACATCGCCCTCGTCGAGGCGTACGCCAGAGAGCAGGGGATGTGGCTCGACCCGTCCCGCGAGACCCGGTACTCGGAGCGTCTCGAACTCGACCTGTCCACCGTGGTGCCGTCGATCGCCGGTCCGAAGCGCCCGCAGGACCGAATTGCGCTCGCGGACGCCAAGCGCGCGTTCCGTGACGTCCTGCCCACCTACGTCACTCCGGATACCCGGGATGACGTCGTGGCGCCGTCGGCGCCGGACGCCACCCCCCAGGACGGCAGCCCCCACGGTGCCGGCGGTGCGCCCGCACACCAGGCCGGATCGGGCCGCCCGTCACGCCCGGTCCCGGTGACCGCCGCCGATGGCGCGACGTTCGAGATCGACCACGGCATCGTCGCGATCGCCTCGATCACCTCATGCACCAACACCTCCAACCCGTCGGTGATGATGGCCGCCGCACTGCTCGCCAAGAACGCCGTCGAGAAGGGCCTTACCGTCGCGCCGTGGGTGAAGACCTCGATGGCGCCGGGTAGCAAGGTCGTCACCGGCTACTACGAGCGGGCCGGCATGTGGCCCTACCTCGAGAAGCTCGGTTTTCACCTGGTCGGGTACGGCTGCACCACCTGCATCGGCAACTCCGGCCCGCTGAATGACGAGATCTCGGCCGCGGTGAACGAGCACGACCTCGCCGTCGTCTCGGTCCTGTCGGGCAACCGCAACTTCGAGGGGCGAATCAACCCCGATGTGACAATGAACTACCTTGCGTCGCCGCCGCTCGTCATCGCCTACGCCCTTTCCGGCACCATGGATGTCGACTTCGAGACCGACCCGCTGGGCACCGACACCGACGGAAATCCGGTGTACCTCAGGGACATCTGGCCCGCGCCGGCCGAGGTTGAGGCGACGATCCAGCGGGCGATCAGCCAGGACCTGTTCACCCGGGACTACGCCGACGTGTTCGCTGGCGACGAGCGCTGGCGCTCCCTGCCGACCCCCGAGGGCGACACGTTCGCGTGGGACGCCGACTCCACCTACGTGCGCAAGCCCCCGTACTTCGAGGGGATGACGCCCGCGCCGGCTCCGGTCACCGACGTCGCCGGTGCGCGGGTGCTCGCCCTGCTCGGCGACTCGGTGACGACCGACCACATCAGCCCGGCGGGCTCAATCAAGGCCGACAGCCCAGCCGGCCGGTATCTCGCCGAGCACGGGGTCGAGCGCACGGACTTCAACTCCTACGGGTCGCGGCGCGGGAACCACGAGGTGATGATCCGCGGCACGTTCGCGAACATCCGGCTGCGCAACCTGCTCCTCGACGGCGTCGAGGGTGGTTTCACCCGAGACTTCAGCACCGGCGGGGAACAGAGCACGATCTACGACGCCGCGCAGCGCTACGCCGCGGCCGGCACGCCGCTGGTCATCCTCGCCGGCACGGAGTACGGCTCGGGGTCGTCGCGCGACTGGGCGGCCAAGGGCACCGCATTGCTCGGCGTCCGGGCGGTCATCGCCCAGTCCTACGAGCGGATCCACCGCTCCAACCTCATCGGGATGGGGGTCTTGCCGCTGCAGTTCCCCGCGGGCGCGACCGCGTCATCCCTGGGCCTGGACGGCACCGAGACGTTCTCGGTCACCGGCATCACCGAACTGAACGAGGGTCGAACCCCGTCGACCGTTCAGGTGGTCGCCGAGAAGGATTCGGGCACCGTCGAATTCGATGCGGTCGTACGGATCGACACGCCGGGCGAGGCCGACTACTACCGTCACGGCGGCATCCTGCACTACGTGCTGCGGTCGCTGGTCTCCTGAGACCTCGCGGCGCCCAGGATGTTCGGTTCTGGGCGCCGCAGCGCGTCGTGAA
>JBOFLG010000077.1:0-6193 GCA_051657745.1 Dermatophilaceae bacterium | reverse complement strand
CCCAGCAGCGCATCGTCGGCATCCGCACGTGTCCCGTCGGCATCCGGGCGATCAGCATCCGCCCCATCGACGCCAGCCCCGTCGACATCCGACGCATCACCACGTGGCCCGTCCGTATCCGCTCCACCGTCCGGCCCGTCAGCGCTCGGCCCGTCAGCGCTCGGCCCGTCAGCGCTCGGCCCGTCAGCGCTCGGGTCGGGTGGGAGCTCGTCGTCGCCGAGCACCTCGTCGAGCAGATCCTCGTCGAGGCCGGGAGCGTCGAACGGGTTGCGCCGACGGCGGTGCGGCAGCGCCAGCAGCGCGGCCTGGCGGATGTCGGCCCGGGTCACCTCGCCCCGCCCCGCCCAGGCCGCGTGTGCGACCGCGGCCCGCGCGGTGACGATGTCGGCGCGCAACCCGTCCACCTCGAAGGCGGCACAGACCTCGGCGATTGTCAGCAGCGCGGCCTCGGTGAGCCGCACCCGGCCGAGCCGGGCGCGGGCGGCGCTGATGCGCTCGGTGAGGGCGGCGTCATCCGGCCCATACCTACCGGCGAATTCGGCAGGGTCGGCGTCGAACGCCAGCCGGCGCCGCACCACCTCGACCCGCAACCGCGGGTCCCGCGGCGCGGCCACCTCGACGGTCAGCCCGAACCGGTCGAGCAACTGCGGTCGCAGCTCGCCCTCCTCGGGGTTCATCGTGCCGATCAACACGAAGCGCGCGGCGTGCTCCACCGAGACCCCGTCGCGCTCCACCGTGGCGCGCCCCATCGCGGCGGCGTCCAGGAGCAGGTCCACGAGGTGGTCGTGCAGCAGGTTGACTTCATCGACGTAGAGGATGCCGCGGTGCGCCCGGGCGAGCAGGCCCGGCTCGTACTCGACCGTGCCCTGGGCCAGGGCCCGTTCGAGATGGACCGACCCGAGGACGCGGTCCTCGGTGGCGCCGACCGGCAACTCAACCAGGCGGACCGGGCGGGTGCTGCGGGGCGCGTCGTGGGCGAACGGCCCGTCCGGCGAGCCGGCGCCATGGTCCGCCGGATCGGTCGAGAACCGGTCGCCGGTGACCACCTCGATCGGCGGGAGCACCGCGGCCAGACCGCGGACCGCGGTTGACTTGGCGGTACCTTTCTCGCCGCGCACCAGCACGCCACCGATCTCCGGGGCGATGGTGGTCAGCACCAGGGCCAGGCCGAGGTCATCCAACGCGTCTGCGGCACAGCCGAGCACGGCAGAAAAAGGGTAGTGCACCGGCATGGGAGGCTCCCGCTCTCGTCGGCAATGAACGTCGTCGGACGCGGGGCCGGTCTTCGGACTTGCCGGGTCCCATCCTGTGCGCCAGATGGGCCCGGTTCACCGCAGCGGGCCTGTGCCGGACTCTCACCGGGCTTCCCTGATTCTCCCCAGCCGGCCGTCGCCACCGGTGGCCGATGACGGGGTCGACGGGGCACCTCGCGACACCGGCCACGATAGCGTGCCGTCCCGTGTCGGCTGAGCGTCATCCCCATCCCATGCCTGCCGAGCCTCCCGCACACCCCGCGTTCACCGACCGTCATCCCCATCCGGTGCCGGCGGTCACGGTGGTCGGCGTCGGCGCTGACGGCTGGGCGGGCCTGCCCGCTCGGCTCAAAGCCGTCGTCGAGCAGGCCCCGGTCGTGCTCGGCGGGGCGCGGCATCTGGCCATGCTGCCGGCCGCGTCCCCGACCCAGCGCCGGATGCCGTGGCCGTCACCACTGCGGGTCGGTCTGCCCGGGCTGCTCGCTGAGCTGGGCGGCACACCGGTGGTGGCGCTGGCCTCCGGGGACCCTCTGGTCTCGGGCATCGGCAGCACCCTGATCGACCTGCTCGGGGCCGAGCGGGTGGCGGTGCACCCCGCGGTGTCGTCGGTGGCGCTGGCGTGCGCTGAGCTGCGGTGGGCGGCCGAGTCGTGCGCGGTGGTGAGCCTGGTCGGCCGGGATCCGGACCTGGTGCGGCGCGAGTTGGCGCCCGGCCGCCGGGTGCTGGTGCTCTCCGCCGACGAACACACCCCCCGGCGGGTCGCCGAGGTGCTCACCGCGGCCGGCTACGGAGCCAGCGTCCTGCACGTTCTCGGCAACCTGGGTACGGATGCCGCGTCCCGCACCGACGGCCCTGCCGCCAGCTGGTCGGCCACCTCACCCCGGCTCACCATCATCGGCATTGAGGTGGCCGGGCCGCTGCGGGCGGGCTGGGTCGCCGGGCTGCCCGATGACGCCTTCGAGCACGACGGCCAGCTGACCAAACGGGACGTGCGTGCCTGCGCCCTGGCCCGGCTGCTCCCAGCGCCGGGGCAGCGGCTCTGGGATGTCGGCGCTGGCGCGGGGTCGGTCGGCATCGAGTGGATGCGCTCACACCCGTCCTGCGCCGCGGTCGCGGTCGAGGCCGACGCCGCGCGGGCTGGCCGGGTCTCGCGCAACGCCGGCCGGCTCGGGGTGCCGGGCCTGGCCGTCGTGCACGGTGCGGCGCCCGACGCACTGGCCGGGCTG
The DNA here is from genome assembly GCA_051657745.1 of Dermatophilaceae bacterium. GTDB lineage: Bacteria > Actinomycetota > Actinomycetes > Actinomycetales > Dermatophilaceae > JBOFLG01. The sequence goes on along the minus strand of JBOFLG010000077.1, from coordinate 3,714 downwards.
CCGACCCCGGATGCCGTGTTCGTCGGCGGCGGCGCGTCAGTGCCGGGCGTGCTCGAGGCGTGCCTCGCGGCGCTGGATGACGGGGGGCGGCTCGTCATCCACGCCGTCACTCTGGAGACCGAAGCCGTGGTCGCGCGGGCGTATCGCGAGCACGGCGGCGAGCTCACCCGGATCTCGGTGGAGACCGCGGCACCGATCGGCGGGTTCACCGGGTGGTCACCGGCGCGCACGGTGACCCAGTGGGCCCTGACTGTCGGCACCTGACATCCGGCGGGAACCTGGTGTCACGCACCGGGAACGTCCGGGGTGGCGTGGTCACTCGAGCAACGGGTGGCGCGCAATGATCTCGTGGCGACCGGGGCCGACCCCGACCGCCGACACCCGCGCGCCCACCAACTCCTCGACCCGCAGCACGTAGGCCTGGGCCGCGGCTGGCAGCTCCTCGAAGGTGCGGCAGCCGGAGATGTCCTCCCACCAGCCCTCCAGCATCTCGTACACCGGCCGGGCGTGGTGAAAGTCGCTCTGCGACATCGGCATCTCGTCGTGCCGCACCCCGTCGACCTCGTAGGCGACACAGACCGGCACCGCGGCAAAGCCGGTCAGCACGTCCAGTTTGGTGACCACGAAGTCGGTGACTCCGTTGATCCGGGTGGCGTAGCGGCCGATGACGGTGTCCATCCACCCGCACCGCCGCGGGCGACCGGTGGTGGTGCCGTACTCGGCGCCGGTCTTGCGCAGCGTTTCGCCGTCGTCGTCGTGCAGTTCGGTGGGGAACGGGCCTTCGCCCACTCGGGTCGTGTACGCCTTGAGCACCGCGATCACTCGCGAGACCCGGGTCGGCGGGATGCCCGACCCGGTGCACGCCCCACCGGCCGTTGCCGACGACGACGTGACGAACGGGTAGGTGCCGTGGTCGACGTCGAGCAGGGTGGCCTGACCCGCCTCGAGCAACACGTTCGAGCCCGCATCCAGGGCCTGCTCGAGCAGCAGTGAGGTATCGGCGACCAGTGGCCGCAACCGCGGCACGTACCCGAGCAGTTCCTCGACGACGGCGTCGACCTCCGCGGCCCGGGTGTTGTAGATCTTCGCCAGCACCTGGTTCTTGAACGCCAGCGCGGCGTCGACCTTCTGCCGCAGGATGCCCTCGTCGAAGAGATCCTGCACGCGGATGCCGACCCGGTTCATCTTGTCGGCATAGGTGGGCCCGATGCCGCGCCCCGTGGTGCCGATCTTCCGCTTCCCGAGGAAGCGCTCGGTGACCTTGTCGAGGGTGCGGTTGTACGAGGGGATGACGTGCGCACTGGCCGAGACCACCAGCCGAGAGGTGTCGACTCCCCGCGCCTCGAGCCCGTCGATCTCCTGGAACAGCACCTCGAGGTCGACGACCACGCCGTTGCCGATGACCGGAGTGACCGTGGGGGTGAGGATGCCGGACGGCAGCAGATGCAGCGCGTACGTCTCACGGGCCCCGTCGTTCCCCTCGATGACCACGGTGTGCCCGGCGTTGTTGCCGCCGTTGAACTTCACGACGTAGTCGACATCGCCGCCCATCAGGTCGGTCGCCTTGCCCTTGCCCTCGTCGCCCCATTGGGCACCGACCAGCACAATCGCCGGCATCCGTGCTCCCTCCGTGTTTGTCGGCCGCCCACCCTACCGAGGCGCGGAACGGCGATCCGCGGCGGCGCCCTGTCGCTCACCGGCCGGGGTCGGCCGGCGCCGGGCGAGAGCGGACCCTAGCTGGAAGCGGGTATCGACGCCGTTGACCGCCATCAACGTGGCCACGCGTCGACGCACGGTGCGAAGGCTGACCCCGAGATGACGGGCGATGGCCTCGTCCTTCATCCCCAGTTCGAGCAGTTCCACCAGCCGGGGGTCACCGCTGGTCCTGCCGAACACGGTGGGCGCGGGGATCGCGTGTTTCCAGGCGATATCGAAATAGGCGGTGTAGAGCCGGATCACGAGCCGGTCGCGGATGACGGCGTACCCGCCAGCCGGGTCGTCCCAGCCGGCGTACGCGACCACCGCGGTATCGCCGAACACGGCGAACTCGGTCTCGGTGTGTGGCACCAGGCGCTGATCTTCACCGATCCCGGCCCAGGTCGTCATCCAGTTGGTGGCGATCGGGCTCGACAACGCGCTTGCGGGGTAGATGGCCCGCTGCGGTTCGCCGCGGCGGATCCGATCCCGGTTGGCCCGCACCGTGCCTTCCTCGAACGCCGGGCCCCGGTCGATGGTGAGCACCAGACTGCGCACGAAACCGGTACTCTCAGCGAGCAGTTGGGACACCACCGAGGGGGTCATCGACTCGGCGAGCGGCTCACTGATCGGCTCGACCGCGCCGAGCGAGGCGCTGGTGAGTCGGGCGAGCACCTCCTTGATGGCACCGAGTTCACGACGCCGGTCGTCGATCCGGGCCTCCTCGCGGCGCAGTTGCTCCTCGAGCGCGAGGAGTGCCCCGCCGTCGAACACCGCAGGCTCGCTCACGGGCCTGACTCCCTCCTGCGTCGGGTGGCCGCTTGGTGCCACTGGCACCTGATTGTCGCACGGGAGGGCCGCGCACAGGAGACCATGGAGGCGCACGGATTGGCACGCGGTCGGCCTCAGTGCGTCGCTTCTTGGCGAGAGGGGAGCGACTCACACCGTCGACTACGCCCGCTGTGCGCAGGAGGGCCCGGGTGCCTGCCGTCCGGGCCCTCCGTCGTCGGCAGACCCTGGATGCCGGCCACCTCGCCCGTCGCGACCGGCGTCCAGGGATGAGCGGTTACAGGCCCAGTTCGCGAGCCCCTGACGCGCTCGACGCCCGGAGAAACTCGATGCACCGGTGCCGCTCGTCCTCTTCGCCGACCGCGCCGGCCGCCCGTGCCAAGGCGGCGAGCGAGCGCAAAAAGCCACGGTTCGGTTCGTGCTCCCACGGCACCGGCCCCTGCCCGCGCCATCCGCTGCGACGCAACGCGTCGAGGCCGCGGTGGTAGCCGGTGCGGGCGTAGGCATAGGCCTCGACGATCCGATCGTCGGCGAGCGCAGCCTCGGCGAGCGCTGCCCAGGCGAGCATGGATGCCGGGTCCCGCGCCGCCACCACGTCGGGCGCGGCGCCGTCGGCGAGCGCCGCGGCGGCCGGATCGGTGGGCAGATGGGTCGGCGGGATGCCGAGCAGGTCGTTGGTGCTCATGGCGTCACCGTAGTGCGGCCTCGAACCGGCTCCGTCCGGCAGCCTGCCTCGGGCCACCCCTCGGCGAGGGTCGGTGGCACTTCGAGACTCCTGCGGCTCCGGCTCAGCAGATCCGCATACCCCGTCTGCGCCACGGTCGCTCGACACGCACCCGGGCACGATCCCGCGCGCCGGCGCCTCGTGCTAGCCGAGTAGCCCTCGGAACGTGGCCGCGAGGTCCGCCAGTCGCTCATCCGCGCGGCGGCGTCGATGCACGACCCATGCCTTTCCTTCGGCAGCGATGCCTTCAAGGATCTGCAGCGTGTGGTTGAAACCGGACGCGTCGAGCGACAGCGTGGTGACCCGGTGCTCGTCCGCATCACCTTCCTCGCTGTCGGACGTGCCGACCGGGACCGAAATCGGCGCCCCGTTGACGAGTGTCATTTCAAAAGTCTGCCGCGGGGTGGCGATGGCGTGAACCCGCACCGCCGCGACCGCGTCGAAGCGGTAGTTCAGCCGCTGGGCAATCTGGCTCTCGGCGCTCTCGAAGTCGAGATGGATCTCGA
>JBOFLG010000076.1:0-10698 GCA_051657745.1 Dermatophilaceae bacterium | reverse complement strand
CGAAGACCTGGGACGAGTTGCTCGCGCTGACCGAGAAGATCGCCACCGACAACCCCAAGGACAAGCCGTGGTGTGCCGGTATCGAGTCCGGTGACGCCACCGGGTGGGCAGCCACCGACTGGATGGAGGACATTCTCCTCCGCACCGGCGGTCCGGAGACCTACGACAAGTGGGTGAAGCACGAGATCCCGTTCAACGACCCGGCAATCCTCGCGACGATCGCCGAGGCGGGAAAGATTCTCAAGAACCCGAAATACGTCAACGGCGGCTACGGCGACGTGAAGACCATCGCCTCGACCTCGTTCCAGGATGCCGGCCTGCCGGTACTCGACGGCGGGTGCTGGATGCACCGGCAGGACTCGTCCTACGCGGCCTTCTGGCCCGAGGGCACCACGATCGCCGAGGACGGCGACGTGTTCGCGTTCTACCTGCCGGCCAAGGACGAGACCAGCAAGCCGCTGCTTGGCGGCGGTGAGTTCGTCACCGCGTTCGCCGACCGACCCGAGGTCAAGGCGTTCCAGACCTACCTCTCCACGCCGGAGTGGGCGAACGAGCGGGCCCGCACCTGCCGGGACGCGGGTGGTTGCGTCACCGCCAACGTCAAGGCCGACCCGACCCTGCTGAAGAACCCCATCGACCAGCTCTCCGCCCAGCAGTTGACCGATAAGAACGCCACCTTCCGATTCGACGGTTCCGACCTAATGCCGGGCGCCGTGGGTGCCGGCACGTTCTGGAAGGGGATGACCGACTGGATCGTCGGCAAGGACGACAAGGCAACGCTCGACTTCATCGAGCAGTCCTGGCCCAAGTGAACTGAACCGCTCACGCAGGCGGGGTCGGATGCAGCACTTCCGCCTGACACGCTTGACAGCGATCATCGAGGTACATAACGATAAAAGTAGTACCGATAATCGATGTGAGGAGCGCAAATGCCCACCCTTGGTCGGAGTTACCGCACCCGTTGGCGAGATCCGTTCACCTTTGACCGCAGCGACCGGTGGGCGCTGATCGTCCTGCTCGGGGTGTGTGCGCTCGCCACTGCCGCAGGCGGCGTCGGGTGGCCGGTGGCGGCGTGGGTTCGCGGCGAGGGCCTGTGGCTCGACGCGGTCGGATCCGTCGTGGTGCCCACCCTCGACGCCGCGGGTGTGCAGTACGCCGCGGCTGAATTTGTCCTGCTGGTGAGCCTGGGCGTCCGTGGGTCGGCGCCGTCCGCGTGGCTCACGTTTCCGTTGTTCCCGGTCGTGGCTGGCCTGGGGGTCGCCCTTCTCGCGGAGGCATTCCGGGCCGGCAACTCGCTGCGCGACGACGTCGATTGCCTGGTCTGATGCCGGTCGACGAGCCACACCGAGTGGTGTGTCACCTGGACCGAGTGCTCGAACAGCGGAGGATGACGCTCGCGGCTCTCGCCGCGGCCGTTGGCGTCTCGGTGGTCAACCTCTCGACCCTGAAGAACAACCGCGCCCGAGCGGTGCGGTTCAGCACGATCACTGCCATCTGTGACGTGCTGGGCTGCGAACTCGGCGACGTCCTCGCGGTGGCAGATCGAGACGGTGAGCCCCGAATCGGGGCTCACCAGAACGGTTCTGGCGGGGTCAGTCGACGGGCGCGGCGGTGACCACGATGTTGTCGCGGTGGCTGCGCAGTTCGCGGATGTACTCGCCGCCACAGGTGACGAGCACCAGCAGGGGTGTGCCGTCGCGGGCGAAGATCTCGCCGACCGGCAACTTTTTCTTGAAGATGCGCTCGCGACCGATCACCGTGTAGGTGCGCTTGGTGCCCTCAGCGTCGGTGACCGTGATCCGCATGCCCTTCTCGGCGCCTTTGAGCGGGGCGAACGCGCCGGCGCCGTCCTCGCGGGTGGCGACGTGACCGGCGATCACGGTGTTTCCGGCCTTGCTCGACGGGGCCGACCCGTAGCGGTACCAGCCCACGCTGGTGGGTGCGGCCGGGATGACCATCGCGCCGTCCTTCTGCACTCCGACGGCGTCGACCGTGGCATCGACGTCGAGGTCAGGGATGGAGATTCGGGTGGGCGCCGCGGCGGTGGCGGTCAGCGTGTCGAGCGAGGCATCTCGAATCTTCGGCTTCGGCACCGTCAGCGTGGTGGCGCTGGTGGGTGTGGCGCTGGGGGTGCGGCTGGCGCTCGGAGTGGCGCTCGGGGTGGTGGTGCTCGGACTCGGGCCGGCCGACGAGCGGGCCTGGGCGAGAGGGGTGCCGGTGGCGTCGTCGGGCCCGGTGAGGGCCTGGACGACCAGGCCACCGACCGCGAGGACGGCGACGATCGCCGCACCGCCGGAGGCCAACCGCCACCGCTGTGTCGAGTCCATGCTCACGTGCTGTTCCTCTTCCTGCGGGCGGGTGGCCACACCATACGACGGTGAAGTGACACGGCTGAGGGGGTCCGCCACCGGCGGACCCCCTCAGCCGTACCGAGGTGACCGTCGTCAGACGGTGCTGCGGCGTGCGCGCACCGCGGCGGCGCCGGCGGCGAGTGCACCGAACACCGCGAGGGCGCCGAGGGCGACCGTCGTGGTGTTACCGGTGTCAGCGGTTCCCGAAGGAACGCCCGACGGCGAGGAGTGCAGGCCGTCGATGGTCTGCACGGCGACGTCGAGGGTGCTGTCCTTGGCCGAGCCGAACGCGTACACGATGGTTGCCTTACCTTCGGCGACCGGCACATCGGCCGGGCCGACTACTGCGGCAGTCGTGCCGGTGAGCGCAACCGAGGCCGAGACGGTGCCGGCTGGGAGGTCGGCCTTCTGCTCGTTCGGGTTGGCGAGGTTCTTGAACACGACCTCGCCACCGGCAAGCACGTCGACCGCGGGGGCCGCAGCGGTGTGCCGCACGATGAGGCGACCCTCGCCGGCGTCGGTCTTGCTCACGTCGTTGACGAACGGGGTGAGCACCGGGTCGCCACCGGCGTTGAGGTGTGCGGCGACGGTGATGTTCGCGCCCGCGGGGACCTCGACGCCTTTGGCCTCGATGGCTGGCTTGCCCTTCGGGTCGGCGTTGGCCGGGAAGACCGCGAGGTCGTAGGTGCCGCCAGCAAGGTCAACGGGGTCGGTGACCGTCTTCGGCTCGAAGTCCTCGAGGAGAGGCTTGGCCGGGGCCTCGCCGGCGGCGCTCACGTAGACATCGACGGTGAGCCCGGGCACGCCGTGGAACACCACGACCTTCGCGTCCTCAGCCGCGTAGGCGGGGGTGGCGAGCACGAGGGGGAGTGCGGCGACGGCCAGGGCCGCGGATGCCGCGAGGGGCTTGCGCATGATTGGTTGTCCCTTTCGGAGGTGGTTTGGTGAACCCTCTTCGGCCGAACCGGCTCCGGTGGATGCACCTCACGTGATGCGGTTCCGAGATCTGTGCTCGGAGCAGCCTGGGTCACGCTAGTGGAGCAACCATCCCGCAGCAACGGATCGCCAGCGCCGCCGCGACCCGGTGCCGGCGCCGAGGCCCTTCAGTGCTGCATCGCCGCAGGTCACAGGCCTGCGGCTGCGGGGCCGTGGCTGGTTGTCGACGGTGCGGCAGAAGGCGGCCGGGAGACAACTCCTGGCCACCGCCGTGACGACCGCGTCATCCGGACGGGTCGGTGATCTGGACGACCGCGTCATCCGGACGGTCCGTGATACTGGACGGCTGCGTCATCCGGCCCGACGGGTCACGATCGGTGCCCGGCGGATCCCGGCCGCAGCCAGCAACGCGGCGAGGAGTGGGACAAGGATGCCGAGAATGCCCAACGCCAGCCACGGGATGGCGAGCACGCCGTCGCTCGCGATCGGCTGGCCGGTCAGCGGGTCCCAGCTGGCTGAGGTCAGCGGCTTCGCGATGGCGATGCCGGGGACCAGACCCACGGCGACTCCCAGGACGCAGCCGACGACGGCCAGCATCAGGGCCTGCCCGGCCGCCATCACCCGGCGGGTTCCCCGGGTCGCTCCCAGCGCGGCGAGGGTGGCCTGGTCGGTCTGCTGCTCGGTGAGGGTGAGTGCGGTGGAGGTCAGGGTGACCACCAGGATGAGGAGCGCGAACACCCCGAGCAGGATGCCGACCACGAGCCGGTCGTCGCGTTGGAAGCCGCGCTCGACAGCCACGTAACTCTCGTCGCCAACCCGCGCCTGGACGCGCTCAGCCTGCTCGTCGGTGATCGCCCGGCCATCGGCGGTACGCACCGTGAGGTCGCGCACCAGCGACGGCCAGTCGCGCGCGGTCGGGCCGTCGGAGGCGAAGGCCAGGGATGCCTGCAGCATCGATCCGGCGCCGGCCTTGGTGGTGGGCACGCGGACCAGCGGGACGGTGCGGTCTTGCTCGACCCGGACGTCCGGCGCGACCGGGTTCGGGGCGCTCGGGTCCTGGCGGAACGTGCCGCGCGCGATGCGCACGGTGGGTCCGTCGATCCCCCGGGCCACCGCTGCTCCCGCGCGCACCGCGGCGGCGTCGGCGGCATCCAGGCTGAGTCGCCGCACGAGTTCATCGGCCGGTAGGAGCAGGACCGACGTGGTGGTCGTGTCAGTGCTGCCGCTCCGGCTGCACCGTTCGGCGATCTGCGCGGACCCCTCCGGCGCGGCGCTCACGCCCAGGGTCTGTTCGGTGGTGCAGCCCGCCGGCACCACGGAGACGAACGTCAACCGGTAGGGCTCCGTCAGCGCCGCCCCGGAGACGGTGGGGTCGCCGATGTCGAGCACCCGGTTCTCGGTGACGACGGCATCTGGCAGCACCGACCGAACCTGCTCGGCGTCGACCTGCTGCGCCAGGTCGGTTGACACGAGGGCCTCGCCGGGCAGCGTGCTCGGCAGGTACTCGGCCTGACGCTGTTCGGTGTCGCTTTCGAGACCGGTCAGGCCGAAGGTCAGCCCGGCGACCGCAGCGAGCACCGCGGCGACCGATGGTGCGCTGCGGGCGCGGTGCCGGGCGAGGTCCCGGGCCGCCATCCGCATCGAGGTGGGGAGCCGGCTGCCGAGTCGGCCGACACCGGCCAGGATGAGGGGGACGAGGAACAGCGCCCCGAGGATGAGCGCGACCGCGCCGACGGTTACGGCGTACTCCGACCTCACCCCGAGGACGGACGGACTGAGATACCCGCCGCTCTCCGGGGGGAGCGGCGGACCGGAGATCGCACCGGTCGCCGCCACGAGGAGGGCACCTCCGGCAGCCGACAGCACCATCCCGAGGACGAACACCGCGGTGCTGGGGCGCGGCGAGACGCTCTGCCCGCGCATCACCCCGACGATGTCGAGGCGGCCGAGCCGGCGCGCCGGCATCAGGGCAGCCACGACCGTGCTCAGCAGCGCACAGCCGGCGATGCCGAGCAGCAGAGCCGGCCGCGGGTCGAACGGGGCCTGGATGCCGGCACCGTTCCGGCGGGTCCACAGCACGATGCCGTGGCTGAGGGCGATGCCGAGCAGCGGCCCGAGAGTGGCGGACACGCCGCCGAGCACCACGGCCTGCGCGAGCACGGTCCGGCGTAGCACTGCCGTGGTTGCGCCGTTGCTCGCCGCGAGGGCGAGGGTGCGCCGCTGGCGGGCCGCGCTCACGGCGAACGCGGGGCCGACCAGAAGGATGCAGGTGATGAACACCATGACGGTGCCGAGCGCCACCACGAGCTGTAGCTCGTCGCCGCCGGCCACGACGCTGTCCAGGCCGATGGCTCGCAGCTCGGCGTCCGAGGGCGGGTCGCGCAGCACAGCGGCCGAGGTCACGGTGAAGCCGTGCTCACCGAGGCGCCGTAGCTCCGGCCAGGTCACTGGGTCGTTGCCCCGCACGATCCACTCCGCGCTCGCGGTGCCGGCGCTGCCCGGGAGGGGTTCGAGAACGACGAGGCCGCCGGCGGTTGACATCGCACCGATCTCGGCGACCCCGACGACCACCAGTGCCGTGGTCTCGGTGCCGACGGTGACCGCCAGGGGGCCGGATGACGGCACCCCTCGAGCCAGCTCGGCCCGGGTGACCAGCGCCTCGCGTGCGGCTGTCGGCCATCGGCCGCTCGCCAGCTGGAGCCGCTCCCCGAGCCCGACTCGGCCGTCGAGCGCGGTGAAATCGAGCCGGAGTCGCCGATCGTCGACAGTCGCCGACCCGGAGAACGTCGCGACCGGCGCGACCGGTGCGCCCACGAGCGTCGACACCGCGTCGGCGTTGACGAACGCGCTTCCCTCCCGGTCGAACCCGGTGACCTCGCGGGCTGCCTCGGGCCCCGTGCTCGACCCGGCGTTCGGGTCGGCTCCCTGGACGACGCGACCCTGGTCGGGGCCGCTCAGGAGCGCCTGGCCGTTGCCCATGGTCAGGCCGATGAGCTCGGTTCCGCTGACCTCGGAGGTGGTGGTGAACGTGACGAGGGCGGCGAGCAGAGTGGTGGGAACGGCCACCATCACGACCGCGAGCGCCGACCGCCCGCGGTGCCGCCGTACGTCGCGCCGCGCCATCCGCAGCGCGACCGACCAGGTCGAGTGCCACTGCGCGAACCTGCCTGGGCCCGGAGGTGACGGGTCCTCCGGAGGCGGCGCGGCGGCATCCGGCTGCACTGGTGTGGTGGTGGTCATCGCGAGCCGCCGGAGATGAGCAGGTCGTCGGCGGTGTCGAGGTGTCCGGTGGAGTCGACGACGACGCCGTCGCGGAGGAACACCACCCGGTCGGCCCAGGCCGCGTGCCTCGCTTCGTGGGTGACGAGCAGGCCCGCGACACCGGAGTCGCAGCGCTCGCGGAGCACCCGCAGTACCGCCTCACCGGTGTGGCTGTCCAGGGCGCCGGTGGGTTCGTCGGCGAGCACGAACCGGCGGCTGCCGACCAGGGCCCGGGCGATGGACACCCGCTGCTGCTGTCCGCCGGACATCTGGTCGGGGTACCGGTCCGAAAGCGCCATGAGGTCGAGGAGGTCGAGCACCCCGCGGGCCTGCCGGCGGGCCGCGCCCGAGCGAAGGCCGTCGAGCTCGAGCGGCAGCGCCACGTTCTCGGCCGCGGTGAGGCTGGGTATCAGGTTGTAGTCCTGGAACACGAACCCCATCCGTCGGCGGCGCAGCTGGGCCAACTCCCGTGGGCTCATCGTGGTCAGGTCGTCACCGCCGATCGACACCACGCCAGTGGTCGGCCGGTCGAGCCCGCCGGCGACGTTGAGCAATGTGGACTTGCCCGAGCCCGACGGGCCCATGACGGCAACCAGTTCACCCGGCCGGATCTCGAGCGAGACGCCGTCGAGCGCGGTGACCGCGGTGTCACCGGCGCCGTGGATGCGGGTGACATCGCGGATGACGACGTGCGGTTCGGTGCTCATCGGCTGGCTCCCTCGGTGCGGTGGGTCTGGTCGCGCTCGGTACTGGCTGGTGTGGTCCTGAGGCCGGGCCGGTCGGCATCGGTGGTCTCGGGCGCGGGCGCGGGCGCGAGTGCGGGCGCGGGCGCGGTACGTGGCCGGCCGGCTCGCTCGCTCTGATGGCGAGCCAGGGTGGACTCGACGTGATCGAGCCACCGCACCTCGGCCTCGGCGGCGAACACGAGGTTCTCGAGCACCAGCAGCCAGGCCACCCCGTGGTCGGGCTCGGTCGTCGGCGTCCGTGGGGACGGTGGGGTCGGCGCGGCGTCCGCTGGTCGGTTCAGTGCGTCCCGCTTGAGGCGGGTGAGGTCGCGCAACTGGCGCAGGGTGGCGGTGCGCTGGCGTTGCACCACGTGGCGGGTGTCGACACCGGGCGCGGTCACGGCGAGCGCGAGCTTGATGGTCAGTTCGTCGCGCGGGGTGGTGGTGCGGTCGACCGGGGCGGTCCACCAGGCGTCGAGCGCGGTGCGTCCCATCTCGGTGAGGCGGTAGGCGATCCGACCCTCGGGGCCGGGCTCACCCCCGGCGGGTTCGACCAGCCCGTCGCGGACCAGCCGGTCGAGCGTGGTGTATACCTGGCCGACGTTGAGCGGCCAGGTGCCGCCGGTGCGCTCCTCGAAGACGGCTCGCAGCCGCGCGCCATAGGTCTCGCCTTCGGCGAGCAGGGCCATCAGCCCGAACCGTACTGACATTCGTCGCCACCTGTCGCTGAATCAGATATACGCAGTATGTACGCGGTGGGCGTGAGTGTATACCCAGTATCTATCGACGCGTCGCTGTTCCGGTGAAGCGACGGACCCTAGGCTGTGCGCCGGCAGGACGACACGCCCCATCGCACCCGCGCCACACGCCCCGGTGGTTCGTGCCTCACCATGACCTGACCAACAACGCACTCATGGCATGACGCACGACCGGACGAAGGAGCGGCCGATGCCCCACCAGGTAGAACTCATCGCCTACGCCGACCGGCTCGGCGGCGACCTCGCCGGCCTGCGCGCGGTACTCGACGGCCCCCTCGCGGAGCTGTTCGGCGGAGTACACGTGCTGCCGTTCTTCACCCCGCACGACGGGGCCGACGCCGGGTTCGACCCCACGGATCACGCCGAGGTCGACCCGCGACTCGGCTCCTGGCAGGACGTCGCCGATCTTGCCAAGCACCGTGCGGTGATGGTCGACGTCATCGTCAACCACGTGTCCTCGGCCTCGCCGCAGTTCCTCGACTGGCTCGAGCGGGGCGCGGCGTCGGAGTACGACGGGATGTTCCTGACTCTCGGTGGCGTCTTTCCCACCGGCGCGACAGAGAACGCACTGACCCGGCTCTACCGGCCACGCCCGGGGCTGCCATTCACGCCCTACCAGCTGGCTGACGGCAGCCGCCGACTCTGCTGGACCACGTTCACCCCGCAGCAGGTCGACATCGACGTCCGGCATCCGGCAACCCGGGCGTACCTGCAGCGAGTACTCGACCAGTTGGCCGCGGCCGGGGCGCACCGCGTGCGGCTCGACGCCGTTGGCTACGCGGTGAAGACCCCGGGCCTGACGTCGTTCATGACCCCCGAGACGTTCGCGTTCATCGGCGAACTCACCACCTGGTGCCGCGATCGTGGGCTCGAGGTGCTGGTCGAGGTGCACTCGCACTACGAGCAGCAGATCGAGATCGCCGGACAGGTTGACCAGGTGTACGACTTCGCCCTTCCTCCGCTGGTGCTCCACGCTCTCACCGCCGCGGATGCCGACCCGCTCCTCGCCTGGTTGCGGATCCGCCCGGCCAATGCGGTCACGGTGCTCGACACCCACGACGGTATTGGCGTCATCGATGTCGGAGCCGACGCGACCGACCGCTCTCGCCCCGGGCTGCTCGCCCCCGCGCAGATCGACGCCCTGGTCGAGACGGTCCACGCGAACAGCGGCGGCACCTCGCGCCGGGCCACCGGCTCGGCCGCCGCCAATGTCGATCTCTACCAGGTGAACTGCACCTACTACGACGCGCTCGGGCGAAACGATGCGCACTACCTGCTTGCGCGGGCGATCCAGTTCTGGACTCCCGGTATTCCGCAGGTGTACTACGTGGGGTTGCTCGCCGGCGGTAACGACATGGACCTGCTGGCCCGCAGCGGCGTCGGTCGCGACGTGAACCGGCACCACTACACCCGTAGCGAGATCGACACCGAGCTTCAGCGCCCGGTGGTCGAGGCGTTGTGCCGGCTGATCCGGTTCCGCAATCGGCATCCGGCGTTCGAAGGCTCGATGGTGGCCGAGGGTGGTGGCACGCGACTCCGCCTGACCTGGACGCATGGCCCGGACTCGGCCCTCCTCGAGGCCGACCTCGCCACCGGATCCGCCGCTGTCACCTGGACCGACGACGGGGAACTGCGTACCGCTGCACTCGCTCACCTCCCCGCTGCCGTGCCCACGTCCCCGGCCACCCCCGCCGCCCCGGCCCAGCCGTGCACAATTGCCCAATAGGGCGATTCTGCCGCGGCCCAGCCGTGCACAATCGCCCTATTGGGCGACTGTGCAGCGCGTCGGGGTGGTGCGTCAGGTGGCGAGCAGCAGCACCTTGCCGATATGGGAGCTGGCCTCGAGTTCACGATGCGCCAGAACGGCATCCGCAAGTGGGTAGCGGGAGTGGATGACGGGTCGCACCTGCCCGCGCTCGAGGAGTGGCCACACCTGCTCGCGGACCGCGGCCACGATCGCCGCCTTGGCGGGCGGTGGCCGGAACCGTAGCGATGTGGCGGTGACGGACGCCTGCTTTCCGAGTAGCGCGGCGAGGTCGAGCTCGCCGCGGATGCCGCCGTGCAGGCCGATGATGACCAGCCGGCCACCGGTCGCGAGCGCGGCCACGTTGCGGGAGAGGTACGCCGCGCCCACGATGTCGAGGATGACGTCGGCGCCGCGCCCGTCGGTGTGCGCCCGGACCTGCTCGACGAAGTCGTCGTGGTGGTAGTTCACGGCGATCTCGGCGCCGAGCTGGCGGCAGGCGTCGAGCTTGGTGCTCGAGCCGGCGGTGACGGCCACCCGGGCACCGGCCGCGCAGGCGAGTTGGATAGCCATGGTGCCGACACCCGAGGACCCGCCATGCACGAGAAACGTCTCTCCCGCAGTGAGGTTCGCCGTCATGAACACGTTCGACCACACCGTGCAGGCCACCTCGGGGAGCGCGGCGGCATCCGCGAGCGTGACCCCGACCGGCACCGGAAGCAGCTGGCCGGCGGGCACCCGCACCAGTTCGGCATAACCACCGCCGGCGAGCAATGCGACGACCTCCTCGCCCGGTGACCACTCGTCAACGCCCGGGCCGAGCGCGACGATGGTGCCGCTCACCTCCAGACCCGGCACCTCCGACTCGCCCGGTGGCGGCGGGTAGTGGCCGCGCCGCTGCAAGATGTCGGCGCGGTTGACTC
>JBOFLG010000075.1:0-2451 GCA_051657745.1 Dermatophilaceae bacterium | reverse complement strand
GTTCGTCCCGCGTGGAAGGAGTAGGTCATGGCCGCCACGGTGCTGGTGCTGGGAGCCAATTTCGCAGGGTTAACCGCCGCGATCGGCATCCGCAACGAACTCGGTCCGGAGGCCGACGTCACAGTCATCTCGCCGCGGGAGTCGTTCCTCTTCACACCGAGCTTGATCTGGCTGCCGTTCGGCAAACGGACCGCCCGCGACCTCACCTTCCCGGTGGCGCCGACGCTGGAGGCGCACGACGTCGACCTGGTGCCAGCCGAGGCCACCGGCATCGACCCAGTCGCCCATCACGTGGCGACCGCGGCTGGCGGCGTCCACCCGTACGACTACCTGGTGGTCGCCACCGGCTATCGCAACGACGTCGATGTCGTGCCCGGGTTCGAGGACCACGCGGTCACGATCACCACGCTCCAGGAGGCCGAACGGGCCGGCCTCGCCTGGCGACGGTTCCTCGAGAGCCCCGGCGATGTCGTCGTGGCCGCGACGCAGGGGGCCAGCTGCTTCGGCGCCGCCTACGAGTTCCTCTTCAACGTCTCGTACCAACTGCGCCGAGCCGGCCTGCACCGGGAGGTCCAGCTCACCTATGTGAGCGCCGAGCCGTTCCTGGGCCACTTCGGGATCGGCGGGCTACCGCACGGCGAGCGGCTGCTCGGCATGTTCCTGCGCAAGGAGGGGATTGAGCATCGGCTCGACACGGCGATCGACTCGGTCGAGGACGGTGCGCTCATCCTTGCCGACGGCGAGAAACTGCCGTTCCACTATGGGATGGTCGTGCCGCCGTTCCTGGGCCAGTCCTTCCTCACCGAGGTGCCCGGGCTCACCGACGCCACGGGCTTCGTCAGGGTCCGCGACACCTACCAGAGCGCCACCTACGACGACATCTACGGCATCGGTGCGGCGGCTGCGGTCGAGGCGCCCTGGCAGACCCCGACCCCGGTCGGCATCCCAAAGACCGGCTTTCCCACCGAGGTGCAGGCTCGGGTCGCGGTGCGCAACATCGCCGCCCAGGTGCGTGGTGAGCAGCCCACCGAGACAAAGCTATTCGGCGACATCCCGGCCGTGTGCGTGATGGATGCCGGAAACAACGGGGTGCTCATCCTCGCCGACCGGATGCTGCCACCGCGCACACACGGCGTGCTCGTCCCCGGCCCGCAGGCACACCTGATGAAGCTCGGCTTCGAGAAGTACTACCTGTGGAAGATGCGGCACGGCTACGTCGGCCTGCCGTGACGGCTCGCGCTATCGGGTGGGTCTCCGCGGTTTGGTCGGTGGGCCGGGTCGACGGCGCGGGCTGGGGCCGACCACGCCAGCCGGGTGCCGCCGCTCGGGCCTGGACCGATCTCCACCCGGCCGCCTCGTCGTTCGGCGCGGGACCGTAGATTCGCAAGTCCGCTGCTGCGGGCCGGTACACCCAGCCCGACGCCGTTGTCGGTGACCTCCACCACGAGCTCGGAACGGTCGGCGCGCAGCCGCACCACAGCCGACGTTGCCCCGGCGTGCCGTGCCACGTTGCTGAGCGCCTCCCGCACCACGGCGACGGCGTCTTCGGCGATGTCGGCGGCACCGGCGGCGTCGACTGGCCCCTCGAAGGTGACGTGCGGGTCGAACCCGAGCCCGTCGCGCAGGTCGGCGACGACGTCGAGCACCGCGGCTCGCAGGCCCAGGGCGTCGCGGGTGGAGCGCAGATGGAAGATCGAGGTGCGCACCCGTTTCACGGCCTCGTCGAGGGTGTCGACGACTCCGGTGAGGGCCTGCGCTCGCTCGGGGTCGCCGAGCGTGGTGGCGACGCCCTGCACGGTCAGCCCGGCGGCGAACAGCTGCTGGATGACGTGATCGTGCAGGTCGTGCGCGATTCGGGTGCGGTCCTCGAGCCGCGCCATCCGCTGCTGGTCCTCGCGGGCCTCGGCCAGCTCGAGGGCAACCGACACCTGCGCCGCGAACGTGGACGCCATCTCCAGCTCGGCCCCGGTGAACGGGTGGTCGCCCGCGGGCCGACAAGCCACCAGCACGGTGCGACGCGGGCCGAGCAGCGGCAGCAGCAACGCCGGGCCATCGGCTCCCGCCGCCTCCGCCGGCAGGCCGTCGAGGCGCTCGACCGACCGTGCGTCGCCGGTCTCGGCGGTTCGTCGCAGCGGGTCGGTGGGGATGACGACCGTGCCGGTGAGCGCGGCGGGGGCGGCACCGCTCGCCGCGGTGACGGTCACGTCATCCGCGCCGTCGTGCTCGAGCACCACCACGAGCGGAGCGTGCGCGAGGGTGGACACGGTCTCGGCGATGCTCCCCGCGGTCACCGCGCGTGGGTCCGCGAGCACGTGGCGGGTGAGGTTGGCGGCCGCGAGTAGCCACTCTTGGCGGTGCCTGCTGTCGGCATACGACCGGGCGTTGTGCACGGCGATCCCGGCAGTGGCCGCCAACGAGACCGCGACTGCCTCGTCGTGCTCGTCGAACCCT
>JBOFLG010000074.1:0-14178 GCA_051657745.1 Dermatophilaceae bacterium | reverse complement strand
CGGCCGCAGCCACCAGGTCGGGCCGGCCGAGCAGGGCCCCGGCGTCGGCCAGCCCGGCGATGGCGAGCCCGTTCCATGCGGTGACCACCTTGTCGTCCCGGGCCGGCTGCGGCCGGGCGGAGCGGGCCGCGAGCAGCCGGGCCCGCACCTGCGCCCACCACGTCGGGTCCTCGGGGTCGCGGCGTAGTTGCAGCGTCGAGGAGCCGTGCTCGAAGGTCCCGTCGGCGCTGACTCCGAGCAGTTCCGCGGCACGCGCGCCATCGGCGCCCCCCAGCGTGGCGGTGAGCTGGGTGGGCGACCAGGCGTAGGTCAGCCCCTCGACCGTGCGGCCGCCGGCGACCGTGTCGGCGTCGAGGGCCGAGGCGAAGGCTCCGGTGGAGGTGCCGAGGTCGCGGACCAGGAACTCGGCACACTCCTCGGTGACCCGGCGGGCCAGCGGGTCACCGGTGGTGCGCCAGAGGTGGGCGTAGCCGCGAAGCAGCAGCGCGTTGTCGTACAGCATCTTCTCGAAGTGCGGCACCACCCACCCGGCGTCGACCGAGTAGCGGGCGAACCCCCCGGCGAGCTGGTCGTACATCCCGCCCCGGGCCATCGCGTCGCAGGTGGTGCGGGCCATGGCGAGGGCATTGGCCGAACCGGTGCGCGCATGGTGCCGCAGCAGGAACTCCAGGACCATCGACGGCGGGAACTTCGGCGCGCCACCGAACCCTCCGCGCGCGTCGTCGTGGGCCCGCCGCAGCGCGACGACGCCGTCCTCGAGGGTGGCGGGAGAGATGGGGTGGGGTGCCGGCGCAGCGGTCACTTCGCGCAGCCGGGTGGCGATGTGCGCGCTGGAGCCGAGCACCCGGTCGCGCTCGTCGCGCCACACTGCGGACGCCTGGCTGAGCATCCCGAGCAGCTGTGCCTTCGGCAGGTAGGTGCCGGCGAAGAACGGCTCCCCGCTGGGGGTGAGCAGGCAGGTCATCGGCCAGCCACCGTGGCCCGAGAGCGCGGTGACCGCGGCCATGTACACGGCGTCGATGTCGGGCCGCTCCTCGCGGTCGACCTTCACCGCCAGGTAGTTCGCGCCGAGCGCCGCAGCCACCTCGTCGTCCTCGAAGGACTCATGCGCCATCACATGGCACCAGTGGCAGGCGGCGTACCCGACCGAGAGGAACACCGGCACGTCCCGCCGCCCGGCTTCGGCGAACGCCGGCTCGCCCCACTCCCACCAGTCCACCGGGTTCTCGGCATGCTGCCGGAGATAGGGCGAGAGGGATGCCGCGAGCCGGTTGGCCATGCCCACACCCTCCCACCATCGCGTCTCAACTTTCCCGCCCGCGCCCGGCACGTTCATCTGTGGCTGGGATGAACTGCCAGACGTAGATGAACGTTCCCACCCCAGGTCCCATGCGCCCACACGAGTGTCGCTGACCTGCTCGACCCAGGCCGCCGGCAAGGCCAATGGGCTCACCGCAGCCCGGGGAACGGCTCCAGGGCGGCTCCCCACCGGTGGCAGTCCGCCTCCACGGTTCCCAGCCATCGGGTCGCTGCCGCGAGGCCCGCCCCGCCGGAGTCGGTGACCAGGTCGGCGAGTACCCGCCCGTGGTCGTCCCGAAGCGCCGTCAGCGCGGTGCGGGTCAGCCGGGCGGCGTCGGCGGTGCTCCGCACCGGGAACGGCAGCGGGACGCCCGGGACCGGGCTCGGGTCGGCCCCGAGTGCGCGGTGGTCGGCGGACAGCGACCGCAGCCGGGCGAGGGTGGCCTCGGCCCGCGCGCGCTGCGCTGTCGCGCTGCGGGCGGCCGCGACCTCGACCAGGTAGATGGCCGCGGCCGTGCGGCCAGCCAGAGTGCGCACCACCGCACCGCCGACCGACCCGCCGCCGGTCGCTGGTGGCACGCCGGTCAGGGTCATCGCGGCCGCGAACCGCTGGGCGTGCAGCGCGGCGACGATAGCCCGCAGGGGCGGCGCAACGGCCGGGAAGCGAGCCGCAGCCGTTGCAGTGCTGGCCTCGGCATCCGCCATGGCTGCCACCGTGGTCTCAGACGGTGTCGGGGAGCGCAACTGCTCGGGTGGTGCGGATGACGCCGACGGTGCCGGGAGTGCCGTGGCCGGGGCACTGACGGCTGAGCGAGACGACGAGTTCGTTGGTAGCTGGGTGGGGGACTCCAGCCGGGTGGCCGGCACGCCGGCGCTGGTCAGGGCCGCCCGCAGCACGATGAGTTGACGGGTATGGACCCGGACGAGTTCGGTTCCGAGAGAGCCGGAGAGGCGAGTTGCGAGATCGGCCAGCCGGTGGGTGTCGGCGTACACGGCGACGAGCGCGTCCTCTCCGGGCACCGGCCTGCGGGTGTGACGCAGCCCCGCCGGGCTGTCTTCGAACCGGAGGCCGCAGCCGGCAACGGTCCCCGTGGCTCCGCCGATGAACCCAGCGAGCAGGCGTCGACGGGTGGGCCCCTGCCGAGTGGCGTCCGACACGAGCGGCATCCTTGCATGGTCGCGATCGACGGTGGACGGCCCGCGGGACGACCTGCCATAGAGTGGTCCACTGGGCACGAACGCCCCGGAGAACTGCAGAGAGGGGAGCCCACGTCATGACCCGTGCCGACGGCATCCGATCCGTACTCACCGATGCGCTCTCCAGTTCCGGCTTGATCCTCGACGATCTGAGTGTCACCGCAGCCGGTCGCCGCAGCGTGGTTCGCGTCATCCTCGACCGCGACCTCGGTTCGATCGACGAGGTCGCGGTGCCGGTCGAGCCGCTTTCGCTCGATGAGGTGGCCGAGGCGAGCCGGCTGGTTAGCGCGGCCCTCGACGGGTCCGACCCGCTCGGCGAGCAGCCGTACACTCTTGAGGTGTCGTCGCCCGGTGTGGGACGGCCGCTCACCGAACCGCGGCACTTCCGCCGCAACGTCGGGCGCGTGCTCACGGTCCGCACCGTCGAGCGGGAGGTCACCGGGCGCGTTGTCCGGGCGGACTCCACCAGCGTCACCCTGGACCTCCAGGTGCCGACATCGGTTTCCGCCCACGCCGAGCAGGTCGCCTACCCCGACATCGTCCGGGCGAGCGTGCAGGTGGAGTTCGCCCGCCCGGATGACGATCAGGAGAATTGACATGGACATCGATCTCACCGTGCTCCGGTCGATCGAGCGCGAACGCGGCATCGCTCTTGACGTCCTGGTGCCGGCCATCGAACAGGCGCTGTTGCTCGCGTACCAGCGCACCGAAGGGTTTCACCGCAACGCCCGGGTCCACCTCGACCGCGGTACCGGTCACGTGGTGGTGTGGGCGCGGGAGGAGGTGGAGTCCGAGCCGGTGGTCGCTGACGTCGGCGCCGACCGTGGCGGCGAGCCGACGGGTCCGCGCCGCGTGCTCGGACCTGAATTTGACGACACTCCGCAAGGCTTCGGTCGGGTGGCGGCAGCCACCGCACGCCAGGTGATCGTCCAGCGACTCCGGGGCATCGAGGATGACGCGATTCTCGGCGATTTCAAGGGTCGGGAGGGTGACATCGTCGCCGGGGTCGTCCAGCAAAGTCCGAGCCCGGGGCACGTGACGGTTGACTTCGGTTCGGTCGAGGGCATCTTGCCCGCAGCCGAACAGGTCCCCGGTGAGACCTACGCCCACGGTCAGCGACTTCGCTGCTTCGTGGTGTCCGTGAAACGCGGGCTTCGGGGGCCACAGATCGGCCTGTCCCGCACCCATCCGAATCTGGTTCGCAAGCTCTTCGCGTTAGAAGTTCCGGAGATCGCTGACGGCAGCGTGGAGATTGCCGCCCTCGCGCGGGAAGCCGGGCACCGCACGAAGATGGCGGTACACACGACGGTTCGCGGACTCAACGCCAAAGGCGCATGTATCGGGCCGATGGGTGCGCGAGTTCGGGCGGTCATGAGCGAGTTGCAAGGCGAGAAGATCGACATTGTTGATTGGTCGCCGGATTCGGCCGAGTTTCTCGCGTCCGCGCTCTCCCCGGCTCGGGTGTCGTCGGTCGACATCGTCGACCCGGTCGCGCGGGCGGCGCGGGTCGTCGTGCCGGACTACCAGCTCTCGCTGGCCATCGGTCGGGAGGGGCAGAATGCGCGCCTGGCAGCCAAACTCACCGGATGGCGGATCGACATCCGGCCGGACACCGAGCCGGGGCGGGCCGGTCCCGGCGGGGCCGCCGATCCCACGGGCTCCGGGTAGGCGGTAGGATTGTCGCCAACCGAGCGGATCGAACTCCGGCCCGGCTACCCGTTGCGTACCTGCATCGGATGCCGGCAGGCGGATGACCGGTCGGCTCTCCTGCGAATGGTTCTCGGGCAGGGGGAGTGCGGCCCGGCCGTGAACCCCGACCCCGGGCGCTGTCGTCCAGGTCGTGGCGCATGGCTACACCAGGACGTCTCGTGTTTCGACCTCGCCGTCCGCCGCCGTGCGTTCGGTCGCGCGTTCCGCTCTGGTGCGGCGCCGGACGCCTCGGCAATACGGGCGTGGATCGAGAACTGCGCGCAGGCAAAACCGTCAGATGACCACCAGCAACGGAAGCGGGTTTGAACGCGATGAGCACCCGATGAGTACTCAGCGATGAGCACCCCCCAGCGATAACGACGGTCTGCGCCGCCCCGGCACGGACCTGGACAGGAGAGAAGTGTCGAAAGTCCGTGTGAGCGCCCTCGCCAAAGAGCGTGGGGAAACCAGCAAGGTTGTCCTCGAACGGCTCAATGCCATGGGCGAGTACGTGAAGAGCGCAAGTTCCACCATTGAGGCCCCGGTCGTCCGTAGATACAACGAGCGTTTTCCTGCGGCGACACCGAAGGCCCCCGGGAAACCCCCGACTCCCAAGCCGGCCCCGACGCCCATGCCTGGCGCTCCCCGGAGTGCCGCGCAGGCTGTGGCGCCCGTAGCTCCAGCGCCCGCGCTCGTTCCCGCACCCGCGGTGGTCTCGGCTCCTGCTCCAGCGGTCCCCGCTCCTCCGGTGGTGTCGGCGCCCGCTGCGGTGAGTCCACCCGCTCCGGCTCCTGCGGCACCAGCGCCCACTCAGGCCGCGCCACCTGCTCCGGCTCCTGCGGCACCAGCCACCACTCAGGCCGCGCCATCTGCGGCAGCGCTCGCTGTCCCGGCTGCGCCCCCGGTGGCGCCCTCCGCACCCGCTCCCACCCCTGGCGCTCCTCGTCCTGCGCCCCGGCCAGGCGCGCCGCGGCCAGGAAACAACCCCTACGCGTCCAGCCAAGGCATGGGCCGGGCCCGCGAGGCTTCGCCGCGGCCTGGAAACAACCCGTTCGCTCCAAGCCAGGGAATGCCGCGGCCGCAGGGTCGACAGGGTGCCCGGCCGGGAGGCCCCGGCGCAGCCGGGCCGCGTCCCGGGGGGCCCCGCCCGAGCCCAGGCATGATGCCTGACCGCAGCGCCGTCTCACGCCCAGGTGACCGACCGGCCCGTGGCGGTGCTGGCCGGCCGGGTGCGGGTGCGGGCCGTCCAGGTGGTGGCGGCTTCGCTGGCCGACCTGGCGGTGGTGGCCCCGGTGGTCCCGGCGGGCGGGGCGGCTTCGGCGGGCGCGGTGGAACCCAGGGCGCGTTTGGCCGAGGCGGTGGTCGACCAACTCGTGGCCGCAAGTCCAAGCGGGCAAAGCGCCAAGAGTTCGAGCAGATGCAGGCGCCGACGATTGGTGGCGTCACCGTCCCGCGCGGCGACGGCACGACGGTGATCCAGGTCCGACAGGGCGCGAGCCTCACCGACTTCGCGGACAAGATCAACGCCAATCCTGCCTCGCTCGTCACCGTGCTGTTCCACCTCGGCGAGATGGCCACGGCCACTCAGAGCCTGGACGAGGACACCTTCACAGCACTTGGCGCCGAGCTCGGCTACGACATCCGGATGGTGTCTCCAGAGGAAGAGGAGCGCGAGCTCTTTGACTCATTCAACATCGACCTCGAGTTCGGCGTCGATGCCGAGAACGAGGACGATCTCGAGGCGCGTCCTCCGGTCGTCACCGTCGTCGGCCACGTCGATCACGGCAAGACCCGGCTCCTGGACGCCATCCGCAACGAGGATGTCGCGGGTGGCGAGACCGGCGGCATCACTCAGCACATCGGTGCCTACCAGATCCACCGCGAGCACGAGGGCGCCGACCGGCCGATTACCTTCATCGACACCCCGGGTCACGAGGCGTTCACCGCCATGCGGGCCCGCGGTGCCAAGGTCACCGACATCGCAATCCTTGTCGTGGCTGCCGATGATGGGGTGATGCCGCAGACTATTGAGGCGCTCAACCACATGCAGGCGGCGGATGTGCCGATCGTCGTGGCGGTCAACAAGATCGACGTCGAGGGCGCCAACCCTGCGAAGATCCGGCAGCAACTCACCGAGTACAACCTTGTCGCCGAAGAGTATGGCGGCGAAACGATGTTCGTTGACGTATCCGCGAAGCAGGGACAGAACATCAACAATCTGCTTGAGGCAGTGCTGCTCACCGCCGACGCGGCGCTCGATCTGCGCGCCAACCCGGGTCGGGATGCTCGTGGTGTGGCCATCGAAGCCAACTTGGACAAGGGCCGTGGCGCCACGGCAACCGTGCTGATCCAGTCGGGCACTCTCCAGGTCGGCGACGCCATCGTCGCCGGCTCGGCCCACGGCAGGGTGCGGGCGATGCTCGACGAGCACGGTTACCAGGTCACCGAGGCACTGCCTTCACGTCCGGTCCAGGTGCTCGGGCTCTCCTCGGTGCCTCGGGCCGGTGACACCTTCGTGGTCGCCCCGGACGACCGCACGGCGCGACAGATTGCTGAAAAGCGCGAGGCCGCCGATCGTCAGGCCAGCCTGGCCAAGGCACGTAAGCGGATTTCGCTCGAGAACCTCAACGAGGCGCTCGCGGCGGGCAAGGTCGACACGCTGAACCTGATCCTCAAGGGCGATGTGTCGGGTTCAGTGGAGGCTCTCGAGGACGCGTTGCTTCAAATCGACGTCGGTGAAGAGGTCGACCTGCGAATCATCGACCGCGGTGTCGGCGCGATCACGTTGAACAACATCAACCTGGCGATGGCGTCCAATGCGGTCATCATCGGCTTCAACGTGCGGGCCGAGGGACAAAACGCTGAGGTTGCCGAGCGCGAAGGCGTCGAGATCCGCTACTACTCAGTCATCTACCAGGCGATCGAGGAAATCGAGTCGGCGCTTAAGGGCATGCTCAAGCCCGAGTTTGAAGAAGTCGCGCTCGGTTCCGCGGAGATTCGCGAGATCTTCCGCTCGAGCAAGTTCGGCAATATTGCCGGGTCCATTGTCCGCAGCGGCGAGATCAAGCGGGGCAATCGAGCACGCATTACCCGCGACGGCGTCGTCGTGACCGAGAACATCGAGATCGCCGGTCTGCGGCGGTTCAAGGACGATGTCACCGAGGTCCGTGAGGGCTTCGAATGTGGCATCAACCTCGGGTCGCACAACGATCTGCAGATCGGCGACCTGATCGCCACCTACGAGATGCGTGAGAAGCCGAGAGCCTGAGCATTCACGCGGGCAGGCATCATCCGGTGTCGGATGGTGCCTGCCCGGCGCTGCGTTGAGCCGCGCTGCGCGAGTTCGGCCTCGCCATCGCCGACCGGCATCAGGAATGCCGGCCGCCGACCGGCATCAGGAATGCCGGCCGCCGACCGGCATCAGGACACCATCGCCTCACCGAGGATCTCACCCGGTCGCGGTCCCGGAAGCACAGCGAATACCGCCGACCCGACCGGGGTGGTCCACAGGTTCATCAGGTCCTGCTCGGCGAGCCGGGTCTGCACCGGAAGAAACTGGCGTACTGGGTCAGCCTGGTAGGCGATCAAGACAAGCCCGCTGTCACTGACCGCTCCGGCGCCGTCGTCGTAGGAGTAGGGGCGTCGCAGGAACCGCTCGTGTGACGCTGTCGCACGGGCTCGCCGAATGTGCGCTGCGAGATCGATACGGGTGAAGCCGACTTCGTCTCGCGCCTCGAAGTTCGGCGCGGCGAACTCGCCGCCGCCGCCGGTCACCGGCCCGCCGGTTCCGAGGCGGCGGCCGATGGCGTTCTCCCGCGACGACCGAGCCACCCGGTCCCAGGCGTCGAGGTCCATTCGGATGCGGCGCACAACCACTGAACTGCCTGTGACCCATCCGTCCTCGAGGACGAGTGAGCTGCGGAGGGTGGTCGTCCTGGAACCGGGCGACTCGGTGGACGACGAGGCACAGCCGGCGAGCGCGAGCGCGACTCCGGCGCTGGCGGTAACGGCGACGACACGGCGGGCGATGGACGTGGATGTGGGCACTGGGGGACTCCGGGTGGGTCGACAAGGGGCCAGCCTCGGCCGGCCGGGATGGCAGCGTGCGCTGGCTGGCCCGGAAGCGGACCGGTCAGCCGACCACGATCGGTGGTCCGCGGAGCCCGACAGGCATCACCGTGCGACCCAGACCGCGGTGGGTCACGACCTCGACCATGGTCGAGGTAACGGCCGCTGCGCCGGCCGCGTTGTCCACCGGTGCCACCAGAGTGCGCACGAGTGCGACCACCGCGGTTCCGCTGCGCAACAACACTGCTGCCACCCACGGCCGCCGCATGGATGACGAGCATCCGGCTGTCGACGTGCATCGGCGCCGGCGCGAAGTCCGCCGGGAGCGACGCCAGTGCGGCGCCCGAACCACCGTGCGCGCTGTGCGCCGCGGACCCGACCACAACGAGAAGCATCGTGGCGAGCGCCCCACGCAGAACCCGCACGAGTTCGCCCGGTGCACGGGTCACAACACCGGATACTCGTCGTCCTGATTAGGCTGGCGTCGTCTCGCGCTGCGCGGGACATCCGCCCGTCCCGACGAGTCGCAGGAGGTACGCGATGGCCGACGAGGCCCGAGCCCGCAAGATCGCCGACCGGATCAAGACGTTGACGGCCGAAAACCTCGGTGCGGTTGTCAAGGACGCTGACCTTGGGTTCGTCACGGTCACCGATGTCCGGGTCACCGGCGACCTCCAGCATGCGACGCTCTTTTACACCGTGTTCGGCGACGACGCCCAGCGGGGCACCACCGCCCGCCTCCTCGAGGAGCACAAAGGCCGGCTGCGGTCCTTTGTCGGCAAGCAGCTCGGCATCCGGCTTACCCCGACCCTGGAGTTCATCGCCGACGCCGTGCCAGAGACTGCCGCGCAGATTGAACACCTTCTGGACGAGGCTCGCGAGCGTGACGCTGAGGTCGCCAAGGTCGCTGCCGGTGCGGTCCATGCGGGCGAGGCCGACCCGTACCGCACCGAACGTATCGACACCGACGGCGGCGACGGGTCCGGTGCCGACCAGCGGTGACGCCGGCTCCCGCCACCCGGCCCCCGACGGACTGCTGTTAGTCGACAAACCGGCGGGGTGGACCAGCCATGACGTCGTTGCCCGGTCTCGCGGGCTCTGTCGTACCCGCAAGGTTGGTCACGCCGGCACTCTCGACCCGATGGCGACCGGGTTGCTGGTGCTCGGGGTCGGCCGCGCCACCCGGTTGCTCACCTATCTCGTCGGCTGTGACAAGGAGTACACCGCAACAATCCGGCTCGGCCAGGGTTCGATCACCGACGACGCGGATGGCGAGGTCACCAGCGCGCCGGGCGTGCGCGGCATCCGGCCCGATGACGTCGCGCGTGAGGTGGCTCGGCTCACCGGCGAGCTGCTGCAGGTGCCGAGCGCGGTGAGCGCAATCAAGGTCAAGGGGCGGCGCGCATACCATCGGGTCCGCGCTGGCGAGGAGGTAGAACTGCCGGCCCGCCCGGTCACGGTGTCACACTTCGAGATTCGGTCGATGGTGCAGGCGGATGCCGAGGGTACAGCGGTTCTCGACGTCGATGCCATCGTGACGGTGTCGTCCGGAACCTACATACGGGCGTTGGCTCGCGATCTCGGTGCGGCCCTCGACACCGCTGGGCACCTCGTAGCACTCCGCCGCACCCGGGTCGGCGGGTTCCAGGTGGCCGACGCGCACCGTCTCGACGACCTGGCCGCTTCGGACGCCCCAGCGATGCCGGTGACCCACCTCGCGGATGCCGCGCGCGCCACCTTCCCGGTGCGCGAGGTCGACGAACGTGAGGCCCGGACGTTAGGTGTCGGTGGGCGGCTGCCCTCCGCTGAGCCGGGCCGGACGGGTCCGGTCGCGGCCATCGGTCCCACGGGGACGCTGGTGGCGCTGCTCGACGAGCACTCGCCGATAGCCCGAAGTCTTGTCGTGTTCGCTCCAGCCGGTTCGTAGAGTGGTGCCGTGCACCGTTGGTCCGATGCTTCCCAGACACCTGCCGACCTGCGCCCGTGCGTGCTCAGCCTGGGCAACTTCGACGGCGTGCACCGCGGTCATAAGGCGGTGCTCGCCGCGCTCGTTGACGCTGGGCGGCGGCTGAACCTGCCCGCGATCGTGGCGACCTTCGATCCCCACCCCGCCGCGGTGCTGCATCCCGAACGGACTCTGGAACTGATCGCTCCCGGTCGCATCCGTGACGACCTCATCGCCGCCAGCGGCGTGGACGGGCTGCTCGTCCTCGAGTTCACCGCCGAGTTCGCCCGGCAGTCGCCTGAGGACTTTGTCCGCTCCGTGGTGGTGGGCGATCTCGACGCTCGTGCGGTAGTGGTCGGAATGGACACCCGTTTCGGCTCTCGCAACTCGGGTGATGTCGCCACGCTTGCCGGTCTCGGGGAGCAACTCGGCTTCGAGGTGGTCGCACTCGACGATGTCGGGGATGGTGAGCGCTTCTCCTCGACCGTGGTGCGCCGGCTGCTGCGCGACGGCGATGTTGCCGAGGCGGCCCGCATCCTCGGACGGCCGCATCGTGTCGTCGGAACGGTGGTGCACGGCAACCACCGCGGCCGCAGCCTGGGCTATCCCACCGCGAATCTCGCGGCTGACTCGGCGGGCCTGGCTCCCCAGGAGGGGGTGTACGCCGGATGGCTGACTCGTGTCGACCTGCCGGCCGACGCGCCCGACCGGACCATGCCTGCGGCCGTCAGCGTGGGCACCAACCCCACGTTCGACACCGACGACCGGCGCACCATCGAGGCCTATGTCCTCGATCGCGATGACCTCGACCTCTACGACGAGACAGTCCTGGTCGAGTTCAGCGCCCAGATCCGTCCGACGCTGCGGTTCGACAGTGTCGATGACCTGATCGAGGCGATGGCCCAGGATGTCGCCCGGTGTCGAGAGCTGCTCGCCAAGGTCGTGCCGGTGTGACTGGCGCCGTTGTCGCACGACCGCGTGGTGGGCGCCGGTCGGCCGCTGACCAGCAGCCGGACTGGGCAGTGTCCGCAGGTCCGGCGGCTTCGCCACCACGACGCGGCCACCGTCTTCCGTACCCGAACCACCCCGGGCTGTGACAGGATTCCCGGAGCACGCCCCCAACGACGAGGACGGTCCCTCACGATGGCCAGCGCAGTACACCTCACCAGTTTTGCGGACGAGCCGGTCGACCAGGCCGCTCTCGCCTCGCAGGCTCAGAGCGTCGGGCATCTGTTCCGCGACCGGGTCGCTGCGACGCCCGACGCCGCAGCTTTCTTGTACGCGGTGGTCCGGCCGTCGGAAGACACCTGGGTCACGGTGACCTGGCGACACCTGGACTTCGACGTGCGAGACATCGGAGCTGGGCTGATTGCGCTGGGTGTGGAGCCCGAGGACCGGGTCGCGATCGCCTCCGGTACCCGCTACGAATGGGCACTCGCCGACCTCGCAACCATGGTGTCCGGGGGGGCCACCACGACGATCTACCCCACCACTATCGCCGACGATGTCGCCTACATTCTCGCTGACTCGGGCGCACGGGTGGTGTTCGCCGAGAACTCTGACCAGCTCGAGAAACTGCGCTCGATCCGCGCCGCCATTCCAGGGGTGAGCAAGGTGGTGGTTTTCGACGGCGAGGTTGATACCGACGAGTGGACGCTCACCCTCGACGAGGTGCGCCAGCTCGGTCGTGAGTACCTCGCCGGTGACCCGGGAGCCATTGATGCCCGCATCGACAAGATCGAGTCTGACCAACTCGCGACCATCATCTACACCTCAGGCACGACCGGTCGGCCGAAAGGGGTCCGGCTGCGGCACAGTTCCTGGACCTACGAGGGTGCAGCCACCGAGGCCATCAACATCCTCTCCGCCAAGGACCTCCAGTACCTCTGGCTACCGCTCGCCCACGTGTTCGGCAAGGTCCTACTCACCCTGCCACTTCAGATCGGTTTCCCGACCGCCATCGATGGGCGCATCGACAAGATCGTCGACAACCTCGCGGTCGTGCGCCCGACATTCATGGGCGCGGCCCCACGGATCTTCGAAAAGGCGTATGCCCGGATATCCATGATGATGGAGCAAGAAGGCGGGGTGAAGCACAAGCTCTTCCTCGCGGCGTGCGACTATGGGCGACAGGTGTCCGTGCTGCGCGAGCAGGGCCTGAAGCCTTCGGGCCTGCTTTCGATGAAGCACGTGGTCACCGACGCGCTCGTTGGCGCGAAGATCCGCCGGCGCTTCGGCGGCCGGGTGCGCTTCTTCATCTCCGGCTCGGCGGCGCTCAACCAGGACGTGGCACGCTGGTTTGACGGGATGGGGATGCAGATCGCCGAGGGCTACGGCATGACCGAGACCAGCGCTGCGTCGTTCGTCAACCGCACCGCCTCGTACCGCTACGGCACGGTCGGTTGGCCGTTGCCGGGAACAGAGGTACGGATCGCCGAGGACGGCGAGGTGCTACTGCGCGGCCCTGGGAACATGGAGGGCTACCACAACAACGCTGACGCCACGGCCGAGGCCATCGACGACGACGGCTGGCTGCATACCGGCGACATCGGTGAACTCGACGACCGCGGCTTCCTCACGATCACCGACCGCAAGAAGGACTTGTTCAAGACCAGCGGTGGCAAGTACGTGGCGCCGTCAATCATCGAGTCAACGTTCAAGGGCTTGTGCCCCTACGCGAGTCAGCTCGTCGTCTTTGGCGCCGATCGTAACTTTGTATCGGCCCTGGTGACCCTCGACCCCGACGGCATCGCCGGGTGGGCTGCCAACACTGGGATGGCGGGCCGACCGTACGCCGAGGTCGTGGCGTCGCAGGCCTGCCGCGACATGGTCCAGGGCTACATCGACCAGCTCAACGCCGGGCTCAACCGTTGGGAGACCATCAAGAAGTTCACCCTTCTCGACCACGACCTCACCGTCGAGGATGGCGAACTCACCCCCAGTCTCAAACTCAAGCGCAAGGTCGTCTCGGACAAGTACCGGGACCTCCTCGATGCCCACTACACCACCTGACCGACTCGACCGGCTGACCCTCTCCCCGCCGTTCCCGAGCCCACACCTGAGTTCGGTCTTCCAGGCAACTGCGTAGCGCAGTCCGCATCCTCGTATTCCGGCGATCCGACACTGGGCGGGTCGATTCTCCTGGGCCTCGTTGGAGTCGATTGGTGGCTCATCGAACGTGGACAGGCACCTGGTTGGTCGTGGCTGCGGCTCGTCGGTGGTGACGAGTGCAGGCCCAGCGTATGGCGCGGCGGTGGGTGGTGCGGCCCACCACGAATCAGGCTGAGCCTGAACCCACTCCGCGACCTCCAGCCTCCTCGGCACCGCCACCACCGCGTGTGCCACACCAACCACAACGACACCTGCCCGTCGGGCACATCCCGCGGCCCGGCCACCGCGTGGTCCTTCACCGAGGTCACGGGCCCCGCACCGTCACCACGCAGGGACGCCCTGCCCGCCCACGTTCGACAAGCTCGTATTGCCGGCATGCCGGCAGCCAGAGCGGCATAGGCGGCTCGTTTGGCGGCGGATGTCGGGCAGGCGCGGGTGGCGTGGGCATCCCACGTGTGATGTCCACGGAGGGTCGCAATGCCGTTGAGCCTGTGACGCACACGAAGGTGCCCATGGTCGTGATCGAGAATCACCTCGCGGACTCTTGCCGTGCGTTTGCTCACACACGGGGTGGCGTCCGGTTCAATGGGGCCGGCCGGGACGACTCTCGCGCCGCCCGTGCGGCACCAGCCAACTTGTGTGACTGTCCAATCCATAAGTTGACCGAGAAGTGTTGTGCCGCAGGGTAATTCGATCTCCGCAAGCACCCCGGGGCCGGGATGGGCGCCCATCGAGAGCGGGGGTATTGACCGGGCCGGTCCGCTGCGGTTGGATCTGCCGTATGCGTCCACCTCTCGCATCGGTTACGCACTCCACTCGTGCCGGTTCCCTCGCCGTTTCGGCGAGTCAGGAGTCCCTCGCTAACACAT
>JBOFLG010000073.1:0-9947 GCA_051657745.1 Dermatophilaceae bacterium | reverse complement strand
GGCATCCTGGAACGAGGTCGAGGCGATGGTCTTCACGTCGCCGTAGCCGCCGTTGACGTATTTCGGGTTCTTGAGAATCTTTCCCGCCTCGGCGATCGTCGCGAGGATTGCCGGGTCGTTGAACGGGATCTCGTGCTTGACCCACTTGTCGTAGGTCTCCGGACCGCCGGTGCGTAGGAGGATGTCCTCCATCCAGTCGGTGGCCGCCCAGCCGGTGGCGTCACCGGACTCGATACCGGCACACCACGGCTTGTCGTCGGGGTTGTCGGTGGCGATCTTCTCAGTCAGGGCAAGCAACTCGTCCCAGGTCTTCGGGATCTGGTAGCCCTTCTCCTTGAACTTGCCCGGGCTATACCAGACAAAGGACTTGACTTTCGCGCCCAACGCCGCGGCGTAGAACTTGCCGTCAACGGTGCCGTACTCCTTGAAGTCCGGCATGTTCTTGTCGACGTTGGCCACCACCTCCGGTGGCGCCTCCTTGACATACCCGTCCTTGACGAACGTCTGGAGCAGGCCGGGTTGGGGGACCGGGGCAAGGTCGGGAGCGTTACCACCCTTGAGCCGCACCGGGAGTTGGGCCTCGAACTCCTTCGAGCCCTCGTACTTGACGGTGACGCCGGTGCACTCTTCGAACGGTGTGAACGAGTTCGTCAGCGGCTCGTCCTCGGGCGTGGTGATCGAGGCGTACATCGTGACGGTCTTGCCCTTGAGGTCGCCGAACGCCGTGTAAGGCGCGCAGTCGATGGTGGATGCCGCGTCTCCGCCGCCGCTGTCGCTGCTGCCACCATCGCTGGACCCGCAGGCCGTCGCGGTCAGGGCCACCGCGATGACTCCGGAGAGCGCCGCGATACGGCGCCTAGAACTGAGGGCCATTGCCTGCCTCCATTTTCACTGATCGCGCCGGAGCGGGTGAGCGCCTCGGCGGTGAGGGAATCGGAATTACCGTAAAAGCGTTTTCGCAGCCGCGCAACAAGCGAACCATCGACGCGGCATAACAATGCCGTAACGCTTGTGGTGAGTGAGGGTTCCATTCGATAAGCGGTGCTTCTGGCGTTCATTGGGTGAGAGTTTCTCGGCCAGCGTCACGGCAAAGTCGTGTTTGTGCTGGTCAGGAGGGTGATGATCTTGTCTGGTCGTCGGTGGTGGTGGTGGCGTAAGGCTGCGGTGATGTTGGTGGCGCCGGTGAGGCCGTGCAGGCTGATGGCGGTGTTGCGCAGGGTGGCCATGATGCGTGGGCGCCCCGAGCACCGCGTCCAACGTCTCCGGGTCCAGCCGGGCGAACAGCCGCCGGAACACCGACTCCGAGGGCGCCCGTCGTTGCTGGTCCAGCCCCAACGCCACCACCACCGACGCGTCCTGATCGGCCAACCACTGCGCGATCCCGGTGAACGAACGCGCACCGGCCAGGGTCGCCGCGACCCCCGCAGCGACCAACCCGGTCAATGGGTAGCGCCAACCCCACCGCCCCCGAGGATCAACCAACTGACCCAGGACCGACACCAACGACTGTGTCCTGGCAGTGATCGCGGCATGAGTGGGCGAAGATGACATCGGCGGGTGTGGCCTCTCGGTGAGACGGGCGGTGTGAGAACTCCAATCTCAACCCCGAAGGCCGCACCCATCCCAGCCGCCACGCCGCTCACACCACCACAAACCCCCAGGCCAACCCACGACCACCCGAACTTGCCGCGACCCTGACACCAACACCCACCGACGCATACGGGACGGCCTCAGACTTCATGCGGAAAAGAATCATCGTGTCCGCATGCTTCTTCCAATTCAGAAGAACAACTCGCTCGTCCGCATCAACCGAAACAATAGGCACAACATGACTCTATCGCAATTAGACCCGTCTTTCGATTTTGTTTAATTTCGGCCGCACCGACATGCGACTAATTGTTTCCCTGGTTGGCAAAATCTGAGGCTTTTGCTAAATTTTTAGACGCGCAGGTCACTGGAAAAAGCAACTGACGCGAGCTATCATCCCGTCAATGTCCGCGTGACGTCCTGATGGCACGAACATGAGCCCAGGAGAGGCGTTTCCGCGTTAGAAGTCTCTAGACTCCTGACTTCGACTCTACACCGAAAGCATTTTCCTAAGATGATCGGCGTGAAATCCAAGAGAACTCGACAACCAGCTCGACCCATGGGTAAGTTTGGGTTGCTTTTAGTGGCTGTCTCTGCTGGCGCCTTGCTCCTACCAGCCACTTCATCCGCAAGAGACTTCACTCCCCGCGCGTATGGAAGTGTCTGGTTTAAGGCTACGAAGACGACGTGGAGAGCGCTTCACATTCAGTGCAACACCCCAAATGGGGTAGGCCGTTTTTATACTTATTGGAAATATGTTCCACGCGAAGACAGGCTTCTCAGGAATGCTGTCAACAACCTCGCCGGGTACGGTTGTACAGGACGTAAGTGAGGCCCGACGAAACCGTTTCGCAGTAGCAAATCAAGCAGATGACGTGACTTGTGCACACGTGTACAAGTCACGTCACCTGCGTTAGCGGCAGGTCGCATGATGTCGGTGGCAGTGGGCAGTGTCCTAGCGTCGAATCGACCGGGCTGCGTCGGTGGTATCGCGTGAGATTGCGCGGAACTCGGCCAAGACCCAGAGGTGGAAGCACGCGTCATCCTCTACTTGCTCCTCGAGTGGGTCGCGGTTGCCCTTGCCACTGGCCAGTGACGTACAGCAATCCGTACATGAGGTTGCCATGCGGACGTTATGCCGAGTCTCGCGCACGGTACGCCCAGGTGCTCGACAGGGTCATCGACGACCGGGAGGAGGTGGTCATCACCCGAGCCGGGCACGAGCCCGTGGCCATCGTCTCCCTGGAGGACTACGAGTCGCTGCGCGAGACGGCCTACCTCCTGCGCTCGCCGGCCAACGCGCGGCGCCTCCTCGACTCAATGGAGCACCTCGAAGCCGGCCGTGGCACCGCACACGAGCTGGCCGAGACCGACTGAGGTGCTGCTCGTCTGGGACGAGAACGCCTGGGCGGACTACCTCTGGCGGCAAGCACAAGATCGCCGGGTGCTCACGCGGATCACCCTGCTGCTGAACGACATCCGGCGCGACGGCGTCAACGCGTCATCCGGACCTGGGTTGGCGGGCCGCTCAGACGGAGCGCTCTCGGTCGAGTCGTTCCAGGATCCAGGACCGGACCAGCATCGACGCCGACAGGTGTCCTGATGTGAAAGTCAGGTGTCACGCGTGCAGCGAGTGAGTGTCTTATTCGATGAGAGGTGATTCTGGCGTTGATTGTGTGAGGGGTTCTCGGCGGCCGGCATACCGCCGGCGAATGACGGTTCTCTGATCCTCGCAGTGCCGGATGACGGTGGCCTCGCGCAGCCTGTCGGCGGCCGTGCCTGACGCCACACCTGGCGATCCTTGACGCCACCCCCACGGAGTCATACGTTTTGGCCGCACAGCCCGGGCGACGGCGCCCGGGCTGGATCAGGAGGCGCGATGGGCCAGGATGACGTCGCGGTCGCCCTCCGCCAGGTACGCAAGGAGTTCCCCGGGTCGCCACCGGTCGTCGCCGTCGATGGCATCGACCTGGAGGTACGTCGCGGCGAGTTCTTCTCAGTGCTGGGGCCGTCCGGTTCGGGAAAAACGACGGTGCTGCGAATGATCGCCGGGTTCGAGGAACCGAGCGCCGGCGTCGTCATCCTCGGCGGCACCGATGTCACCGCCCACCCGCCCCACCGCCGCAACGTCAACACCGTGTTCCAGGACTACGCCCTGTTCCCGCACCTGAGCGTGCTCGACAACGTCGAATACGGCCTGCGCGTCGCGGGGGTGGCGACCGCCGAGCGCCGCCGGCGTGCCGGAGAGGCTCTCGACCAGGTGCGCCTTACCAGCCTCGGCGGGCGGCGGCCGAGCCAACTCTCCGGTGGCCAACGCCAGCGGGTGGCGCTGGCCCGCGCACTGGTCAACCGGCCCGAGGTACTGCTCCTCGACGAGCCGCTGGGAGCGCTCGACCTCACGCTCCGCGAGCAGATGCAGGTCGAGCTCAAGGCGATCCAGCGGGACGTCGGGATTACCTTCCTCTTCGTCACCCACGACCAAGACGAGGCCCTGACCCTGTCCGACCGGGTCGCCGTGCTCGACGCCGGCCGGGTCGAGCAGGTCGGCACCGCCCGCGACGTCTACGAGCGCCCCGCCAGCGCGTTCGTCGCCGGTTTCGTCGGCACCTCGAACCTGCTCAGCGGGGCCGCCGCGCGCGCGATCCTGGGCACCGACGGGACGGTCGGCATCCGGCCCGAGAAGATCCGGCTCGAACTGCCCGGCTCCCCCGGCTTGCCTCGCTCGGATGACGACGTGCGTGCACCAGGGACGCTCACCGAGATCGTCTACGCCGGCCCGGTCACCCGGTACGTCGTCGACGTCGCGGCCGGGGGACGGCTCGTCGTGCTCGAGCAGAACGGTCGTCGCGACCCGCCGGACGGCGTGGTACGCGGCGCTCAGGTCGAACTGCGCTGGGCGCCACAGCATCTCATCCACGTTTCCGGTCCCACCTGACGCCCCCCGGCGCCCCCGCCCACCGATCCTCGAGGAGCACTCCATGCGCACGTCCACCCTCCGTCTCGGCGCCACCGCCGCGGCCGCCGCACTCGCTCTCACCGCCTGCGGCTCATCGGACTCCGGGTCCGGCGACAGCCCAGACACCGTCGCTGGTGGCTTCGAGGTGCCCGACCTGAAGCAACTCGACGCACTCGGCACCCCAGAAGGGAAGGTCAGCGTGCTGGCCTGGCCCGGCTACGTGGAGGACGGCTCCACCAGCCCCGACGCCGACTGGGTGACCCCGTTCGAGAAGGCGACCGGGTGCCAGGTCTCGGTCAAGACCTTCGGCACGTCGGACGAAGCCGTGCAACTGATGCGCACCGGACAGTACGACGTCGTGTCGGCATCGGGCGACGCCACCTTGCGGCTCATCGCCGGAGGGGATGTCGCGCCGATGAACACCTCGCTCGTCACCAATTACCCCGACATCTTCGAGACCCTGAAAAACAAACCCTGGAACTCGGTGAAGGGCCAGATGTACGGCATCCCACACGGCCGCGGCGCAAACCTGCTGATGTACCGCACCGACCTGGTCACCCCCGCACCCGACAGCTGGTCGGTGGTGTTCGACGCACCCGGCGCGCAGGCCGGCAAGGTCACCGCCTACGACTCCCCGATCTACATCGCCGACGCCGCCGTCTACCTCAAGGCGACCCAGCCCGACCTCGGCATCACCAACCCCTACGCCCTGGACCAGAAGCAGCTCGCCGCCGCGGTCGACCTGCTGAAGAAGCAGAGCGCGAACGTGAGCGAGTACTGGAGCGACTACCTCAAGGAGATCCAGGCGTTCAAGTCGGGCTCGTCAACGGTCGGTACGACGTGGCAGGTCATCGCCAACCTGGCCAAGGCCGAGAAGGCGCCGGTCGAGGTCGTGCTCCCGAAGGAGGGGGCGACCGGCTGGTCGGACACCTGGATGGTGAACGCCAAGAGCACGGCCACCACCTGCTCCTACAAACTGATCGACCACCTCGTGTCGCCGAAAACCAACGCCGCCATCGCCGAGTACTTCGGCGAGGCCCCGGGCAACAAGAAGGCGTGCGCCGAGACCACCAACCCGAAGCACTGCGAGGTGTTCCACGCCGAGGACGAGGAGTACTTCTCGAAGATCGCCTACTGGACCACTCCGATCGAGGCCTGCCTGGACGGCCGCACCGACGTGAAGTGCACCGACTACGCCGCCTGGACCAAAGCCTGGACCGAGATCCGCAACCGCTGACCTGGCCGTGGCGCCCGCCGGATGTTCGGCACCGGCGGGCCCGTCCCCGCTCACCCGACGAGCGGCATCCGAGACCACCACCGAGGAGGGATGACGATGCGCCGCCGGCTACCCGCGGGCCTGCTCGCCGCGCCCCTGGCCTGGCTGGGTGTGGCCTACCTCGGGGCGCTCGCGATGATCTTTGCGACGGCGTTTTTCACCACCGACTCCTTCACCGGGCGGGTGGTCCGTGAGCCGTCGCTGGAGAACTATCGCGAGGTGCTCACTGGCGTCTATCCCGGCATGATCGTGCGCACCGTGCTCATCGCCGGGCTGGTCACCGTGCTGTGCATCCTGGTGGCCGTGCCATTCGCGTGGTTCATGGCCCGGGTCGTGCCGCCGCGGTGGCGAGGGCTGGTCGTCGCGCTGGTGCTCGTGCCGCTGTGGGCCTCGTACCTGGTCAAGGCGTACGCCTGGCGGGCGATGCTGCAGCCGAGTGGCGTGCTCGACTCGACGTTCGGCGCGACGCCCGGCTATGGCCTCACCGCGGTCGTGCTGACCCTCACCTACCTGTGGCTGCCGTACATGGTGCTCCCGGTGTACGCCGGGCTGGACCGGCTTCCGGAGTCGCACCTCGAGGCGTCGGCGGACCTCGGCGCCGGCGCGTGGACGACATTCCAGCGCGTCGTACTTCCCGCCATCGTCCCGTCCGTGGCCGCCGGCACCGTTTTCACGTTCTCGCTCTCGCTCGGCGACTACATCGCCGTGTCGATCGTCGGCGGGAAACTACAGGTGCTCGGCACTGCGGTGCTCCAGAACACCACCCTCGACCTGCCGTTCGCCGCCGCCCTCGGCTCGGTGTCGGTCGTGGTCATGGTCCTGTACCTGCTCGCCATCCGGCGCACCGGCGCCCTCGACAACCTGTAGGAGGCAGCGCCGATGACGCCCTCGCGCCGTTCCCGCGCCGCCTGGTACACGTTCGCCGCGCTGGTGCTCGGCTTCGTCTACGGACCGCTGCTGGTCGTGCTGGTGAACTCCGTGAACCAGGACCGCACCCTCGGCTGGCCACCGAGCGGGTTCACCACGCAGTGGTGGTCGACGGCATTCGCCGCGTCCGGTCCGCGGGAGTCGCTGCTGACCTCCGTGCAGGCAGGGCTCGGCGCGACCGCGATCGCGCTCGTCCTCGGATCGCTGCTCGCCATGGCACTAGCCCGATACGACTTCTTCGGCAAGAGCGCGATCAACCTGCTCGTCGTCCTGCCCATCGCCCTGCCCGGCATCGTCACCGGGCTCGCGCTGCAGTCGGTGATCACCGGGCTGCTCACGCCCGTGCTCGGCATCCCCGCCGGGCTGTTCACCGTGATCGTGGGGCATGCGACGTTTTGCATCGTGGTGGTCTTCAACAATGCGACGGCCCGACTTCGCCGGATGGGCACCTCGCTCGAGGCGGCGTCGGCGGACCTCGGAGCCGGCCCGTGGACCACCTTCCGACGGGTCACCCTGCCGCTGCTCGCGCCCTCGCTCGTCGCCGGGGCAGTACTCGCCTTCGGGCTCTCGTTCGACGAGATCGTCGTCACCACCTTCACCGCCGGCCCGGGCACCCCGACCCTGCCAATCTGGATCTTCACCAACCTGTTCCGCCCCAACCAGGCACCGGTGGTCACCGTGGTCGCCGTGGTCCTGGTCGTGGTGTCGATCCTGCCGGTATGGCTCGCGCAGCGACTGAGCGGTGGCGACGCGACCCGCTCCCGGGTCTGACACCCTCGCGCCCGACAGGGCAGGATGACGGTATGACCGACCTGCCGCAGCCCGGCGCCGACGACCGCGCCGACGACCGCGCCGACGACAAGGGCACCATCGCCGCCACCATCAGCACCGACGGCGACCGCGTCGTCGTCGTCACGCCCGACGGGATGGGGGTCGCCCACCACCAGCCGTTCGGCAGCGATCACGCGCCCGACGACGGCCAGGCTCCGGACGCCGACCACGCGCCCGACGACGGCCAGGCTCCGGACGGCGACCACGCGCCCGGCGGCCGACGCCGCGCCACCAACCCCGCCGACCTGGTCGAGCAGCCAGCGAAGGTCATGCGGATCGGATCGATGGTCAAGCAGCTCCTCGAGGAGGTACGGAGCGCGCCGCTCGACGAACGCGGCCGGACCCGGCTCGCTGACATCCACCGCCGTTCGCTCACCGAACTCGAGGACGGCCTCGCTCCCGAGCTGGTCGAAGAACTCGACCGCATCGCGTTGCCGTTTCGCGACGAAGCACCCTCCGATGCTGAGCTACGGATCGCCCAAGCCCAACTCGTCGGCTGGCTCGAAGGCCTGTTCCACGGCATCCAGACCGCGCTGGTCGCGCAGCAGATGGCGGCCCAGTCTCAGCTTCAGCAGATGCGCGCCCTGCCGCCCGGAGCCACCGGGTCTGGCGGTCCAGATACCGGGATGTCGAACCCGCGCCACTCGGCGCTCGAATCTGGCGGCGCCCCAGGCACCGGGCAATACCTCTAGCCCCGGCACCCGCGTCGGGGTCGGGGGGCGGGGCCGGGTCGGGGTCGGGGTCGGCGCCACACTCTGCATCCCCGACGCCCCGACTCGCCCGGGTCAGGGTGCCGCTGCCGCGGCCCGCCCCGCCGCGCGCCCGCTGAACAGGCAGCCGCCGACGAAAGTGCCCTCGAGCGCGCGGTAGCCGTGGACCCCACCGCCACCGAAGCCGGAGGCTTCACCGGCGGCAAAGAGACCCGGCACTGGTGATCCGTCGAGCCCGAGTACCCGGCCGGTGAGGTCGGTGTGCAGACCGCCCAGGGTGGTGTGCGGCAACACCCGCAGCCGCACCGCCACCATCGGGCTGTGCTCGCGGTCGAGGATCCGAACCAGCGGGTGCACACGCTTGGTCAGCCGGTCGCCGCGGTAGCCGCGCGCCGCCCGGATCGCGGCGATCTGGCCATCCTTGGTGAACCGGT
Organism: Dermatophilaceae bacterium; assembly: GCA_051657745.1. Lineage (GTDB taxonomy): Bacteria > Actinomycetota > Actinomycetes > Actinomycetales > Dermatophilaceae > JBOFLG01. Next base: position 1,226 of record JBOFLG010000073.1, on the reverse strand, counting down.
GATCGACCTGACGGTCGCGCTCGACGATCTGTCGCTTGAGGTGGGCGAAGTCGACCGGGGTGGCCGGAGTGAGGGCATTCATCCGCTCGACCAGCTCGAGCAGGGAGTCGGCGATCACGCAGTCAGCACTCTGGTCGAGAAACTCCTGCACGGCGGGCTGAACCCTGGTGATCGACTGACGCAGCACGGCGCTGATCCGCCGCTCGGTGAGGACGGGATTCTGCTCGGACCCGGAGAGCATGAACTCCGTGCCGGCCAGCGACCGGTTGAGCACGAACCACGAGTGGTCGAACCCCTGGCGCCGGAGATGACCCAACGTTCCGAGCGTGTCGAACCCCGGGTAGTACGGACCGGGCAGCCGGTCGCCCAGGGCGTCGAACCACATCCCGCTGGGTCCCGGGACGATGCGGATGCCGTGGCCCGACCAGACCGGGTCCGGGTGCTGCACACCGTCGACGTAGTGCCACATCCGGTCGCGGTTGACCACCGTGCCGCCGGCCTTCTCGGTAATGGCGAGCATCCGCCCGTCCACGGCGGCAGGGACCCCGGTTACCAGGTCGACGGGCGGGCGACCGAGCCGCTGGGGCCAGTGGGCCCGCACCAGGTCGTGGTTGCCACCGATGCCGCCGGACGCCACGACGACCGCCTGGGCGCCGTACTCGAACTCCCCGACGGTGTCCCGGGTGCTCGCCACCCCACGAGGCGACTGGTCCGGCGCGAGCACCGAACCACTTACTCCGACAACAGCGCCGGCTGCGGTGACCAGGTGGTCCACCCGGTGCCGGGGGCGGTAGAACACCCGGCCCGCTGTGACGTGCTCACGGACTTTGGCCTCGAACGGTGCGACGACACCGGTACCCGTGCCCCACGGGATGTGGAACCGCGGAACCGAGTTGCCGTGGCCACTGCTCGTGCCGTCGCCTCGCTCAGCCCACCCGACAATTGGGACGAACGAGACCCCAACCGAGCGCACCCAGTCGTACATTTCGCCGGCCGCCCACTCGACGTACGCCTGGGCCCAGCGCCGGCCCCAGTGGTCGGCGCCCGGCCCGCCGCCGGGGCCCACGAGCCGGTCCCACGCGGCGGCGCCCTCCCAGTCCTGCCAGGCCAGTTCGGGAGAGTCGCTGATGCCCAGGCGCCGCTGCTCAGGGGTGTCCACGAGGAACATCCCGCCGAGGCCCCACCCTGCCTGACCCCCGAGGTTGGCCTCGTTCTCCTGGTCGAGC
>JBOFLG010000072.1:0-73964 GCA_051657745.1 Dermatophilaceae bacterium | reverse complement strand
TCGGGCCGACCGGGAGAACGGCGCGCGGTCGGCGTTTCGTCCGTGTGCGGATCGGTGTCCGCTCTAGGGTTCGGCCCATGCGCCCAGGTACGGTGGCGAACGAGGCTGTCTCGGTCGCCGAAACAACTCGGCACATCCGCGCCCGGCGCCCGCTGATTTCATTGTGGCGCTGCCGAATACGTCGGCTCGGATCGGCCGTCCCGTTCCCGGATGCCGTGGTGCCAGGCGGGCCGACCGAGTCGCGGCGCTGCACGAGGTGACGCGTGTCCACACGGTCGGTCGGGACGTCGGCAAGGAAGGAGAAGTGTCGTGAGGTCTCATTGCGCGCTCTATGTTGACGTCGGCTATCTGCTCGCGGCGGCCGCGACTCGGGTCACCGGTACCTCGCTGCGCGGTGGCGTTGTGGTCGCCTACGGGTCGCTGATCGACGGCTTGATCGCGCAGGCTGAGCAGGACAGCGGCCTGGCGATGCTCCGAGTGAACTGGTACGACTCCGGTGGTCGGCCCGGCGGCCAAGCGGACCAGACCCAGGAAACCGTGGGAATGCTGCCGAAGGTCAAACTGCGGTTAGGGCGGCGGTCGTTCACCGGTGACCAAAAGGGCGTCGACGTTCGGCTGGGGCTCGACCTTGCGACCCATGGCCGCAACGGGGTCGCGGACGTGATGTACCTGGTCTCTGGCGACGATGATCTGACCGAGGCCGTCGAGGAAGCCCAAGGGCACGGCGTGCAGGTGATCGTCATGGCGGTGCCCGACGAGCGTGGCCGTCCTCATGCCATTGCTCGACACCTGCAGCGCGAGGCGGACGGCGTCATCCTGGTCGACGCCGAGGTCATCGACTCCGCGGTGCGCCGCTCGATGCCGCCACCAGCGGCGTCCTCCGACGCCCCGCCGCCGGAGAGCACGGTCGAGTCGGAGCCTCCGAGTACGCGGTCGATACCGACGCCGGCCGACCTGGCGCGCGCGAGCCGGCCCGATGACGTTCTCCGGCTGGCCCGGTCGGAGGCGCCGGCGATCCGGGCCGGGACGGCCGTGGCGTGGTCCACCACCACCGGTGATGGCCGTGCCGCCGACCCACGCGGTGTTCTGTCGGCCGGGGCGCCGCGGGCCGCCGGTGAGGTCGAGGCAGCCCTCGCGTATGTGTGTCGCAAGGTGGTTGCCTCGTTGGCGCTCGGCTCGACAGAAGCGACCAAACAGGACCTCACCCGCGGACGCCCGCACATCCGCGCCGATGTCGATCGCACCCTGTTGATGGACGTGTCCGCGACGCTCGGCGTCTACGAGCTCGACGAACGGACCAGATACGAACTGCGTGAGCACTTCTGGCAGGTCGTCGACGCGACGTTCTGAGGGCCGTAGCGGGTGGGATGACGGGCGGAGGCGCCCCGATCGCGAGCGTCGCGGGTCGTCATCCGGGCTTCGTGTCGTGGCCCGCCGACCTGGCGATTCGGGGCCCGACCGCGGGACGATGGAGGGAGAAAATGAAAAAACACCCCGGACGGGTGGTCCGTTTAAACGTTCCTGACGGTACGGTTTGTCCCGTAGCACTCTCGCGAAGTTAGCGGCGGCCGGTCGTGGTCTCACGACGCCGGCTCCCATGCAGGCCCCGGGAGGGAGAGCCGGCGTGGTACGGAAGGTGGCGCAGGGGCGTCTCCCGTACCACGCCCCTGCCTGTTGTTGGCGAGGGGCCGGTCCCGAACACGCGCGACGTCAGGTGCGGGTCTGCGCCTCGTGGTGGACGGCGTGGCGGGCCAATACCTCGGTGAGTTTGGCCGCGCCAGCCATGACGGTGGCGGCGTGCAGCCGTCCGGGCTGGCGGGACAACCGCTCGATCGGCCCGGAGATCGAGACCGCCGCGATGACCCGGCCCACGGGCGACCGCACCGGTGCCGACACCGATGCGACGCCGGGTTCGCGCTCTCCCACACTGTGCGCCCAGCCGCGGCGGCGTACCCCCGAGAGCGCGGTGGCGGTGAAGGCGGCGCCCTGGAGCCCGCGATGCAGCCGGTCAGGATCCTCCCAGGCGAGCAATACCTGGGCGGCTGACCCGGCGCGCATCGAGAGTGCGGCGCCGATCGGAACGCTGTCGCGCAAACCCACCGGACGCTCGGCTGCCGAGACGCACACCCGATACTCGCCCTGGCGGCGGAACAGTTGGGCGCTTTCGTTGGTGTGGTCGCGCAGCGCACCGAGTACTGGGCCAGCGGCGCCTAGGAGTCGATCCTCACCGGCGGCTGCGGCCAGCTCGCCCAGACGCGGTCCGAGAATGAATCGGCCCTGGAGGTCGCGGGTCACGAGACGGTGATGCTCTAGCGCGACTGCGAGGCGGTGCGCGGTGGGCCGGGCGAGGCCGGTAGCCGACACCAACTGAGCAAGGGTCGACGGCCCGGCCTCGAGTGCGGACAGCACGACTGCCGCCTTGTCGAGCACCCCGACACCCGAGGAATTGTCCATGGGGTGATACTCGCGTCTCATTTCCCGAGACGCAAGCTCGCCCGTCAGTACCGCATGTCACGCTCGACAAGGCGCGGTGCGGCGGCTCAACGGTCCCGGCTCGCCCCTAAGAGTATCCGGCCGCGGTGGTCGCGGCGCAGAGCAGCAAGTGGCGGGAGAGGTGGCCGGATGCCGGGCACATTGGCCGAGAAGGTCTGGGAGTCGCACGTGGTGCGCCGAGGTGATGGGGAGCCCGACCTGCTCTACATCGACCTTCATCTGCTCCACGAGGTGACCAGCCCCCAGGCGTTCGACGGTCTCCGGCTCACCGGCCGCCCGGTTCGTCGCCCCGACCTCACGCTCGCGACCGAGGACCACAACGTACCCACGGTGCCGGGCCCGATCAGTGACCCAGTCAGCCGCACGCAGGTCGAGACGTTGCGCCGCAACTGTGCCGAGTTCGGCGTTACGCTCTACCCGATGGGCGACGCCGAGCAGGGGATCGTGCACGTGGTCGGCCCGCAGCTCGGTCTCACCCAGCCCGGTGCCACGATCGTCTGCGGCGACAGTCACACCTCGACGCATGGGGCCTTCGGTGCGCTGGCTTTCGGGATCGGCACCTCCGAAGTCGAGCACGTCTTGGCAACGCAGACCTTGCCGCTGGCGCCATTCCGCACGATGGCAGTCACGGTTGACGGCGACCTCGCCGAGGGTGTCACCGCCAAGGACATCGTGCTCGCGGTGATCGCCCGAATCGGCACCGGTGGTGGGCAGGGTCACGTCATCGAGTTCCGCGGCAGCGCCATCCGAGCCCTGTCCATGGAAGCCCGGATGACGGTGTGCAACATGTCGATCGAGGCTGGTGCACGAGCCGGCATGATCGCCCCGGACGAGACCACCTATGCCTACCTGCACGGCCGTGACCGGGCCCCGACCGGCGCTGACTGGGATGCCGCGATGGCCGTGTGGAGCGAACTGCGCACGGATGACGACGCCGTCTTCGACACTGAGGTGGTGCTCGACGCCTCCACCCTCACCCCCTTTGTTACCTGGGGTACGAACCCGGGCCAGGGTGCGCCGCTGGGTGACACCGTCCCCGACCCCGAGTTGATGGCCGACGAGGGTGATCGGGTCACTGCGCGTCGAGCCCTGGAGTACATGGGCCTGACGCCGGGTACGCCGCTGCGCGACATCCCCATCGACACCGTTTTCGTCGGTTCGTGCACCAACGGCCGGATCGAGGATCTGCGGGCTGTCGCGGACGTCATCCACGGCAGGCGGGTGGCCGAGGGCGTGCGAATGCTGGTCGTGCCAGGGTCGGCGCGGGTTCGGCTGGAGGCCGAGGCGGAAGGGCTTGATGCGGTGTTCACCGAGGCTGGCGCCGAGTGGCGGCTTCCCGGGTGCTCGATGTGTCTCGGGATGAACCCTGACCAGTTGGCACCGGGGGAGCGCAGCGCATCGACGAGCAACCGAAACTTCGAGGGCCGCCAGGGCAAGGGCGGGCGAACTCACCTGGTGAGCCCGCTGGTTGCGGCGGCTACGGCGGTGCGAGGGACGTTGTCGGGGCCGGCTGATCTGGAGCCGGTGCGCGAGGGAGTGTCGGTCTGATGGAGAAGTTCGTCTCGCATACCGGTATCGGCGTCCCACTGCGGCGGAGCAATGTCGACACCGACCAGATCATCCCGGCCGTGTACCTCAAGCGGGTGACTCGCACCGGGTTCGAGGACGGCCTCTTCGCGGCCTGGCGCGGCGACAGCACCTTTGTGCTTAACCACCCCTCCTACTCCGGGGGTTCAGTTCTGGTGGCTGGTCCCGATTTTGGTACCGGCTCGTCTCGCGAACACGCGGTGTGGGCTCTGATGAACTACGGCTTCCGGGTCGTGATCTCGAGCCGGTTCGCCGACATCTTCCGCGGTAACAGCGGGAAGGGCGGCCTGCTCACTGCGCTGTGTGCCCAGGATGACGTCGAGCTGCTGTGGAAGCTGCTGGAGAACGAACCAGGTGCCTCGGTGACCGTCGACCTCGTGTCTCGCACGGTCACTGCCGGCGACATCGTGGCGTCGTTCGAGATCGATGAGTACACCCGGTGGCGGCTGCTCGAGGGTCTGGACGACATCAGTCTGACGCTCCGGCATGCTGATCGGATCTCCGAGTACGAGGCTGGCCGGCCGTCCTGGAAGCCGACGATGGCGTGATCGGCAGAAAATCTGCTGTGCCGCAACGGTATTGCCTGACTTCGGTGTGCGGGTGGGCGGTTCGCTGCGCCCTGACCGCGGTCTACGAGTAGGGTTTGCGCGCAATGTCTGACGGTGAATGCGTTGTGCCGCAACGACAAACACGCCGCGCCGGTGATGGACCTACCTGACCCAGAGGCATACCGTCGGACTGAGCCGGTGGCGTTCGTCGACCGGCCAGCGCATCGTCGGGTCCGGTACCCGACTCTCGTCAACCGATGGAGTTGGATCACGTGAACAAGGCAGACCTCGTCAGGGAACTAGAGAAGAAGCTGGGCAACCGCAAGGACGCCAACGATGCCCTCGAGGCCGTCCTCGACACGATCGTGCGGGAGGTCGTGCGCGGCGGCAAGGTCGCCATCACCGGCTTCGGCACGTTCGATCGGGTCGAACGCGCCGCTCGGACCGGCCGCAACCCGCGCACCGGCGAGTCGGTACGAATCCGTAAGGCGAACGCACCCCGGTTCCGTCCGGGCACCTCATTCAAGGGGTGGGTCCGCAAGCCCAGCAGCGTGCCCCGGTCGGCGCCGGCTACCGGGCGCGCTGCAGCCGGCACTGCGGGGTCCACGGTTGCGGCGCCGGTGCGGAAGACGACATCGGCACGGTCGGCCGGGCCGACCGCGACAAAGGCCGCGAGTAGCCGGGCCAGCGTGACCACCGCGACGAAGCCGGCGAAGGCGGCCAGTGCCCGAGTTGGCGCTGCATCGAAGGCACCGGCAACGAAGGCCGCTGCGTCCAAGACCGCGAGCTCAACGAAGGCCGCTGCGTCCAAGACCGCGAGCTCAACGAAGGCCGCTGTGTCGAAGGCGGCGGGCACCAAGAACGCTGCGTCCAAGACCGCGGGTTCCACGAAGGCCGCTGTGTCGAAGGCGGCGGGCACCAAGAACGCTGCGTCCAAGACCGCGGGTTCCACGAAGGCTGCGTCCAAGGCGGCAGGCACCAAGAGCGCTGCGTCGAAGGCGGCCGTCAAGGCCGGGACATCTCAGGCTGCCGCCACCAAGACCAGAGCGTCCAAGGCTGCCGCCTCCAAGGCTGCGGCCAAGACGGCGGCGGCTACCAAGGCTGCCGCCAAGAAGGCTGCCGCCACCAAGGCCAGCGCACCCAAGAAGGCACCTGGTCGGCGCTGACCGCGCCGCGCGTCATCCCTCGGTGTTGCTGGGGCGCAGTCTCGGGCGAACCGTGCTGCGGCCGAGGGACCGTGGCGGTATCGGGAGCGACCGGCAGGCCCACGAACTAGCAGCGTGCCGAATGGCACCGGTGCGGATGCCGCGCCGCACCGATGGAGACAACCGTCAGCGGATGGTCTCCCCGGGCCCGATACCGACGATCCACACTCGCGTGACCGCGGTCCCCGACGCATCGAGTTCGATGCTGACCCGCTGGCCGGTGCGCAGTCGTCGGAGCCCCGATGCGGATGCCGCAGCTGCGGACACCGTGACCTCGATGCCGTCATCGAGGAGTGCCGTGCCTGAGCCGTCGTCGTGGATCTGCGCCATGGTGGCCTGCACGCCAGGAAGGCTAGCGCGCCGCAGCACGTGGCCGGTATGCCGACCGACCCCCAGGCCGACGGCGCGCCACAATCCAGGAATGTCGTCGACGTCGAGCGCCAGTCCGGGAGCGTCGATCTGGACCGGGGTGAATCCGAGCCGGCCGTGCGCCGCAGCGCTGCCCGGCCCGAATGCGGTGGTCACAGGTGCTGCAGCAGGCAACGTCAGCAATGCCGTGCCCGACCCGTCGGCGTCTGCGACGACCGCCCGCTGGTGCGCCGCGCACGCCGTGACCGCGGCGGCGAGTTCCGTTGGCCGCAGGGCGGGGTGGTCGGCGAGCAGCACCGCGGCTCGGGCGGCACCGAGTCGTGCGGCTGCGCCTACGCCGGCGGCGACGGCCGCGTCCAGGCCTCCGCCCGGGTCGGCCACCACGGTATGCGGCGCGCTGCCGGAGACCAGGTCGGGTGCGGCACCAACCACGAGCAGGTGCGCATGCGGCATCCCCGAGGCCGCGGCGGCGAGAGTGTCCCGAGTGAAGGCGTCGGCGAGTTCGGTGCGCGCCCACAGCGGGAGCGCGAGGCGGCTCTTTGCCAGCGGCCCACCCTTGGCCGGCACCACCACCGCCCACGCCGACCAGTCCGGTCCAGTCGGGTTCGCAGGGAGGGCAGTCACCCGCCGATCCTGCCAACTCGCCGCGTTTCGCTCGACATCCGCTCTCCGCCCGGCCATGATGCGACCACCTAGACCACGAGAGAGGCGGCGAGTGACCACCCCCACCGACAGGTCTCGGCCCTTCGCCTACCGGCTCGTGATCGCGGTGGTCCGGCCCTGGCTGAAGGTGCTCACCCGGCGCACGTGGTCGGGCGCCGAGCACCTACCGACCCATGGCGGCTGGGTGGTCTGCACCAACCACTACAGCTACCTCGACGTCTTTGTGGTTGGTCACTTTCTCGTCGACCAGGGTGTGTCGCCACGCTTTCTCGGCAAGGCCGAGGTGTTTCGGATGCCGGTGATCGGCGCCATCGTGCGGGCCGCCGACCAGATCCCGGTGCACCGCGGTTCCCGTCACGCCGCCGACGCATACCGCGCTGCAGTGGCCGCGGTCCGCGCCGGCACGTGTGTGGCCATCTATCCGGAAGGAACCCTGACTCGTGACCCCGACCTGTGGCCGATGCGGGGCAAGACCGGGGCAGCTCGGGTAGCGCTGGAGACCGGATGCCCGGTGATCCCGGTCGCGAACTGGGGCGCGGCCGACATCCTGGCGCCCTACTCGCGGCGACTGCGACTCCTGCCCCGCCGGGCTGTTCAGGTGCGCGTGGGCGAGCCGGTCGATCTGGACGACCTCTCCGACCGACCCAGCACTCCCGAGGTACTCGCCGAGGCGACCGCCCGCATCATCGCGGCGATCACCGCTGAGCTTGAGGTCCTGCGCGGGGCGAGAGCGCCTGCCGTGCCTTTCGACCCGCAGACCCACGGCATCAGCCCCACGGGTCGCCCGCGCCGGTTGCCGGAGGCGTCATGACCCGGGCCGCGGTGTTCGGCACCGGCAGTTGGGGTACCGCCTTTGCGGCGGTGCTTGCGGATGCCGGGACGCCGGTGACGATGTGGGGCCGCCGTCCCGATGTCGTCGATCAGGTGAACGCCGGCGTCAACGAGGACTACCTGCCCCAGCTGCGGCTCCCGGCAACGGTGCGGGCCACCGGTGACCCGGAGGAGGCGGGGTCCGGCGCGGACCTGGTGGTGCTCGCCGTGCCGTCGCAGACGCTGCGCGACAACCTTGCCGCCTGGGGCTCGGTGCTGCCTCGGGACGCCGCCGTGGTGTCCCTGATGAAGGGTGTCGAGCTCGGCACGACCAAGCGGATGTCGGAAGTGATCGCTGAGGCCGGCGGGGTGGACCCGCACCGGATCGTCATCGTGTCCGGGCCGAACCTGGCCAGGGAGATCGCTGCCAAACAGCCCGCGGCCTCGGTTGTGGCATCGTCCAGCACGCCGACTGCCGAACGGGTGGCGTCGGCCTGCGCAGCGGCGTACTTCCGCCCCTATACGGGCACCGACGTCGTCGGCACCGAGATCGCCGGAGCGGTCAAGAATGTCATCGCCCTCGCGGTCGGTATGGCCGAGGGTCTCGGCATGGGCGACAACTCCAAAGCGTCGATCATCACTCGGGGGCTGGCCGAGACGACGCGGCTCGGCACCGCGCTCGGCGGGGATGCGGTCACTTTTGCCGGGCTGGCTGGGGTAGGCGACCTGATCGCCACCTGTATGTCGCCACTGTCGCGCAATCACTCCTTCGGGGTCCGGCTCGGTCAGGGCGCGTCGGTCGAGGAGGTGGTGGCCGTGACGAGGCAGACTGCCGAAGGCGTCAAGTCGTGCACCTCGATTCTCGAATTGGCCCGCAAACATGGCGTCGATGTGCCGATCATCGAGCAGGTCGACGCGATCATCCGGCACGGCCGGACCGCGCGTGAGGTCGTGGCCACGCTGCTCTCGCGACCTCGCAAGGCCGAGACCGGCTGACCGATCCCGCTGGCGAGCGCACTGGGCGATCTCGACTGGTTCTCGGTGCGTACGCTCCCGTTTAGTGGCCTGTTGTTCGGTGGCCTGTTGTTCGGTGGCCTGTTGTTCACCCGATCCGCTTGACGTCGTACAAATGTACTAATAAAGTGAGGTGATGGTTCCGACTCCCCGCATCCTCGCCGAGCGGTTGCTCGTGGTGGGCGCGGCGCTGGAGGTGCTTGCGGAGCTGTCGGAGGGTCTGACCTGCTGCACTGACAGCGAGGTCGTGGAGGTGATGCGCGGTGCGGACGAGGTCGCCGCCCGGGCGGGCGCGGTGCGGGTGGTGGCAGCAGTGGAGGCGGCCCGCCGGTCGGAACGATCGGTGCGGGAGTTGTCGTCGTGGGTTGCGGAGCATGCGCCGTCGTTGCGGCAGGGCGGCGCCGTCGCGGTGGCGAAGGTCGCCACGCAGGTGGTCGCCACGTCCCGGACGTCGGGGTTGAGTGGTCGGGGTGCGGTGGAGCCAGACCCCCAATCCCCGGTCGGGGTCGTGTGGTCGGGCGTGAAGGCGGGGGTGGTGCAGCCGGGGAATGCGGTCGCGGTCCTGGCCGAGGAGCAGCGGATGCACCAGCGGCTCGTGCCCGAGGCAGCGCCGACCGTGGCGAGGGCGCTGGTGGATCTGGTGGTGTCGCACGGGCCGGGCACGATGAAGCGGCTGCGGCCTCGCCTGCTTGCGCAGCACGGCCGGAGTGGAGAGCTGGACACCCTGCAGGAACGGTTGCGGTCGGGGGCGTACCTGTCCACCCGATTCGTGGACTCCGCTGACCTGACCCGGTACGAGCTGGTGATGACCCCGGAACAGGCCGTGGTCCTCGAAGCCGCGATCGGGCCGATGAGCGCGCCGGCTCCGAACGAGACAACTGGGGAACGGGACCACCGGCCTGCGGGGCAGCGACGCGTCGAAGCGTTGACAGACGTGTGTCGCCGCTCCGCCAGTGTCGATGCCGACAAGAACGGGTCAGACGGCGCAGCTGGGTCGCCCAGTGCGCTCCATGTGACCATCGCCCTCACCGACCTGCAGGATGTCACGAGGTGCGGTGAGGTGCTGGCTTCGGTCGGGTCCGGCACCGTGCTTGGCCCTGAGCAACTCCGCCGCATCGCGTGCGACGCCGCGCTTATCCCGTACGTTGTGGGCTCCGAGGGTGAGATTGTCGACCAAGGCATGGCGGTGCGCCTGTTCACCCGCTCGCAGCGGCGCCGGCTCTGGCTGCGAGACGGCGGCTGCACCTACCCTGGCTGCGCCGCACCGCCCACCTGGTGCCGCGCCCACCATGTGCGGCACTGGGCCGACTCGGGGCCGTCAAACATCGGCAACGCCGCACTGCTCTGCGAACGGCATCACACCGTCGTCCACCAGCGACGTTTGTGGGCCGACGTCCGGGAACGACCCGACGGGCACGGCCGATACGTCATCTGGGACCTGTGCGACGGCTCATACGACCGCGCCATAGCCGCCGCTACCCAACACGAAATCCGGGAACAGGTCCACGAACGCCGACGAGCCGCCGCGCTCGAACGGGTCCGTGCGCTCACTGAGGTCGAGCGCACTCGCGTGCAGGTCGACCACTCTGCTCGGTCGCCTGACGTCCATCCGACCGACGTCCATCCGACCGACGTCGATCCGACCGACGTCGATCCGACCGACGTCGATCAATGGGAACCAGATCCGTGGGTCCCGGACCAGTGGGACGTCGATCAATGGGACCCGGACCAATGGTCCCCCGATCCGTGGGACCCGGCCTGGGAGCAGTTCGAGGTGGCCGAGGACACCTGGGCACAGGCACGTGTCACCACCAGGTGAGGTTCGCGGCGCCCGCTCAGTCCGGCGCGGAGTCGAGAGCCTGAGCGAGGTCGTGCCAGAGATCGTCGATGTCCTCGACGCCCACCGAGAGTCGGAGCAAATCGTCCGGCACCAGGTCGGGCTCGTTCGGCTGGCGGCGGCGGCGCTCGATCAGGCTCTCGACGCCGCCAAGACTGGTCGCGTGCACCCACACCTGCGTCGCGGCCGCGACCCGCTCGGCCCCGGCCGCTCCGCCAGCCACCTCGAGCGAGATGACCGCGCCGAACCCCGGATACCGCACCCGTGCGACGGCCGGATGGCGCCCGGCCCGGTCCGCGATCGCCGCGGCATTGGCCGTGGCTCGCTCCATCCGCAGGTGCAGCGTGCGCAGGCCGCGCAGGGCGAGCCAGGTCTCGACCGGCCCGGCGATAGCCCCGTGCAACTGCCGGTGCCGGGACAGCCGCGCGTGCAGCGCCCGCCCGGCGTCGTCACGGCGGGTGACGACCGCGCCGAGCACCACGTCGCTGTGGCCGGCAAGGTACTTCGTGGCCGAGTGCACTACGACATCGGCGCCGAGGCCGAGCGGCTGCTGGTGCAGCGGGGTGGCGAAGGTGTTGTCGACCACGGTCAGCACTCCCCGCTCGCGCGCGGCCGTGCACAGGCGCGGTAGGTCGGCGACCTCGAGGAGTGGGTTGGTGGGTGACTCGAGCCAGAGCAGGTCGGCGCCGTCGAGCGCGGCAATCACCGCGTCGTCAGCTGTCGGCGGGACTCGGCGCAGCACCGCCGAGCCGTCGGCCTCGCGGTCGGCGAGGGTGGCCATGACCCCGCTATACCCGGCGGCCGGCGCGACGACAGCGCCGCCGTAGGGGAGCAGCGAGAGTGCGGCAGCGACCGCGGCCATCCCGGATGACACCACGAGCGCCTCACCGCCTTCGAGCTCACCGAGTGCGCTTTCGAAAGCACTCCACGTCGGGTTGCCCTCGCGGCCGTAGCTCACCAGACCGTTGGCGTGGTAGGTCGAGGTGAGCACGAGGGGGCTGCCCACCTGCACACCGGGTGCGGGATCCTCCCGCCCGAGCGCCACCAGTCGGGTGGCGGGCGCGAGGCCGGATGACGCACGCGTCACCGCGTGATCGGCGGCTGCTCCGTGGTTGCCGCCTCCGGCCAATGCGGGGGGTCGGCCTGCCGATGAGGGAGGGCGGCCCGCGGTGGCGGGTCTGGGATGGTCGTCCACGGTCTCAGGCTAAGTGTCTGACAGGTCGAGACTCGGCGTGGTCACTCGCCGGCTAGGACTGTTTCGGTCGTCCGGCTGGTGCCCGGGTCGCCGGGTGGTGGGTTTCGTTGGGTGGTGGGACTCTTCCGGTCGTCCGGCTGGTGCCCGGGTCGCTGGGCCGTGCCGGGGTCTTTGGGCCGTGCCGGATAGGCTCGCCCGCGATGAACGAGCCGCACGCCCCCCGGAAGACTCGCGTCGCCGTCGTATTTGGCGGTCGATCGTCGGAGCACTCGGTGTCGTGCTCGACCGCAGCCAGTGTCCTTGACGCCCTCGACCGTGACCGCTACCACGTCGTGCCGGTGGGAATTGCCCGCGACGGTCGGTGGGTGCTCGCACCCGACGACCCAGGACCGTTGCGGCTCACCACCGCCCACGTGCCGGAGGTCGACGGTTCGGGTGCCGGTGTGATGCTGCCGACCAGTTCGACGGACCGCACGATGGTCGTTCAGGAACCCGGATCGCCGCCACGCACACTGGGCGAGGTCGACGTCGTTTTTCCGCTGCTGCACGGGCCGTTCGGCGAGGACGGCACCATCCAGGGTTTGCTCGACCTCGCGGACGTGCGCTACGTCGGGTCGGGGGTGGCGGCGTCCGCGGCAATGATGGACAAGGCGCTGATGAAGGTGGTGCTCGCCGCTGCGGGGCTGAGCGTGGGGCCGTACGTCGTCATCACCGACCGGGACTGGCAGCGTGACCGGGCCGCCGCGATGGCTGCCGTCCATACCCTCGGCTGGCCGGTGTTCGTCAAGCCTGCGCGGGCCGGAAGTTCGATCGGCATCACCCGCGTGACCACGGCCGACGGGCTTGAGGCGGCGGTCGAGGCGGCGCGGGTGCACGACCCCAAGGTCGTTGTCGAGGCTGCGGTGGTCGGGCGCGAGATCGAATGCGGGGTGCTCGAGGGGCGCGGGCTGGCGCCGGCGCGAGCCAGTGAGGTCGGCGAGTGCATCGTCGTGCGGGGTCACGACTTCTACGACTTCGAGGCCAAGTACCTCGCGGATGGCGACGTTCGGCTGGAGTGCCCGGCTGACGTGCCCGCGGCGACCGCGAGCGTCATCCGGGAGATGGCGGTGCGGGCGTTCGAGGCCGCTGGGTGTGAGGGGCTTGCGCGGGTCGACTTCTTCGTGCGTGAGAACGGTGAGGTGGTGGTGAACGAGGTCAACACGATGCCAGGGTTCACGCCGCACTCGATGTACCCACGGATGTGGGCGGCATCGGGTCTGTCGTACCCCGAACTGGTCGACGAGTTGATCGCCCTGGCGCTGGAACGACGCACCGGCTTGCGCTGATCGTCAACGTCCGACCCTGGGCCCCTGGCCCCCAACTCCCCGGCCCCCAACTCGCCGGCCCTGACCACCGGCCCCCTGACCCCGGCCCCCTGACCCCGGCCCCCAACTCCCCGGCCCTGACCCCCGCCACCCTGACCCCCGGCGACGCCAGCGACGGGTCAGCGGCAGCGGAGTCCGTTGGCGGGCAGCGCCCGGGCTGCTGGCGCGAAGACGGGGAGCAAGAGCGGTTCGGGTGCGTACGAGTCCGGGATGAGCACCTCAATGGCCGGGTTGGTGCCGAACGACGTGAACCGGATGCCGTCGCTCAGGGTGTCCGGCACCCAGCCCACACCATTGACCTCGATGCACTCGGTTTCGGTCGGCGCCACCGCACCGACTCCGCAGCGGGCCACGACGGCGGGGTCACCCCACGCGGCCACGGCGGGTGACTCCGGCGCGGTCGGTCGGCGCGCAAGCCCGCTCACGTCATCCGGCCAGAACGCCGCGGCCGCGGTGCATCCTTGTGACGCCCCGCGCGACGGCACCGCAAGGTGGACCGCGGACGAGCACCCGGTCATGAGCATGCCAACTCCTGCCGCGGCCGCGATGACGAGCCGGCTCCTGGTGACCACCGCACGCCTGACGGCGGCACTCTGATGACGACCGGCGCCCGTGGACGCGGGCGATCGTCGGCACTGCCCGGCGGTCACCGGGCTCAGACGTGCACCACGGTGCAGGTGAGCGTGCGGGTGATGCCCTCGACGTCTTGGATCTTGGCGATCACGAGTTTGCCGAGTTCATCGACGGTGTCGGACTCCACGCGCGCAATGACGTCGTACGGGCCGGTGACGTCCTCGGCCAGGGCGACGCCCTCGATGCCGGCGATGGTCTGCGCCACGGACGCGGCCCGCCCCACGTCGGTCTGGATGAGGATGTACGCCTGGACCACGGCCTGACCGCCTTGTCGATTCGGAGGGGCCCGTGGACAGTTGGACGGCCCGGGCCGGGTGACCGCCCGGTCGGGGCAGCGTGGCCTAGACGCTACCGTGCCGGGTGGGTCAGGCACCACGAGAGGAGGTCCCACACATGGAGCGGCTGTGCGATGTCGGCGAGTCCGGCTTGCTGGCTCGGCTGTTTCCTGTCTACGCGAGCGCGCGAACCGATGCCGCGGATGACGTCCTCGTAGGCCCCGGTGATGACGCGGCCGTGGTCGCGTCCTCGGGATCGGCGGTCGTGACGACCGACTCGATGGTGCGTGGCCTCGACTGGCGTGACGAGTGGTCGAGCCCCGAGGACGTCGGGTGGAAGATCGTGGGGCAGAACCTCGCCGACGTCGCAGCGATGGGTGCTCGGCCGACATCACTGGTCATCGCCCTTGCTGCTGACCCCGAGACCAGCGTCGACTGGTGTGTGGGTCTGGCAACCGGCGTTGCCGCGGCGGCGGCCTGCCACCGGGTTGCGGTAGTCGGCGGTGATGTATCGGGTGCTCCACCCGGGGTGATCGTCGTGACGGTCACCGCGCTTGGTGACCTCGGCGGGCGGCATCCAGTGCTGCGCTCGGGCGCTCGGCGTGGCGACGTGGTGGCCGTCTGCGGCACGCTCGGTCGTTCGGGAACGGGCCTGGAACTGCTTCGGCGCGGTGGGCGAGCACCGTGGAGCGAGGGTCCGGCCGGGACGGCTGCGGCCGTCATTCGGGTTCATCGGCGGGCGCCGGTGCGGCACCTGGCCGCTGGACCGTTGGTGGCCCGCCTCGCCACCGCGATGATCGACGTCTCGGACGGTTTGGTCCGTGATCTGGCCCGGCTGGCCACGGCCAGTGGGGTGTGTGTCGATCTCGACCGGAACGCGCTCGCCCCGTTCGCGGCGCCGCTCGCCGAGGTCGTGGGAGAGGACGAGGCATGGCGTCAGGTGCTCGGTGGCGGTGAGGAGCACGCCTTGGTGGCGACTTTTGCGTCGGACGCTGACCTCGACGCGCTCGCTGCTGGTGACCCGGCCTTGCGGTGGGTGCACATCGGGACGGTGCGTGAGGACGTCGCGACGGCTGCGCCTGGCGCGCCTCGCGTCACCCTCGACGGCGCCGACGCGGGGCTGCCCGGGTGGGACCATTTTGCGAACTGAGCCGAGGCTGCAGGCTATGGACGTGGCCCGCGCACCACGACGGCTAGTTGGCTGGTGGGATGACGCCTGTCCCGACGTGCGAGATGACGCCTGGCTGGCTGCCGGATCGCTGCTGGCTACTGGGATGACGCCTGGCTGGCTGCCGGAGTACCGCTGGCTCGATGCCGGAGTACCGCTGGCTCGCCGCGATTGGCTGCCGGATGACAACGGGCGGCTGGCCTATCGGCCGACCGCCCGTCTCGGATTCGTCCTCAGCTTAGCGCTTGACCTTGCCTGCCTTGAGGCACGAGGTGCACACGTTCAGGCGAGTGGGGGTGACTCCGGCATCACCGACAAGTGCCCTCACCCGCTGAATGTTCGGGTTCCAGCGACGCTTCGTGCGGCGGTGCGAGTGCGAGATGCTGTGCCCGAAGCCCGGGCCCTTGCTGCAGACGTCGCAGGTGGCAGCCACGATGGATCTCCTCCGGATGACGGGGTGGAAGTAGGTACGGCGGCGCCGACGGGCGCGCGCAACCTGCACAGGGTAGCCGAGGGCGCGCGGGCCGGCCAAACGACCGTGCCGCGGTCTTCCACGTCCGGCCCGGCGCCCCGACGTGGGCGTCGCCGCGCACTACGGTAAGGCCCGTGCTCGACGTCATCACGGCCGCCGATGCCCGGCGCTGGGCGTTGCTCACCCGTGCGGCGCTGGCGGCCCGACGAGCAGAGATCGACTCGCTCAACGTCTTTCCGGTGCCCGACGGCGATACCGGGACCAACCTCTACCTCACCGTCGACCAAGCCATCGACGACGTGGTCGCCGCACACGAAGCGGCCGGCATCCGCGGTGTTGCCACGCTGGTGCAGGAGTGCATTGCCCTCAAGCACGCGATCCTGCTGTCCGCGCGCGGTAACTCCGGCGTCATCCTCAGTCAGGTCGTTGGCGGACTGTGCGAGGTCGTGGTGGAGCGCGGCGCCGAGGCCGTCGACTCCCTGATGCTTGCCGCCTGCTTCGAGCGCGGAGCAACTGCCGCCCGTGCCGCGGTCGCGCACCCACAAGAGGGCACCATCCTGACCGTGGCCGATGCGGGTGCGGCTGCTGCTCGCCTCGCCGCTGATGCCGGGGGCTCGCTAGTCGAGGTCTGCCGGGCCGCGGCTGACGCCGCGAGCCAGGCGCTGGCCCGCACTCCCGATCAGTTACCTGTCCTCGCCCGTGCCGGGGTGGTCGATGCCGGGGGGGCTGGCTGTGTGCTCCTGCTCGAGTCCTTCCACCGAGTGGTCGCCGGCACCTGGACCGCCGACGACGAGGGCCTGCTGGCAGGCGGTGCCGACCTTGCCCGTCGGGCGGAGTGGCGCACCTCGGTGGTGGCTCTCGACGCAGGCACTGTTCCCGGTGCTCCGGGTGCCGGTGCGACGGCTGCCCACAGTGCCGCTGGTGCCCGCGGTGTCACCACCCTGGATTCCACTCCGGCCGAGTCCGAGCACCATCCGGGGCATGGTCCCATCGGTTCGGCCCACCCGCGGATCGGCGGCGGCCCTGCCTACGAGGTCATGTATCTGCTGGAGGGCAGCACTCCGGCGGACGTCGACCAGCTCACCGACGTGCTCGACCGACTCGGCGACTCCCTCCTCGTGGTCGGCGGACCCGACCTGTGGAATGTCCATGTCCATGTCGATGACGCCGGCGCCGCGGTGGAGGCCGGCATCGTGGCTGGGCGCCCACGGCGGATCCGCATCACCCACTTCGCCACCCAGGCCCGGGAGCGTGCGCAGCCGGCGCCGTTGGGTGTCGTCGCCGGTGCGCCGGGGCCGGGCGTGGCTGCGCTGCTCCGAGCCAGTGGCGCGGTGGTCGTGGAGTCCGCGCCCGGGCGGCGAGCGTCGGCGGGGCAGTTGCTGGCCGCGGCCCGGTCCACGGGCGCCGCATCGGTCGTCATCGTGCCGGGCGACCCCGAGACCCTGCTCACGGCCGGGGTCGCTGCGCAGGCCGCCGGGGGTGACGGCATCGACGCCCATGTCGTGCCCGCTCGGGCCACGGTTCAGACGCTTGCCGCGGTGGCGGTCCTCGACCCGAGTCGTCCGGTTCATGCCAACGTCTCGGCGATGGCTGGCGCGGCGTCATCGACGCGGCACGGTGCGGTGTCGGTGGCGAGCAAGCAGGCGTTGACCTGGGCCGGGGTGTGTCACCCAGGCGACATCCTCGGCATCGTCGATGGCGACGTCGCCTTCCTCGGCTCCGATCTCGAGGCGGCGGCCCTGGATGTTCTCGACCGTTTGCTCGGCGGTGGCGGTGAGCTGGTCACCCTCGTCGCTGGCGACGATGCGGCGGGTGGGCCGGTTCTCGCGCGGCGGGTCGCTGAGGTGCTCGGGCGGGACCGTGTCGACCTCGAGGTGGTCCTCGTTGATGGTGGACAGCCGGTGTACCCGCTGCTCGTCGGGGTGGAGTAGGCAGGATGGAGTACCCATGGCCACCGAGTTGACGCCGTTGACGAAGGTCATCGGCAGCACCGCCCATGAGTTCGTCAAGGCCCGAGGGGTCACCACGGTCGGCGATCTCCTGGCGTTCTGGCCCCGGCGCTACCGCACCCGAGAGAGCGACCTTGGGTCCATCGAGGTCGGGCAGTTTCTCGTTGGGGTGGCTGAGGTCAAGTCGCAGAACCTGCGGAAGATGGCCTCGCGTCGCGGGAGCCTGCTCGAGGTCGTCATCACCGACGGCCGGCACGACCTCGACGTCACCTACTTCCGGCCGCACCCGCACGTCCGGGTGCTCGTCCCGGGTGCCCGCGGCATCTTTGCCGGCACGGTCTCGCGGTACCGCAGCCGGCTTCAACTGGCCCACCCCGGCTACACCATGCTTCACGACCTCGATGACGAGGGCGAGCGGCGCGACCTCATCCCGTTCTACCGCAGGGTAGGAAAACTGCATTCGTGGACCGTCAGCGAGAGCGTCACCCGGGTGCTTGAGGTGCTCGACGACGTGCCAGACGCGATCCCGGATGACGTGCGCCGCCGCCGCCGTCTGGTGCCGCGCACCACGGCGCTCCGCGGCATCCACACTCCGCAGGGGTGGGCCGATGTGGAGACCGGGCGTCGCCGCCTCCGCTACGAGGAGGCGTTCGTTCTGCAGACCCGGCTTGCTCAGCGGCGGCGCGCCGCCGCTGAGCAGTCGACGCGGCCTCGCGCGGCTCGCCGCAGCGGCATCCTGGAAGCGTTCGACGCCCGGCTCCCGTTCACGCTCACCGCCGGTCAGCGGGAAATCGGCGAGCAGGTCGCGGCCGAGTTGGCCGCCGCGACGCCAATGCACCGCCTGCTCCAAGGTGAGGTGGGTTCGGGAAAGACCGTGGTCGCACTGCGCGCGATGCTCCAGGCGGTGGATGCCGGTGGACAGGCTGCGTTGCTCGCGCCCACCGACGTGCTGGCCCAGCAGCACCACCGGACGATGACCGCGATGCTCGGTGACCTCGCCGAGGGCGGCCTGCTCGGTGGGGCAGACCACGGCACCCGGGTGGCCCTGCTGACCGGCAGCAGGTCGACTGCCGAGCGGCGTCGGGTGCTGCTGGACGCGGCGTCCGGGGACGCCGGAATTGTGGTCGGCACGCATGCGCTGCTCGAGGACAAGGTCGACTTTCATGACCTTGCGCTGGTGGTTGTCGACGAGCAGCACCGGTTCGGGGTAGAGCAGCGAGATGCATTGCGCGGCAAGGGAAGTACGCCACCGCACGTGCTCGTGATGACCGCCACGCCGATCCCGCGTACGGTGGCGATGACGGTGTTCGGCGACCTCGAGACCTCGACCCTGCGCGAGCTGCCGGCCGGCCGCGCGCCCATCACCACGCACGTCGTGCCCGAGCTCAGGCCGGGCTGGATGAGCCGCACGTGGGCCAGGGTCGGCGAGGAGGTCGCCGCCGGTCGCCAGGTCTATGTGGTGTGTCCGCGTATCGGTGACGATGACACCGCTGACGAGGGGACCGAGCTGCGCGCCGAGATCGGTGCGGATGGCGATGCGCCCGATCGCAACGGTGCGGCGCCGGGTTCCAGCGATGCGCCCGAACCCGCCCAGCTGGTCGCCGGTGAGCGTCCGCTGGCCAGTGTGCTGGCCGTGCATGCGGTGCTGGAGGCCGAGCCCGCGCTGGCCGGGGTGCGCCTCGCCGTGCTGCATGGCCGACTCCCGGCGGAGGAGAAGGAGCGGGTGATGGGTCGTTTTGCTCGCGGTGAGGTCGACGTGGTGGTGTCGACCACGGTGGTCGAGGTCGGTGTCGACGTGCCGAACGCCACGGTGATGGTCGTCATGGACGCCGACCGGTTCGGGGTCTCGCAGCTGCACCAGCTTCGCGGCCGGGTCGGTCGGGGTGGGCATCCGGGGCTGTGTCTGCTGGTCACCGGCAGCGACGCCGAGGCCGCTCGCGCCCGACTGGACGCGGTAGCGGCCACCACCGACGGCTTCGAGCTGGCCCGGCTCGATCTCGCGCAGCGGCGGGAGGGCGACATTCTCGGAGCGGCCCAGCACGGCACTCGCAGCCAGCTGGAGTTCCTGCATGTGCTCGATGACGAGGAAGCGATCGGCCAGGCCCGTGAGGATGCGTTCGCCCTGGTTCACGCCGACCCCGACCTGGCCGCCCACCCGGTGCTGGCGGCGGCCGTGCAGGCGCGGGTCGACGCGGAGCAGGCCGCCTTCCTCGAACGTGGTTGACCATCGAAACCGGTTGGGAGAGTAGGGATGACGCGCATCATCGCAGGCACGGTCGGCGGCCGGGTGCTGCGTACCCCCCGTGGTTCCGGCACGCGACCCACGAGCGACCGGGTGCGGGAGGCCGTGTTCTCGGCATTGGAGGCGCAGGATGCCGTGCGCGGCGCCCGGGTGCTCGATCTCTACGCCGGTTCGGGGGCGCTCGGGTTGGAGGCGGCCAGCCGGAGTGCCGCCTCGGTCGTATTGGTCGAGAGCGACAAGCGGGCGGCTGCGGTCGCCGCTGCGAACGTCCGGGCGCTGCAGCTGCCGAGGGTGCTGGTGCGCGCTGCCACGGTGTCATCGGTACTGGTGGCCCAGCCGACGCCGGATGACGCTGCCGACCTGGTGTTCGCCGACCCGCCGTACGACCTTGCCGAGCCAGCGCTGGAGGCGGTGCTGCGGCGTCTCGGGGCCGGCTGGCTCACCCCCGGTGGGCTCCTCATGGTGGAGCGGTCCAGTCGCACCCCCGAGCCGGCCTGGCCCGCTGGCCTCGCGCGCTGTGGTGGGCCGCGCCGGTATGGCGACACCACGGTCTGGTTCGCCGAGCGCATCGCCTGAACCGCGGTTCGGCCGCAACGCCTCGCCACCAGCCCACGCTCGGTGGGTTGGCGGCTCGGTGGGTTGGTTGGCTCGGTGGCTCGGTGGCTCGGTGGGTTGGTGGCTCGGTGGCTCGGTGGCTCGGTGGCTCGGTGGCTCGGTGGGTTGGTGGCTTGGTGGGTTGGTGGCTTGGTGGGTTGGTGGCTTGGTGGGTTGGTGGCTTGGTGGGTTGGTTGGCTCGGTGGGTTCGGTGGCTCGGTGGCTCGGCGGGCTGGCGGGTGGGTGTCCGGGTCGGTCGTTGCTAGGTTGTCGCCAATGGTCGACTCCGCTCGCCGGGCTGTGTGTCCCGGCTCGTACGACCCCGTGACCAACGGGCATCTCGACGTGCTCGTCCGAGCCGCGGGGCTCTACGACGAGGTCGTGGTGGCCCTGCTGCATAACCCGGGCAAGGCTGGTCACTTTTCCGTCGCGGAGCGCGTCGGATTCGTCGACCGTGCCGTCGCTGCGGTTGGCCTGGCTGATCGGGTCAGGGTGCAGGCATTCGGCGACCGGCTGCTGGTCGACGTGTGCCGTGACGTCTCAGCGGCAGTGGTCGTCAAGGGACTGCGTGGGGGGACCGACTTCGCCTACGAACTCCCGATGGCTCTGATGAACCGCCATCTCGCCGGCGTCGAGACGATCTTCCTCCCTGGTGACCCGCGCTACGAGCATGTGTCCAGTTCGTTGGTCAAGGAGGTCGTCCGGTATGGCGGTGACGTCACCGGCCTCGTTCCCGACGAGGTGCGCGACGCTCTCCTCGCGCACCGGAACCGCGGATCGTGACCATGGAGTGGTCGGGGGCGTCGGCCCGGCCGGGTGGGCGCTCAGTCCTCTAGTTTTGGGCAGGTGGCCTGTGGCCGGTACCCTTGCGCTTCGGTCTGCGTCTGTGCGGCGCGCCAAACCACCACGACTTACCAAGGCCATGACTCGACTTGACCCCCGGTCCCCACTCGTCCTCGACACCAGACTCGTCGGACGCCGGGCTGGGGCGATGCATGAGATGACCCGGGAGGCCGGGGCGCCGAGCGATCTCGGCACTGACGTCATCCGCGTCGAGCACGGGTCCGTTCTGGAACTCGACATCCGGATGGAGTCGGTGCTCGAGGGCGTCCTGGTCAGCGGTTCGGCACGCGGTACGGCATCCGGCGCCTGCGTGCGGTGCCTGGCCCCGATCACCGTCGATGTCGACGGCGGGTTTCAGGAGTTGTTCGTGTATGCCGACCGGCACGTTCACCACCGCGAGGTGGGGGATGACGCCGCAGCCGAGGAGCATCGGGTCAAGGACGGTCTCATCGACCTCGACCCGGTGCTGCGTGACACGGTGGTGCCCGCACTGCCGTTCCAGCCGGTGTGCCGGCCCGACTGCCCTGGGCTGTGCTCGGAGTGCGGAGTTCCGCTCGCCGAGGAACCGGAGCACCAGCACGATGTGATTGACCCCAGGTGGGCGGCACTCTCGGCGATCGCCGAGTCGTCGTCCGCCGTCACCGAGATAGAGAAGAGGACCTGACGTGGCCGTCCCCAAGCGGAAGATGTCGCGCAGCAACACCCGCTCGCGCCGCGCCAACTGGAAGGCGACCGTGGTCGCCACCACGACGTGCCCGCAGTGCAAGGCACCGACCCAGCAGCATCGGGCGTGTCCATCATGCGGCACCTATAAGGGGCGCCACTACGGCGCTGCCGAGCGCACCGACCACCAGGTCTGAGCCGGGTCGTGGCGAAGGGGCAAGCTGCTCTCGAGGAGCTCGCGCCGCCGCGCCGGGTCGACGAGCTCCGTTCCCATCTCGAGGGAGTCATCGGTGCTGGCGTCGACCCGGCGCTGCTGCGGCGCGCCCTGACCCACCGGTCCTACGCGTACGAGGCTGGTGGCATCCCGCACAACGAGCGGTTGGAGTTCCTCGGGGACTCGGTGCTGGGGCTCGTGGTCACGACGACGTTGTACGAGACCCACCCCGAGACCAGTGAGGGCCAACTGGCGAAGCTCCGTGCCGCGGTGGTCAATATGCGTGCCCTCGCCGATGTCGGCCGTACCCTCGGCCTTGGCGACTATCTGTTTCTTGGTCGCGGTGAGGAGAGCACCGGTGGCCGTGACAAAGACTCCATCCTCGCCGACACCGTCGAAGCTGTGATCGGGGCGGTCTACTCCGCCGTGGACATCGATGCTGCCGCAGTACTCGTGCATCATCTGGTCGACCCGCTGCTTGCGCAGTCCGCCACCCTGGGCGCCGGCCTCGACTGGAAGACCAGCCTCCAGGAGATCGCGGCACGTCACGGCCTCGGCGGTCCTGAGTACTCGGTGTCCGAGGACGGCCCGGAGCACGCCAAGTGGTTCGAGGCGCATGTCGTGGTGGGGGGTGACGTGCTGGGCCGCGGTGCGGGCCGGACCAAGAAGGTGGCCGAACAGGAGGCCGCCGCCCTCGCCTGGACCGCACTGAACCACGCCCACGAAGGTGGAGTCCTGGCCCGCTCGGATGGCGGGTCAGCGACGACGGATCAGAGCTCGGCCATCCCATCGGCGGTCGACGCGGAGAACCACAGCCGTCGTGCCTGAACTGCCCGAGGTCGAGGTGGTGCGCCGCGGCCTCGAGACTCACGTCAGCGGCCGGGTGATCGCCGAGATCGAGTTGCGTGGGGCGCGCGTCGCCCGTCGGCACCTCGCCGGGCCCGAGGACCTCCGGCAGCGGATGACGGGCCGCCGGGTCAGCGCGGCCTGTCGGCGGGGTAAGTACCTGTGGTTCGACCTCGGCGAGTCGCTCGGCCTCCTCCTGCACCTGGGGATGAGCGGCCAGTTGCTCGTTGCCGACCCAGGCTCTCCAGAGCCACGACACCTGCATGCCCGGTTCCGGTTCGTCGACGGTGGGTCCGAACTTCGGTTTGTCGATCAGCGCACCTTCGGCGGGCTCGCGCTCACTGACTTGGCACCGGACGGCATCCCGGAGGCGATCGCCCACATCGCCCCGGACCTGCTGGAGCCGGCGTTCGCCCGGGCCGCCGTGGTTCAGCGAATGTGGATGCGGGACAGCGCCGTCAAGCGGGTGCTGCTGGACCAGACCGTGGCCTCGGGGATTGGCAATATCTATGCCGACGAGGCACTGTGGAGGGCGCGGGTCCATGGCGAACGGCCAGCCAGCCGGCTCAGCCGGCCGCAGCTGGGCGTCATCCTCGACCATGCCGGTGACGTGATGCGCGAGGCGCTGGCTCAGGGCGGTACCAGCTTCGATGCGCTCTACGTCAACGTCAACGGCGCATCTGGCTACTTCGACCGGTCGCTTGCCGCGTACGGTCAGGCCGGTCGGCCATGCCAGCGGTGCGGAGTGCCGATTCGCCGCGAGGCGTTCATGAACCGTTCGTCGTACTCGTGTCCGCGCTGCCAGCCACGCCCGCGGACGCGCCGCGGGTCGCTCGTCGGCCCGGTCCGGTCGGTCACGGCGCGCTGACCGCGGGGAGTCGTACCTGCGCACCGGTGCGGCGCGTCGAGAGGTCGGCAAACGCCTGGCGCACCGTGCTCGCCATCAGGTGCGCTCCTGCATTGCTGGGATGAACGCCGTCGGGCTGCAGCACATCGCCGTCACTTCGCGAGACTGCGGCCGCCCAGTCCGCTACGGCGACATTCGGGATGCCGTGGATGACGGTGCGCAGCGCAGCGTCATCCTGCGGCGCCCGGGACCACCCGCCGTGGGCGGTGACGACGACCACCATCCGGTCGGGACCGATGGTGTCGAGGGCGCGTCGGATCGCGGCGTCGTCGGTCCCGTGGTTGGTGCCGAGCATGAGCACCACCGCTCGGCGCAGCCCAGCGCCCCGAGCGGTCACCTGAGTCGGCGCCTCGGACCAGCGCCGGTAGGTGCGGCCGTCCATCCGGATCCCGGGCATCCAGTGCTCCATCGCCTGGCTCGACGTCACCAGCATTGAGTCGCCGATGGCGTCGATCTCGGCTCCGGTCGGCATGGACCAGTCAGGCACGGCGGGGCGGGAACTCGCCGGCGCCTCGCCGCCGCCACCACCGCCGACTGGCAGGCCGGCACTCGACGGTTCCACCGGGTCCGAGGTCGCGATGAGCCGGGCCTCGTTGGCGCTGATGAGGACTTCGGTGGAACTGCGGTCGGGCGCCGTCACCACGACCGCCACGACGCCGAGCGCAAGGAGGAGCACGGTGGCAACCACCCCCCGGGCACCGGTGATGCCGAGTGTGCGCAGCCGATGCGCCAGACGGGCCGCGGCATCGACGAAGCCGTACCGACGCACGGGACACTCGACGAACCGGTAGGACAGGTCAGCGGCGGCGAGGGTGATCGCGACCGCCCAGATGCGGGTGAGGAGATATGCGGCGCTGCCGGGTGGTGTGGGGAGATCCTGGCCCACCACCAGCACCACGGGCCAGTGCCAGAGGTAGATGCCGTAGCTCCGTTCGCCGACCCACCGGGCCGGCCGCCACTCGAGCGCGGCGCGCAGCCGTCCAGGGTGCTCGAGCACCACCACGAGCAGGACCGCGGTGGCGGCCGATGCCAGCAGGATGCCGCCGCGGAACGCCACCGCGCCGCGGTCGTCGGCGCTCGCGGCGAGCGCCGCAAGGACCACGAGGCCGATGACGGTGACCGCGCGCCGGTGTCGCGCCCACCACGCCCGATGGGTGCCGGCCCACAGCGGGTCGGCCAGCGCGAACGCCACGCCAGCCCCGAGCATCAGCCCGGCGAGGTGAGTGTCGGTGCCGTAGTAGACGCGGGTGGGGGCGTCCGGGTCGAGCCGCACTGCCATGAGCAGTGCCGAGGCCATCGCAACAGCGGTCACCACGCCGGCTCGGGAGAGCGGCCGGCGCACCAGTCGGAGCAGGAGGAGGAGGACGATGGGCCAGGCGAGGTAGAACTGCTCCTCGACGGCAAGCGACCACAGGTGGGCGAACAGGGCCGGGCTAGTGGCGGCGAAGTAGTCGGCACCAGCGGCGATCTCCAGCCAGTTCGAGGTGAAGGTGACCGCGCCCCACACCTGGCGTTCGACGTCGACGAGCAGGTCCGGTTCGGACAACCGAGCCAGCAGGACTGAGCACGGTACGCACACCAGGAGGGCAGGAAGCAGCCGTCGGGCTCGCCGGGCCCAGAACCGGCGCAGGCGCACCGTGCCGGTACTGGCATGCTCCCGCATCAGGGTGGTGGTGACGAGAAAGCCCGACACCACGAAGAACACGTCGACCCCGAGAAAGCCGCCGGGGAGCCAGCGTGGCTCCAGATGGAAAACCACGACGGCGGTGACGGCCAGCGCCCGCAGGCCGTCGAGCCCGGGCAGCCTGGGTGCGGCGGCGCCCGGGTCGTTGGCGGGCTCGAGGTGCCGTGCCGGGAGGAGCGTGGTGTCCTGCGGCGAGGCCGCGACCGGCTCGTCACGGGTCACCAGCACCATGGGCCCTACCGTAGAGAAACCTGCCGTCGTCGCGCGTCAGGCGCGCCCTCGGCGCCGTACCGTGGCGTGGTGAGTTCAGCAGTGCCATCCGAGTCGGTCGGGTCCACCTCGGTCCAGCCGGGTGACGGGCGCGGGCCGGTGCGGGTCACCGTGTTTGTCCGCGGCCGAGTGCAGGGTGTCGGGTTCCGCTGGTGGGTCTGTTCCCGCGCACGAGAACGTGGCCTTGCTGGACATGCCCGGAACACTCTCGATGGGCGGGTCGAGGTGGTCGCCGAGGGTGCTGCGGATGACGTGCGGAGTGTGGTCGCGATGCTCGCCGAGGAGCCGTCGCGTCGCGGGCGTCCGGGTGTGGTCGGGTCGGTATCGGCCCCGTGGTTCTCCGCCCCGCGCGGGGCGGCCGGGTTCGTCGAGCGCTGAGCGGTGCGTCCCCGCGACGTGGTCGGCCCGGGTCCGCAGGTCGCTCGGCCAGATCGGGGAGTCGGCTGGATCTGAGTCACCACAGTGAGGGTGCAGGGACCGGAGAATGGACGGGACCGGCGCGCTGCGTCGCCGCGTTCCTACCATGGCCGGATGACGAGCGACCTCGCCTCCACGCCGGATCGGGACGGTGCGCCGCTTCCCCCGGATCTCGCCCGGTTGCGCGCGAGCATTGACAACATCGATGCCGCCTTGGTGCACCTGCTGGCGGAGCGGTTTAAGGCCACCCAGCAGGTGGGCCGGATCAAGGCCAGCGCGGGGATGCCGCCGGCCGACCCGGAGCGCGAGGAGCACCAGATCACCCGGCTACGCGCCCTCGCTGCTGACTCAGGCCTGGACCCCCAGTTCGCCGAGAAGTTCCTCGGGTTCGTCGTCGCCGAGGTCATCCGCCATCACGTGGCGCTGGCGGGTGGTGGCTGAGCGCCGACTGCCGGGCTGGCGGGTCGATGCCCTGGCCTTCGGGCGTGCCGCGCCGCGCCCGCGCCGGAGGTACCGCCAGCATCGCGTCGCTCGGATCTCCCGGTCCAGTACGGCGCCGCGGGTAGCATCGCCCGCGACCCGGACTCGCCCCATCCCGGCCCGGGCGCCGCAGCCGGACCGGGCCCACCCGACGAAAGAGACGGCTCCCGCCGCATGTACCTCAAGACGCTGACCCTCAAGGGCTTCAAGTCCTTCGCTTCGGCCACCACATTGCGGCTCGAACCGGGCATCACCTGCGTCGTCGGCCCGAACGGGTCCGGCAAGTCCAACGTCGTCGATGCGCTCGCCTGGGTGATGGGCGAGCAGGGGGCGAAGAGCCTGCGTGGCGGCAAGATGGAGGACGTCATCTTCGCCGGTACTGCCGGCCGCCCGCCGCTCGGCCGGGCCGAGGTCAGCCTGACCATCGACAACACCGACGGTGCCCTGCCCATCGACTACTCGGAAGTCACGATCACCCGCACGATGTTCCGCGGCGGCGGCTCCGAGTATGCGATCAACGGCACCGGGTGCCGGCTGCTCGACGTCCAGGAGCTGTTGTCCGACTCCGGCCTCGGCCGCGAGATGCACGTCATCGTCGGCCAGGGGCAGCTCGATACCGTGCTCCGCGCCAGTCCCGAGGAGCGCCGCGGCTTCATCGAGGAGGCTGCCGGCGTGCTCAAACATCGGCGCCGCAAGGAACGTGCGCTGCGCAAACTGGAAACGATGGAGGCCAACCTCACCCGGGTCAAGGACCTCACCGGGGAGATCCGTCGCCAACTCGGCCCACTCGGCCGGCAGGCCGAGGCTGCGCGGCGGGCGGCCGTCATCCAGGCTGAGGCCCGAGACGCCAGGCTACGTCTGCTTGCCGACGAACTCGTGCGGCTCACCGGGGAGTTGGAGCAGGAGGTGGCCGACGAGACTGCCCTGGTCGAGCGCCGGAGGAGTGTCGAGGATGCCGTGGCCGAGGTGCGCGGACGGCTCACCGAGGTCGAGCACCGGACCGCCGAGGCTGCGCCCGAACTGACCCGTGCCCAGGAACGGTTCGTCCGGCTGCTCAGCCTGCGGGACCGGCTGGTGTCCACCCGGTCGGTCGCTGCTGAGCGGATGCGGCTGCTGGGCGAGGACGAGCAGCACGAGACCACCGCCGGACGCGATCCGGACGAACTACGTCAGCAGGCGGCTCAGGCGCGCACTGAGGAGGCTGTGCTTCTCGCCGAGGTCACCGCAGCGACGACCGAGCTCGCCGACGCGGTCACGGAGAGGGAGGCTGCCGAGAGCTCGCTGACTGCGGAACAGGGTCGGCTGTCCCGCGTGGCCCGCGCCGCTGCCGACCAGCGCGAGGGGCAGGCCCGGTTGGCCGGCCAGGTCGCCGCGCGTCGCAGCCGGATCGAGGCGGGCGAGGCCGAGATCGGTCGGCTCGAGGGTTTGGTCGCCGCGGCTCGCCACCGGGCTGCCGCCGCCGAGGCCGAGTTCACCGGGCTCGAGGGCTCGGTCGCGGTCGATGAGGAGGGCGAGGAGGGGCTGGATACTGTCTTCGAGGCGGCATCCGGGGCCGCGGCTGTGGCCGAGGCCGAGGTCGAGCGACTGCTCGGCACCGAACGGAATGCCGAGCGGGACCGTGCGTCGGCGAGTGCCCGTCTCGAGGCGCTCGAGCTCTCGCTACGTCGGCGCGATGGTGCCGCCACCCTGCTCGCTGCCGCCGATCCGGCACACGGGGTGATCGGCCGGGTTGCCGCGCTGCTCGCCGTCGAACCCGGCTACGAGGTCTCCGTCGCGGCTGCTCTCGGCCAGGCCTCGGAGGCGCTCGCCGTCCCCGCCATCGGTCAGGCGGCTGCCGCGCTGGAGTCGCTCCGGGCGGATGACGGTGGGCGCGCCATGTTGCTCGTCGGCGACACCGCGCACCCCGTGGACCCGACTGGGTGGCCCGACCTGGGCGGAGACGGCCGGTGGGCCCGGGAGGTGGTGCAGGCGCCGGACGTCGTGCGAGCCGCCGTCGACCAGATGTTGGAGCGGGTCGCCTTCGTCACCACCGCGTCCCATGCCGCAGCGGTGGTAGCCCGGTATCCAGGAACCACCGCGGTCACCGCGGACGGCGACGTGTTCGGGCCGGGGTTCGCCCGGGGCGGTAGCCGGGACGCGCAGAGCCTGATCGAGGTCGAGGTGGCAGCGCACGATGCCCGGGCCGAGGTCGACGATGCGGCGGCCCGGGCCGAACGCACGCGGTTTGCTCTCGCGGATGCTCGTGCGCAGGCTGCCGCGGCGGCCCGCGATCTCGAGCAGGCGCTGGAGGCGTTGCACGAGTCCGATGCTCGGATGGCGGCGGTCGCGGAGCGACTGGGCCACCTCGGGGCGGCGGTGCGGACTGCCAGCGCCGAGGCTGATCGCACCGAGCAGGCCGTCGTGGACGCTCGCGCCGCGCTCGAGGCTGACCGTGCGGAGTGTGCCGCGCTGGTGGCCCGGTGTGAGGCGGCCCAGGCCGCGCCCGAGAGCATCGAGGAGCCGTCGACCGACGAGCGCGACCGGCTCGAGCTCGCGGCCAGTCGCGCACGCACCGCAGAGACAGAGTTGCGCCTGACCTTGCGGACCCGCGAGGAGCGAGCTCGGGCCCTCGCGGGGCGCGCGGAGTCGCTGGAGGCGGCGGCCCGGGGGGAGATCGCCGCCCGGGAGCGGCTGCGCGAACGTCGCGAACGGCGCCGACGGGAGGCGGCCATCGCCGGGGCGGTTCATGCCGCGGCGGGGTGGACGGTATCCCGGGTCGAGGGTTCCGTGGCCCGGGCGACGGCGGCGCGCGACACTGCCGAGTCCGAACGGGCCGACCGCGACCGCCTCGCCGCCGGGCTGCGCGACCAGCTCGGGCGCGCCCAGGACGAGTTGCGCGAGCTCACCGACACCGCGCACCGCGACGAGATGGCGCGAGCCCGCCAGGTGGCTCGGATCGAGCAGTTGAACGCCAAGGCGATCGAGGAGCTCGGAATCGAGCCGGAGGTGCTCGCCGAGGAATATGGCCCGCACCGCGACGTCCCGCGGGTGGCCGGGCCCGACGATGACGATGGCGCGCTGCCTCAGGCAGTGCCCTATGTGCGCGGGGAGCAAGAGAAGCGGTTGCGTCGGGCGGAGCGTGGTCTTCAGGCTCTTGGCCGGGTCAACCCGCTGGCCCTGGAGGAGTACGCCGCCCTCGAGGAACGGCATACCTTCCTGGCTACTCAGCTCGACGACCTCACGCGCTCCAAACGCGACGTGCTGGACATCATCCGAGAAGTGGACGAGCGGGTCGAGCAGGTGTTCCGCGAGGCGTTCTACGACACGAAGGAGCAGTTCGAGCGGGTCTTCGAGCGGCTCTTTCCTGGTGGTGACGGCAGGCTCGTGCTCACCGATCCTGACGACATGCTCAGCACCGGCATCGAGGTCGAGGCACGCCCACCGGGCAAGAAGGTCAAGCGGCTCAGTCTGCTCTCCGGTGGTGAGCGGTCACTCGTGGCGGTGGCGCTTCTGGTGGCCATCTTCAAGGCGCGGCCGAGCCCGTTTTACATCATGGACGAAGTGGAGGCGGCGCTCGACGACACCAACCTCGGGCGGCTGATCACCCTGTTTGAGGAACTCCGCGACTCCAGCCAGCTCGTCGTGATCACGCACCAGAAGCGCACCATGGAGGTCGGTGACGCGTTGTACGGCGTCTCGATGCGAGGCGACGGGGTCACCACGGTGGTGTCACAACGCATCCGAGACGTTGCCGCCTCGGCCTGAACCGCAACTTCGCGTTCCGGAGGCGCAGTCGATGCCGCCGATCTCGCCGAGTGGCCAGAACCGGGTCCATACCGAGCCGACTATCCGGTCGATCGGCACGAGGCGAGCGCATTCGGGCCCCACCCTCGCTCCGCGACAGGCGAACACCGAGTCCGCCGACTCCGACCGGTGATCACCGAGGACGAGAAGCATGCCGGTGGGCACCTGGATCTCGGGGAAACAGCGCATCGAGCGCTCGGATGACGAACAGTCGAGTTCACCCGGAGTGAAGGGCAGGTCCTCGAAGATGTAGGGCTCGGCGAGGGCCGCGGTACCGACGGTGACCCGGCCGTCGGCGGTGCAGCACGCGACCCGTTCACCGGGGAGCCCCACCACCCGCTTGACGGTGTAAGCCGTATTGCTCGGCCCGATGCCCGAGATGTCGCCGAAAATGCGCAGCATCCGCACCAGGAAGCTGGGGTCTGGCGGACGCCGGGTTTGCTCCCACTCGTCGCCGTGGCCGAACACCACGACATCGCCCCGGTTCATCGTGGTGTCGAGCCGGTTGACGATGATCCGGTCGCCGATCCGGAGGGTCTGCTCCATCGACTGGGAGGGCACCCCAAAGGGCTTCACGAGGAGGCCTTGGACGAGCGCCACCGCGACCATGGCGAGTAACACTTCGGTGAACCATGGCAACCGGTATCGAGGTGGCTCTGGCACGCGTTCGGTCCGGGTGGCGCGCACGGTCACAGCAGTCACCCTAGTTCCGATCCCTGTCGACTGCCTGGCCGGTCCGCCGATTTGGCGCGGCGTCCGTCGTCTTGACACCCTTAGCCCATGGTCACCGTGGTTGTCGGGTTGCTCACCTGTCTTGTGCTTGCTGTCGTGGTCGTTGCGGTGGTCGCGGTTCCTGCGCGCCGGTCCGGTCGCGACCTCCTCACCGAACGCGGCGAGTCGGTGGTCGGCGGGCTGGTCGAGGCCCCACGGGCGCTCATCACTCGGGACCACCGCCCCGCGGGGCGGCACGCCGCGTCCGCGGGGATGCGCCTGGAGTCGGCACAGGCCACGCCTGACCGCGTTTCCGGCCGGCCGTGACCAGGTTCGTCGGCCCGCGGTTCAGCCCTGACGCTGTCGTGGTGTTCGAGTCGTCACCTCCGAGCTGAGTTCGAGTGACGCACCGTCTTCGAGGAGGACGCTCGTGATCTCCGGTATCGACCGTTCCATGTCCGACCCCACGGTCCGGCCACAGGACGACCTGTTCGGCCATGTCAACGGGCACTGGCTCGCGCAGACCGAGATCCCGGCTGATCGCGGCCGGTACGGGACCTTCGACATGCTGCGCGAGGCCGCCGAGGAACGGGTGCGTTCGATCATTGAGAACGTCACGGCGGGTTCGCCGGAGCCTGGTTCGGTGGCCGCGATGGTCGGCGACCTGTACGCCTCATTCCTTGACGAGGCCACGATCGAGGCCCGCGGGCTCGAACCCCTCGGCGCTGATCTCACGCGGGTTGCCGGCGTGGCGTCATCCGCCGAGGTCATGAGCCTGCTGGGGGAACTGGCCCGCTCGGGAGTGGATGGCATCGTCACCCCGATCATCAGCACCGACGACCGCGACCCCGACCGCTACGTGGTCTACCTCGACCAGGCTGGCATCGGGCTACCCGACGAGTCGTACTACCGCGAGGAGCAGCACGCGGCCAAGCGTGAGGCGTACGTGGGCCATATCGGCCGAATGCTCAGCCTCGTCGGCTGGCCCGACCCCGACGCCGCCGCGCAGCGAGTGATGAGCGTGGAGACCCGACTTGCCGCTGGCCACTGGGACAACGTGGCCAACCGCGACCCGGTCAAGACCTATACCCTGGTCGACGGCGCAGGTCTGGCCACGCTGTCACCCGGGGTCGATTGGGCGTCCTACCTCGTCGGGATGCAGGCACCGGCCGGCGCCTTCGACGCCGTCGTCGTGCGCCAGCCCGACTACCTGAGCGCGGTGGCCGCGGCGCTGTCCAGCGAGCCGATGCCGGCGTGGCGGGATTGGCTGGCCTGGCGGGTCGCCCATGCCACCGCACCGTACTTGGGCAGCGCTGTCGTCGAGGAGAACTTCGCGTTCTACGGGCGCACCCTCTCCGGGGTACCCCAAAACCGTGAGCGGTGGAAGCGCGGGGTGACCCTGGTTGAGGGGTCGCTGGGCGAGGCGGTGGGTCAGTTGTACGTCGATCGCTACTTCCCGCCGCACGCGAAGACGGCGATGGTTGCGCTGGTCTCGAACCTCGTCGAGGCGTTCCGGCAGAGCCTCAGCCGCGTTCCGTGGATGGGGCCGGCGACCCGCGCCGAGGCGCTCGCGAAGCTTGACCAGTTCACCCCGAAGATCGGCTACCCCGATACCTGGCGCGACTACTCGGCGCTGGTCGTCGAGCCCGGCGACTTGGTCGGCAACGTGCGCCGGGCCGCGGCGTTCGAGGTCGATCGGGGCCTGGCCAAGCTCGGTGGCCCGGTCGACCGCGGTGAATGGTTCATGACTCCGCAGACGGTCAATGCGTACTACAACCCGGGGATGAACGAGATCGTCTTCCCAGCCGCGATCCTGCAGCCGCCGTTTTTCGACGTCGATGCTGATGACGCCGCCAACTACGGGGGCATCGGCGCGGTCATCGGGCACGAGATCGGGCACGGTTTTGACGACCAAGGCTCGCAGTTCGACGGTACCGGTCTGTTACGCGACTGGTGGACCGAGGATGACCGTGCCGCATTCCAGACGCTCGCCGACTCGCTGATCGCCCAGTTTGGGCAGTTGGAGAGCCGCGACGCGCCGGGCCACCAGGTCAACGGGGCGCTCACGGTCGGCGAGAACATCGGGGACCTCGGCGGCCTGACCATCGGGCTCCTGGCTTACCGAATTTCACTGGGCGAGGAGCCTGCTCCCGAACTCGACGGGCTCAGCGGCGAACAGCGCTTCTTCCAGGGCTGGGCTCAGATCTGGCGTGGGAAGTCCCGACCCGAGGAAACCGAGCGGCTGCTCGCTGTCGATCCGCACAGCCCGATGGACCTGCGCGCCAACGCGGCCCGCAACCTCGATGAGTTTCACCACGCGTTTGGCGTCACCGACCGTGACGGGATGTGGCTGGCTCCGGAGGCGCGGGTCCGCATCTTCTGACCGATGTCGTTCCTGGGTCGGCGCCGTTCGTCGGGCGCGGGCCGGCCGGCTGGCTGATCGGTGCGTCATCCGCACGGACACGCCATTGTCCGCATGTTTGGGTGAGCCGGACCCGGCTGCGAGGATGAGACCATGAGCGCCGTCGACAGCGTGGGGGAGTACCTCGCCATCGCCTTGGTCGTCCTTGTCGTGGTCGGTGGGGGTGGGCTCGCGCTGGTTCGCGGCCGTGCTGCCCGCTCGAGGCGCTCGGCACCGCCGCTCACCGGTCGGGCTGCGGATGACGCAGCGGTCGCCACCGGTGAACAGCCCGTGGTGGCCGGTGGGGTCAACGGTGCCGAACCGGCCGCCGCGGTGCCGCCGGGGTCGACGGCCACGCTCGATCGTCCCGACGCTCCGGCCGGCCGGCTCGGTCGGCTTCGGATGCGGCTGGCGCGGTCGAACACCGCGCTCGGCCAGGGCTTGCTCGCCCTGTTGTCCGGCGGCACGTTGGACGATGCGGTGTGGGAGAACGTCGAAGACACCCTGCTCGCGGCCGACCTCGGGGTCGCCGCCAGCACTCAACTGGTCGAGGCCCTGCGTATCCGGGTGGCCGCAGGAGGCACCATCGACGAGGACACCGCGCGCGCGTGGCTCCGGGAGGAGTTGCTCCGGCTGGTCGGGCCGAACGTGGACCGGTCCGTGGTGTCAGCCCGGGTGGACGGCCGGCCGGCGTGTGTCCTCGTCGTCGGGGTGAACGGCGTGGGCAAGACCACGACGGTCGGCAAACTCGCCCGGCTCCTGGTCGCCGAAGACAAGGATGTGGTGCTTGGCGCGGCTGACACCTTTCGTGCGGCCGCCGCGGACCAGTTGCAGACCTGGGGCGAGCGGGTCGGGGTACCGACGGTGCGGTCCGACCGCGACGGTGCGGACCCGGCATCCGTCGCGTTCGACGCGGTGAAGGCTGCCGCCGAGGTGGAGGCGGATGTGGTGGTTGTCGACACCGCGGGCCGGCTGCAGAACAAGACAAACCTGATGAACGAGCTGGGCAAGGTCAAGCGGGTCATCGAGAAGCAGAGCCCGGTCGACGAGGTCCTGCTCGTGCTCGACGCCACGACCGGCCAGAACGGACTTCGCCAGGCGACGGTGTTCCGTGAGGTGGTGGGCCTCACCGGGATCGTGCTCACCAAGTTGGACGGCACCGCGAAGGGCGGAATTGTGGTCGCGGTGCAACGCGAGCTCGGTGTTCCGGTCAAGTTGGTCGGCCTCGGGGAGGGCCCCGACGACCTGGCGCCGTTTGACCCTGAGGCATTCGTTGACGCCATCCTCGAGTAGGAGCGGCCAGCCGTGCGCGGCCCCTGGGGCGAGATGATCGGCGGCGTGAAACACAATGCTTACATTCGCGCCATTGATGCAACATCGCCGAAACGTTGGGGCACGGGCGGCGAAACCGCTCGGGCTCACCCTGGTCCGTCATGAGCACCTTGATGCCCCTGGCGGAAGAGCTGCCGGTGGATTACGCGGCCACCGCGTTTCTCCTTCTCAGCGCCTCCCTCGTTCTCCTCATGACCACTCCTGGTCTCGCCCTCTTCTACGGCGGGTTGTCCCGCGGGAAGTCGGTTCTCAACATGATGATGATGTCCTTCGGCGCGATGGGCGTCGTCGGCATCGTCTACGTCCTGTACGGCTACTCGATGTCGTTTGGCTCCAACGACATCGGCGGCGTCATCGCGGACCCGTTCGAGAAGTTCGGGCTCGCCGGCACCACCGAGTCGGTGATCAACTTCTTCGGTTACGAGGGCTATGGCAACGTTCCCGAACTCGCCTTCGTCGCGTTCCAGCTCACCTTCGCGGTCATCACGGTCGCGCTGATCAGCGGTGCCGTTGCCGACCGGGTGAAGTTCTCGACCTGGATGGTGTTCTCGGCGCTGTGGGTGACCTTCGCCTACTTCCCCGTTGCGCACATGGTGTGGGGCGGCGGTCTCCTGTCCGGCGCTGAGACCAGCCTGTCCTCGGCCGTCCTTGGCGCCACTGATGGCGCCGCCAATGTGGCGCCAATCGACTTCGCCGGTGGCACGGTGGTCCACATCAACGCCGGTGTCGCGGGTCTGGTGTTGGCACTGGTCGTGGGCAAGCGGCTCGGGTTCGGCAAGGTCGCGATGCGCCCGCACAATGTGCCCCTGGTGATGATCGGTGCGGGTCTGCTGTGGTTCGGCTGGTTCGGCTTCAACGCCGGCTCCGAGCTCGCCGCCGACGCGACTGCGGCGCTGGTGTGGGTCAACACTGCGGCGGCCACGTGCGCGGCGATGATCGGCTGGTTGCTTGTCGAGAAGCTGCGGGACGGACACGCCACGTCGGTCGGCGCGGCATCTGGTGTCGTTGCCGGGTTGGTGGCGATCACCCCGGCCTGCGGCGCGCTGAGCCCGGTCGGGTCGCTCATCCTCGGTGCGGTCGCCGGTGGTCTGTGCGCCGTCGCGGTCGGCCTGAAGTACCGCCTCGGCGTCGACGACTCGCTCGACGTGGTGGGAGTTCACCTGGTGGCCGGTCTGTGGGGCACCATCGGCGCCGGTCTGTTGTCGACATCGAGCGGCCTGTTCTACGGCGGTGGCGCTGACCAGACGATCGTCCAGGTGCTCATCGCTCTCGCTGCGATGCTCGTCTCCGGTGTCGTCACCCTGGTGATCGCTCTGGCCCTCAAGGTCAGCATGGGCTGGCGGGTGTCCGAGGACGACGAGACCGCCGGTATCGACCAGTCCGAACACGCCGAGTCGGGGTACGACCTCGCGTCTCGTGGCGGCCGGATGGGCGTGGCCGGCGGAGGCTCACCCGCCCGCAGCACTGACACCTCGCCCGACCTGGAAGGAGCATCGACGTGAAGCTCGTCACTGCCATCATCAAGCCGCACCAGCTCGACGAGGTGAAGGAGGCTCTCGAAGCCTTCGGCATCCAAGGGATGACGGTCAGCGAGGCCCAGGGCTACGGCCGTCAGCGCGGCCACAGTGAGGTCTACCGCGGCGCCGAGTACACCGTGGACTTCGTGCCGAAGTCGCGGGTGGAGGTACTCGTCGACGACATGGACTGCGCTTCGCTGGTTGACGTCATCCTCAAGGCGGCCCAGACCGGACGCATCGGTGACGGCAAGGTATGGGTGGTCCCGGTCGATGACGTCGCCCGGGTGCGCACCGGGGAGCGCGGCGTCGAAGCCATCTGAACCGATGTCCACCTCCTCGAGCGGAATCGGCTCCCGGAGGCTCGATCTGGCCGGCACCCGCGACTTCGCCGTCGCAGGTGCCGGCCGGTCCCGCCGCAGGGCGCTGTCCGCCTTCAACCGATCGTGGCTCGACGAGGTCTGGCAGGAGGCCACCGGCGGGGCTCGACCCGAGGGGGTTGCGCTCGCCGCCGTCGGGGGTCTGGGCCGGGGCGACGCCGGCCCACTGAGTGACTACGACCTCGTCATCCTGCACTCCGATCGTTCGCTTCCGGCGAAGGAGCTCACGGCGCTCGCCGACCGCGTGTGGTACCCGATCTGGGATGCCGGGGTGCGGCTCGACCATGCGGTGCGCACGGTGGCGCAGTGCCGCCAGGTCGCGGCACACGACCTGACCGCGGCGGTCGGGCTGCTCGATCTCTCGGTGGTCGCCGGCGATGACGAGATCGTCTCGGCGGCACGGGCCACGGTGGCCCACGATTGGCGCGGCAACGCGCGGAAGCGGCTGCCGCAGCTGGTCGAGGTGGTGTCGGCGCGGCACCAGCGCCAGGGCGACCTTGCCCAGTCGCTCGAGCCCGAGTTGAAGGAGTCGCACGGGGGCCTGCGCGATATGACGATTCTCGCCGCGCTCACGGAGGCGTGGCTCGCCGACCGGCCGCACGGCCGGGTCGACTCGGCGCACGACCTGTTGCTGGACGTCCGCGACGCCGTGCACGTGGTGACCGGTCGCGGCCGGGACCGCCTAGCTCGAAATGACCACGACTCGGTCGCTGCGCTGCTCGGCCATCAGGATGCCGACGAGTTGCTTACTGCGGTCGCCACCGCTGGTCGGCTGGTTGCCTATTCGCTCGATGGCACCCTGCGCCGTGCGGGACAGTCGCAACGCGCCCGCACGTTGCGGGTCGGTCCGCGCAGGCCGCAGATGACGCCGCTGGGTCACGGCCTGTTCGCCAGTGACGGCGAGGTCGTGCTCGGCTCGGCTCGGCTCGCCGAAAGTGACGCCGGGATGCCGTTCCGCGCCGCGGTGGTGGCGGCGCG
Source organism: Dermatophilaceae bacterium (assembly GCA_051657745.1). GTDB lineage: Bacteria > Actinomycetota > Actinomycetes > Actinomycetales > Dermatophilaceae > JBOFLG01. The sequence goes on along the minus strand of JBOFLG010000072.1, from coordinate 36,123 downwards.
GGCGGGCCTATCGGTGGCGCCGGCGACGTTGGACAACCTGGCGCAGGGCGCTCCGCCGCTGCCGGCCACCTGGACCGCGACCCTTCGTGACCTGCTTGGCGACCTGCTTGCGAGTGGACCAGGTCTGGTGACGGTGTGGGAAGGGCTCGACCAGGTCGGCATCATTGACACCTGGCTGCCGGAGTGGTCTGCGGTGCGCTCCCGGCCGCAGCGCAGCGCGGTGCACCGGCACACCGTTGACCGGCACCTGGTCGAAACTGTCGTGCGCGCTGCTGGCCTGGTGCGTCGGGTGTCGCGGCCTGACCTGCTGCTGGTTGCGGCCCTGCTCCATGACATCGGCAAGGTGCGTGGCGCGCACGATCATTCGTCCACCGGCGCCGAGATCACCCGGTCGGTGGCTACCCGCTGGGGTTACGGTGAGCGGGACGCGGAAGTGGTGGTGACCCTCGTGCGGGAGCACCTCACCCTGATCGGTCTGGCCACCCGCCGGGACCATCAAGACCCTCGGACCGTTGATGCCGCAGTGGCGGCGGTCGGTGGCGACCGGGATCTGTTCGAGTTGCTGCTCGCGCTCACCGAGGCGGACGCCTCGGCCGCCGGCCCGCTCGCCTGGACCGACTGGCGCGCAACGCTTCTGGACCAGCTGGCGCAGGCTGTTCGCGATCGACTCGACGCGGTGTCCGGAGCCGACGGGCGCCCGGCGCCGGCGCCTGGTGCGGATGAGGTGGCCGCCCGGGCCCTCGACCCGGACGTGGCTACCGAGGTTCGTGACGGGAAGCCACATGTGCGGGTCATCTCCTCCGGCGGGAGCCACCGGCTTGATATCGCCGACTGCGACCGGGTCGGGCTGTTCGCCGACACCGCCGGGCTGCTTGCCGCTGAGGGGCATACGGTGCGCACCGCCATCCTGCGCACCGTCGACGGGCTGGCTGCCAACGAGTGGCATGTGGAGTCGCCGAGCGGTGCCGTACCCGACCCGGACCGGATCGCTCGCGGACTGGCTCGGCTTGGACGCAACGACCGGGGCCCGTTGCAGACCCTCGACCGGCGCCGCGCTCATCTCGCCCGGCCGTCGGGACGCTCTGGGCTCGGCACTCCTGGACAAGCCCGCGCCCTCGTGGTTCCCGGGGCCAGTAGCGATGCGACCGTGCTCGAGGTGCGGGCTGAGGACCGCCCGGGTTTGTTGCACGAGCTCGGTGTCACCCTCGCGCGGGCGGGCGTCTCGGTCCGCTCGGCGCACATCGCGACCTATGCGGGCCAGACCCTCGACACGTTCTATCTCACCGGGCCCGATGAGCGGCCGCTGCCACCGGCCCGCGTCGGCCAGGTGGTGAGCGCGGTCATCGACACCTGCGACGGTCTCCCCTCCTGACCGCCCGATCCGGTGCCTCGCCCGCGATGGGGTCGGGGTGCCGGGTGGGTGGTTGTTCGCGCACCTGCCACTGCTGCGACCCGCGTCGGCCCGTGCCGTCGTCCACCCCGGCCGCGTGCACCGCGCCGTCTCGGGGCGGCGACACCACCGGTTAGCCTGGGCCGGTGTTCACGAGCCTGTCCGACCGGCTGACCGCCACCTTCCGCAACCTGCGCACGAAGGGACGGCTCAGCGAGTCCGATGTCAACAAGACGGTCCGCGACATTCGGCTTGCCCTGCTCGAGGCCGATGTCGCAGTGGCAGTCGTCAAGGACTTCACGCATCGAGTGCGGGAGCGGGCGCTCGGCGCGGAGGTCAGCGAGGCGCTGAACCCGGCCCAGCAGGTCGTGCAGATCGTGAACGAGGAACTGGTCGGCATCCTCGGCGGCCAGACCCGGCCGTTGCGGTTCGCGAAGCAGCCCCCGACTGTCATCATGCTGGCCGGCTTGCAGGGGTCCGGAAAGACCACGCTCGCAGGCAAACTCGGCCTGTGGCTCAAGGCGCAGGGGCACACGCCGCTGCTCGTTGCCGCCGACCTCCAGCGGCCCAATGCCGTGACCCAACTCGAGGTCGTCGGGGAGCGGGCCGGGGTGCCGGTATTCGCGCCGGAACGAGGCAATATCGGTGGGCACGACGCGGTGTCGGGCGGAGTCGAGGGCACCCGCTCGTTCGGTGACCCGGTCTCGGTCTCGCGTGCCGGTGTGGCTGAGGCCCGGGCCCGGCAGCACGATGTTGTGATCGTCGACACCGCCGGCCGCCTCGCGGTTGATGTCGACCTCATGCAGCAGGCGGCAGACATCCGTGCGGCGGTCAGTCCCGACGAGGTGCTGTTTGTCATCGACGCGATGATCGGCCAGGCGGCGGTCGAGACCGCCGAAGCGTTCCTTGAGGGCGTGGACGTGACCGGTGTCGTGCTGTCCAAGCTCGACGGCGACGCTCGAGGTGGTGCCGCCCTGTCGGTGGCTTCGGTCACGGGTCGCCCGATCATGTTCGCCTCGACCGGTGAAGCGTTGTCCGACCTTGAGGTCTTCCACCCGGATCGGATGGCGTCCCGCATCCTCGACATGGGCGATGTGCTCACCCTCATCGAGCAGGCAGAGAAGGCGTTCGACCGGTCGCAGGCCGCGGAGATGGAGCGCAAGTTCTTCGCTGCCGAGGACTTCACCTTCGACGATTTCCTCCAGCAGATGGCTGCGATCAAGAAGATGGGGTCGCTGAAGTCGCTGCTCGGGATGATGCCCGGCATGGGCCAGATGAAGGCCCAACTTGACGCGTTTGACGAGCGCGAGTTCGACCGCATTGAGGCGATGGTGCGCTCGATGACGCCGTTCGAGCGCAACCATCCCAAGCAGATCAACGGGTCCCGTCGCTCACGCATCGCCAAGGGCTCGGGCGTGACGACATCCGAGGTCAACCAGCTGCTCGAGCGCTTCGGGGAGGCCCAGAAGATGATGAAGCAGCTCGCCAAGGGCGGGGGGATGCCCGGGATGCCGGGCATGCCGGGCCTCGGCGCCGGGCCGGGCAAGCGTGGCAAGGCGCAGCCTCAGCGCAAAAAGTCGAAATCCGGTAACCCGGCGAAGCGGGCCGCCGAGGAGCGGGCCGCCGCCGAGAAGGCGACGGCGCGCCCGGCCGGCTCAGCGTTCGGCGGCACTGCCACCGAGGAAGTTCCGGGCCTCGACCCCGCTACCTTCGACCCGGCCGCTCTCGACCCATCAGCGCTCCCGAAGGGCTTCGAGAAGTTCCTGGGCCGGTAGGCCCCCCGCATGCCGCTGCCGATCTCCCGTAGCGCGCTGGACGCCCTCGGAAAGCGCTTGCGAGCTGATGATGTCTCCGACGCCGACTGGCAGCTGCTGCAGGATGTTCTCGACTGCTACCAGGCCGCGCTCGACGCGGCTCAGGAACAGCTGGCCGAACTCGGGTTGTCGTCCACGTCGCGAGTCAAGTCCACCGGAACGCTGGTCGACAAGCTGAGTCGTGGTACGTCGTTCAAGTCTGTCCAGGATGTCGCGGGCGCTCGCATCGTCGTCTCGGGCGGACTGGACGAGCAGGACGCTGCAGTCACCCTGATCGTCGGCTGTTTCGGGGCCTCGTCACGAGTCGTTGATCGCCGCACCGAGCCGATGCACGGGTATCGCGCCGTTCACCTGATCGTGACCTGCGATGGACTTCCAGTCGAGGTCCAGGTGCGGACCGCGCCCCAGGATATGTGGGCCCAGGCCATGGAGCGACTGGCCGACCGTTGGGGTCGGGAGGTGCGATACCGCGAGCCGCTCGCCGGCGCCGACATCGAGGTCGCGCCCAACGTCACTCGTGGCGACCTCCTCGGCCTGGTGTGCCACCTGGGCGTCGGGATCGCCCTGCTCGAGGATCTGCGGAAGAAGGCAAAGTTCGATCATGTAGTGTCCGAGGAACACAGGCTGCGCCTCGATCACGACCTGAGACATGCGTTCGATGGCGTGAGACGACATGTGGCGGACACGGTTTCCGACGTGAAGCGGCGGGCAGATGAGGTGCTCCGCGAGATCACCGTGGCCCTGGCCCGCATTGATGAACTCACCGGATGAAGGATGAACGATGAAGCACTTCGTGATGGTGTTCGACCGCCACGCCGGTCAGGTGCTCAGCGAAGACGAGTTCACCGACCCGAGAGCGGCGATGCAGGAGCGGTTCGCTGTCGAGCGTCAGCACCGGCACGACCCGGAGATCGAGGTGGTCGTGCTCGGAGCCGACAGCGCCCAGATGCTCCGGACCACCCATGCCCGCTACTTCCATGACGTCGCGTCATTGGCTCGCCGCGGTGCCGAGATCATCCGCGCCTCCGCTTGACCCTGCTGCACACGTCATCCGTTGGCGCCGGCGGGCCGCGGGTCGTCTTCCTGCATGGGCTCTTCGGGCAGGGGCGCAACTGGGCGAAGGTGGCCACGGCGGTCGCCGGTCCTGACGGCATCCGGGCTCGCTGCCTGCTCGTAGACCTGCCCGATCACGGCCGTTCGCCGTGGACCGAGGAGTTCTCGTACGAGGGCTACGCCGACGCTGTCGCCGCCACTTTAGCGGCGGTGGCGCCGGGGGAGCCGTGGGTGGTCGTGGGGCACTCACTGGGAGGCAAGGTGGCTATGGTGCTGGCGCTGCGTCATCCGCACCTCCTGACCAGCCTGGTCGTCGTCGACATCGCACCCACCGACTACCGCGGAATCCACCGATTCACCGGCTACATCGACGCGATGCAGCGGCTCCCGCTTGCTGACCTCCACAGCCGAGCCGATGCCGAAAGCTGTTTTGCCGCAGCCGAACCCGACCCCGGAGTACGCGGCTTCCTGCTGCAGAACTTGCGCCGCTCGGGCGCCACCTGGTCCTGGCAGGCCAACCTCGCGCTGTTCGCCCGCGACGCCGCGCGCGGGGAGAGCTCCCGCATCGGAGGGTTCCCTGATACTGCGGGAGCGGTGTTTGACGGTCTCGTCGTCTGGCTCGCGGGCTCGGAGTCGGCGTACGTCTCGGATGCCGACGCGCCGCGGATGCGGGTCCTGTTCCCACGAATGCGGCTCGTCACCGTGAACGGAGCGGGCCACTGGGTGCACACCGACGCGCCGTCGGTGGTGGTCGAGACCCTGCGGCGGGTGCTCGCTGCGACCGGCCGGGGTGGCGGCCCAGGCTAGGTTCGATGTCCATGGCGACAGTGCTGCATCTGTCCGGTCCGGTCCTCGTGGGGCCGCACGAGGTCCGTCCGGAGGCGTGGGTGTGTGGCGGCCGGATGACGTATACGCGCCCCGCTGCGGGCCACGACATCTCCACCGTTGCGGGGTGGGTGCTCCCGGGTCTGGTCGATGCGCACTGCCACGTCGGCCTGGGCCGGCACGGTGCGGTCGATGACGCGACCGCCGAGGCACAGGCCACGGTAGACCGTGACGCCGGCACGCTCCTCATCCGCGATGCTGGTTCGCCGGCCAACACGCGCTGGATCGACGGTCGGGCAGACCTGCCGCGCGTCATCCGCGCTGGCCGGCACATCGCCCGCACTCGGCGTTACCTGCGGAACTACGCCTGGGAGGTCGAGCCGGACCAGCTCGTCGAGCGGGTCCGCCTCGAAGCGCGAGCGGGTGACGGCTGGGTCAAGCTGGTCGGCGACTGGATCGACCGCGATGGTGGCGACCTCGCCCCGTGCTGGCCCGCCGACGTGCTCGCGGAGGCAGTTGCCGCTGCGCACGAGGAGGGTGCCCGGGTCACCGCGCACTGCTTCGGAGAGCAGTCGCTGCGCGACCTCGCCGCCGCCGGTACCGACTGCGTCGAGCATGGGTGCGGCTTGGAAGACGACACCATCGGACTATTCGCCAGGCAGGGCATCGCGATGGTGCCGACCCTGGTCACCATCGACACGTTCCCGCAGATCGCCGAGCCAGCCCGGGAGAAGTTCCCCCGGTACTACCGGCACATGCTCGACCTGCATGCTCGTCGGTACACGACCATTGCTGCGGCACGGGAGGCGGGCGTCCCGATCTACGTGGGCACCGATGCTGGTGGGTCGATTCCGCACGGCGTGGTCGCCAGTGAGGTCGGGCACCTCGTCCGCGCCGGGCTTACTGCGGCCGAGGCCGTGGATGCTGCCTGCTGGGGGGCGCGGGAGTGGCTCGGCCGGCCGGGTCTGGAGGAGGGTGACGAGGCCGATCTGGTGGTCTACTCGGCCGACCCGCGAGACGACGTCACCGTGCTTGCTCACCCCGCGGTGATCGTGCTGCGCGGCGCCGTCGTCGCCCGCCGCTGACAGGCTTTTCCGCCCCATCACGGATACCCGCGGTTCGCACGGGTTGACAACACATGCGAACCACGGGCTTGCGTGATGGGGCGGAAAAGCGGCAGTCGGATGACGGTCAGACGGTGCGGGCTGCCGCGTCTTTCTCGCGCGGGTCGTGACCCTCGATCGCCTCGAGTTCGCGGTCCAGAGCCAGGTCGCGCCGGTGTGCTCGCACCGACCAGGCGACCGCTGCGGCCCACACCACAGCGACGGCGGCGTAGAGGAGGTAGCGGGTGGCGTCGGGAGCGGCGACCCAGTCGCTACGCAGAATCGTCCGCAGGTTGGTGAGCACGATGACGCCGCCGACTGCGGAGCCAAGGACGCGAGGCGGGATGTGGCGTACCAGCCAGGCAGCGATCGGCGCCGCGATCAGGCCGCCGATGAGCAGCGCTGCCACCCACATGGGGTCGATACCCTGCGACCCCAGTGCCAGGAGGAAGCCGATGCTCGCGGCCAGCGCGACAAGGAACTCGCTGGTGTCGATCGAGCCGATCACTTTGCGCGGCTCGAGCCGGCCGCTCGCGAGGATCGCGGGCGTTCCGATGGGACCCCAGCCACCGCCCCCCGTGGCGTCGACAAAACCAGCGACCGCCCCGAGCGGGACCAGGAACCGGCGGCGAAGTGGGTGACCGAGCCGGTCGCGACGCAGGCCGGTGACGGTGAATCGGGTCAGGACGTAGATGCCGAGGCTGAGCAGGACCAGCGACATCACTGGTGCCGCGACGGAGGTGTCGAGCGCGGAGAGGAACGTCGCACCGGCGAACGCGCCGAGGGCTCCGGGGATGCCGATCCGGGCCACGACCTTCCAGTCGACGTTGCCGAACTTCCAGTGTGCGGCTCCGCTGGCCAGCGTGGTGCCGATTTCGGCGAGGTGCACCGTGGCCGACGCTGCGGCCGGGTTGGTGCCGATGGCGAGGAGCAGCGTCGTCGAGGTGACGCCGTAGGCCATGCCAAGCGACCCATCGACGAGCTGCGCACCGAGCCCGACGAGGGCGAGAAGAACGAGACGTCGCACGGCGACCCCCTCATGAGTGACGGATATTTCCTACCGGACTACTAGGAAAGATAGAGATATCGGCCCGGTCTGGCAACCCGAACCGTCACAGCGGCTCGGTCTGGCAACCCGTGCGGTCATAGTCACAGTCACCGGATCGGAGGGGGTGCGGACGGGTGGCAGGATGGCCGCCGTGGACGTCTCCGCTCGTGCCGACTACGCCGTACGGGCGCTCCTCGTGCTGGCTGCGGACTCGGCCCGGACGGTCAGCCATCCGTCGGAGGAACTCGCCCGGCGGGCGGAGGTGCCACCGAAGTTCCTCGAGGCCATTCTCGGCGACCTCCGTCGCTCTGGTCTGGTGGTGAGTCGCCGGGGGAGTGGAGGCGGCTATCGGCTGGCTCGCGACCCTGCCGAGATCACCCTCGGCATGGTGCTGCGCATCGTCGATGGCCCACTCGCCGAGGTCCGCGGGCTGCGAGTGCACGAGGCGCGCTACCCCGGACCCGCGGAGCACTTGGGCACCGTGTGGGTGGCGGCCCGGGCGGCGTTGCGCGACGTTCTCGATCGCACATCCCTCGCCGATGTCCTGAATGGCGATCTTCCGGAGCACGTTCGGGCGATGGCTGAGAGCCCGGAGGCGTGGCAGAGCCGGTGACGGCGTGCCGCCCGCAGGTGCGGGATCCGGTGAGTCGCTATGGCCTGAGCGGGCGGGTCGCCATGGCCTGAGCGGGCGGGTCGCTATGGCCTGAGCGGGCGGGTCGCCATGGCCCGAGTGGGCGGGTCGGCGCCACCGGCGAGACTGCGGATTGTGCGCGCCCGCGCGCGATCTGGCAGGATCGAGGGCTGTACCCGTCCGGCCGTGCGCTGCGCTTCGCTGGCCATCGACTCGGACCGGACGCCTACACCGAGCATCCGGCTCCCCGCGGCATCCTGAACGCGGTCTCGCCGCGCTCACAATTCATGAGGAGACCATCACCGTGGCCGTCAAGATCCGTCTCAAGCGCATGGGCAAGATCCGTGCACCGTTCTACCGCGTCGTCGTGATGGACTCGCGCACCAAACGCGACGGCCGGGCGATCGAGGAGATCGGCAAGTACCACCCCACCCAGGAGCCCTCGCTCATCGAGATCGACAGCGAGCGCGCCCAGTACTGGCTCGGCAACGGTGCGCAGCCGACCGAGGCCACGATGGCGCTGCTCAAGGTCACCGGTGACTGGCAGAAGTTCCGCGGCGAGCCCGGCGCCGAGGGCACGCTCAAGGTGAAGGCGCCCAAGCCGGCGAAGAAGGATCTGTACGAGGCCGCGGTGGCCGCCGCCGGTAAGTCCTCGGATGACGCCTCCGGCGCCACTACGTCGCGCAAGCGGGCCGCGAAGAAGGCGGCCCCGGTTGCCGCCGAGGCACCTGCGACCGAGGTCGCCCCAGACGCCTCCGCTGCGCCGGCCGCAGAGGGCGCCGTGCCGGAGAGCCCGGCTCCCGAGGCCGAGGCGAAGGACGCCTGACCGTGCTCGAGGAGGCCCTCGAGCACCTCGTTTCGGGCATCGTCGACCACGAGGACGAGGTGCAGGTGCGCCGCAAGGAGTTGCGCCGTGGCGAGATCCTCGAGGTGCGCGTGCACCCCGAGGATCTGGGCCGGGTCATCGGCCGGTCAGGTCGCACGGCCAGCGCCCTCCGCACGGTGATGGGTGCGCTGGCCGGTGGCCGCCAGGTGCGCATCGACATCGTTGACACCGACCAGGTTCGCTGACTCGAGTGGTGTTCCGGCCGCCTGAGGTTCGTGGCCGTCGGTGCATGCTCCGACGCGACCGTCCCCGGGAAGGGTGCCGACCGTGAGCAAAGTTGTCGCCCGGATCGGCAGGCCGCACGGGCTGCGCGGCGAAGTCACCGTGCAGTTGCACACCGACGCGCCGGAACGTCGGCTTGCTGTTGACGCTGTGCTGAGTACCGAGGCACGGGCCGGCTCCGGGGTGCCCCGGGCGCTGACCGTGCGCTCCGCCCGTGTGCATCGTGGCATCTGGCTCGTCGGGTTTCACGAGGTGCCGGATCGCACCGGGGCCGAGGGCCTGCGGGGTACTCGGCTCATCATCCCGGATGAGCTCGCGGTCGAAGACGAGCCCGACGCCTACACCGAGGGCCAACTCGTCGGTTTGCGGGTGGTCGACCCGAGCGGAACTGACCTTGGTGAGGTGGTCGGCTTGCACCTCGGGGCGGCCCAGGACCGGCTCGTGATCCGGGTGTTGTCGGGAGCCGACGCCCAGGTGCCGTTCGTCGCCGCGCTGGTGCCCGAGGTTGACCTCGCGGCCGGCCGCGTGGTGGTCGACGCACCACCGGGGCTGCTCGACCTCGAGGGGTGACCCGCGTGCGTCTCGACGTCGTCACGATCTTCCCCGAGTACCTCGCGCCGCTCGATCTGTCTCTCATCGGGAAGGCGCGTCGCCGCGGCATCCTCGACCTGCACGTGCATGACTTGCGCGCCTTCGCCCATGACCGGCATCGAACCGTCGACGATGCACCGTTCGGTGGCGGGGCGGGGATGGTGATGACAGCCCCGCCGTGGGCTGAGGCTCTCGACGCCGTGGTGGCCGCCGGGGCCAGCGACGGGATGACGGTGCCGCACCTTCTGGTGCCCGGTCCGGGGGGTGTGCCGTTCACTCAGGCGATGGCGCGAACCTTGGCCACCGAGCCGTGGCTTGCGTTCGCCTGTGGCCGGTATGAGGGCATCGACGAGCGCGTTTCCGAGCATGCTGCAACGCGGATGCCGGTCACGGTCGTCTCACTCGGGGACTTCGTCGTCAATGGCGGCGAGGTGGCGGTGCTGGCAGTGGTCGAGGCGGTCGCTCGGCTGCTGCCCGGGGTGGTCGGCAACGCCGAGAGCCTGGTCGAGGAGTCGCACGAGGACGGACTGCTCGAGTACCCCGTCTATACCCGCCCGGCGTCCTGGGACGACGGTACTGCCGTACGCGAGGTGCCGTCGGTGCTGCTGTCCGGTGACCACGCGGCGATTCGGCGATGGCGACACCAGCAGCGACTGGCGCGTACCGCTGCTCGCCGGCCCGACCTGCTCGAACCGGCTGCGGCGTCATCCGGTCTCACGGACTGTGACGTGCGTCTGGCGACTCCGGCCGACGCCCCCGAGTTGTTGGTCCTGCAGCTGGCGTGCTGGGTGCCCGAGGGGCGACGGTGTGGGAGCTGGGCGATCCCTCCGCTCGACGAGCCGCTCGAGGTGGTCGCCGCCTCGTTCACGGAGTGGACGACCTGGGTGGTGCGGTCGCGCCGGGCCGATGGCGCCCCTGGACGCCTTGTCGGATCGGTGCGTGGGCGGGTGCGCCCCGGCGACGAACAGGTCTGGGAGACCGGGCGACTGATGGTCGCACCCGACCTGCAAGGGCGTGGCCTGGGACGCGAACTGCTCGTGCTCGCCGAAGCCGCGGCACCACCGTCGGTGACGACGTTCTGGATCAACACCGCCCGCGTCAGCGACCGAAACGTGCGTCGGTACCGGCGGGCGGGCTACCGGTTGCTCCCTGGGGACGGTGCCTTCCCCGGCACCGTCGACCTCACCAAGCCCCGTTCCCGATGACCGCGTGGCGCCGGGTGGCACCGCGTGGCGCCGGGCGGCACCGCCTGACGCCGAGTGGGTCAGGCGCTCCGTCATCACGGCGGACCACGGCGGCGCCACCCGACCAAACCTCGACCCGTACCGGTATGCCGGCCGCCCCACCGGGCGGGATTTCGCCACCATCGGTGTGCTCTGGCACACTGACCGCGCACGCCTTGTTTTCATGCGCCCCCGCCACAGGGGGAGTGCCCCGGACTTCCTCCGGTCACGCACGCGGCCCCAGGCGATGCCGTCGATCAGTGCTCTATTGGACAACTGCGGATGACCTGTGGCACTCCGCGAGAAAGCGATTGCATCATGCAGCGTTTCGATGATCTCGACCGTGCGTCGATCAAGACCGACATCCCGGTATTTCGCGCGGGCGACACGGTCAAGGTTCACGTCAAAGTGGTGGAGGGTACCCGGTCCCGGATCCAGATCTTCCACGGCGTTGTCATTCGCCGGCACGGTGGCGGGGTTGGGGAGACGTTCACCGTGCGGAAGGTCTCGTTCGGTGTCGGAGTCGAGCGCACCTTTCCGTTGCATACGCCGATCGTTGATCGGATTGAGGTCGTCACTCGTGGCGATGTCCGACGCGCGAAGCTCTATTACCTTCGCGACCTTCGGGGCAAGGCGGCCAAGATCAAAGAGAAGCGCGAGACACCCGCGGCGCGCTGAATTCTCATCGGGATGCGCTGCGCCCATCCCAGGACGTGTCCGCGACCGACGATTAGGCTCGCGGGGTGAACCTGGGTCCGGACATCGAGTCTGTTGCGGCCCGCCGAGTTTCACGTCGTCGGCAGCGTGTGGTGCTCGCCATCATCGCGATCGTGGTGGCGGCGGTGGTTCAGGCGTGCGTTGTTCAGACGTATGTCGTGCCGTCTGCCGCGTTGGCCCCGACTGTCATACCCGGAGAGCGTCTCGTGGTGTGGAAGGTTCGCAGCACGCCCGAACCCGGCAACCTCGTCGTCGTCGACACCACCGACACCGCAGTCATTGACCGCGGAACGCCGGTCGATGAGGGGCCCATCGGCCGGGTGCTGGCTAGGACGGCTGGGTGGTTGGGGGTTGAGATCGGCACCCAGAGTCGGCTAGATGTGGTGGCGGCCGTCGCCGAGGGACGGCTCGAGATGCGCACGCCCGATGAGCGCGCCGTCGAACCGGGCGACATCGTCGGCATTGTTGCGTGGCGGGTGTGGCCGTTGGATCGGTTCGGCAGCGTCGACAGCGCAGGAGGACCCCGGTGAGCGCCGAGCCAGAGGACACCACCCGCGAGTTGCCCGACGGCGCCGAGCGCATCGAACGAGGAGGGGGCGGTGTACGCTCGGTGGGGTCCACCGGGCGCTGGGGGAGTAATCGATCGGTCGGGGTCAGGCGTGCCGCTCGTGCCGAGTTGCGTCGTGCCCGGAGCGCCGACCGGGGAGCCGGTTCTGGAACTGCCCGTTCAGGCCACGGGTTGTGGTCTGGTGCGCTCGCGGTGGGTCGTGAGATTGGTGTGATCCTCGCGCTGGCACTGGTGCTGTCATTCGTTGTCAAGACGTGGTTCATCCAGGCGTTCTTCATCCCATCCGGCTCGATGGAGGACACGCTGGGGGTTGGCGACCGGGTGATCGTCTCCAAACTCACTCCGGGACCGGTGGACCTGTCTCGAGGCGACGTCGTTGTCTTCGAGGATCCTGGAGCGTGGCTGGCGGCACCATCGCAGGCCGAGCACAGCGCGTTCCAGGGAACTGTCGGCGACATCCTCCGCTTTGTGGGGCTGGTGCCCAGCGACAGCGAGGACCACCTCATCAAGCGGGTGATCGGCCTCCCCGGGGACCGTGTGGTCTGTTGTGATGGCGAGCGTCGCTTGGTTGTCAATGAGGTTCCGGTCACCGAGCCGTACCTCAAACCTGGCGACCTGGCCAGTTCGCTGGTATTCGACATCACTGTCCCCCAGGGGCGGGTCTGGGTGATGGGCGATCACCGCAGTGACAGCGAGGACTCGCGCTTCCACGACCCCCCCGGGGACGGTTCGGGCGGGTCGGTACCTGTCGGCGACATCACCGGGCGCGCGGTCGCCGTCGTGTGGCCGGTCGGCCGCATGTCCTGGTTGTCCGATCATGCCGCGACGTTCGCTGAGGTTCCCGCGCCTCGGTCTGCGCCGTGACCCGGGCGGTCTCGCGTCGACCCAGTCTTCGCGTCGAACGCGCCCTCCAGCGTGCGGGTCATCGGATTCTTGCGGGTATCGATGAGGTCGGCCGCGGTGCCCTCGCCGGCCCGGTCAGTGTCGGTGTCGTGGTCATCGATGAGCAGTGCCGTTCCGCACCTCAGGGGGTCCGCGATTCCAAACTGCTTCAGCCGGTGGCGCGAGCGCATCTGGTGCCCCGAATCGAGCGGTGGGCACTGGCGCATGCGGTGGCGCATGCGTCGGCTGCGGAGGTCGACGAGGTCGGCATCCTCGCCGCGCTCCGACTGGCTGGGATGCGTGCGTTGGCGACGCTCGAGGTCCGGCCCGATCTGGTCATCCTCGACGGCAACCACGATTGGCTCACCTGCCCCGAGGATGTCGGTCTGCTGGCCTTCACGCCGAACCGTGTCCCGGCCCCCCCGGTGACGACGATGATCAAGGCTGACCTGCGGTGCTCGTCCGTGGCGGCCGCCTCGGTGCTCGCCAAGGTAACTCGGGACCGACTGATGGTCGGTCTCGGTGCGGCCCACCCGGAGTACGGCTGGGTGGAGAACAAGGGGTACGCCGCGCCCGACCATGTTGCCGCGCTTCGGCGTCATGGGCCGTCGGCGTGGCATCGCACGTCGTGGCGGCTGCCCGGGGTCGTCGACGATGATCGCGCCGTGGGCGCGGGAGTGGGAGAGGTATGAGTTCGGAGGATCTCGAGAAGTACGAGAGTGAGGCAGAACTCGCGCTCTACCGCGAGTACCGCGATGTCGTCGGGTTGTTCACGCACGTCGTCGAGACCGAGCGGCGCTTCTACCTCTGCAACAGCGTCGACGTGAACGTCCGGAGCGACGGTGGTGAGGTGTTCTTTGATGTCACCATGCATGACGCCTGGGTGTGGGACATCTACCGACCAGCCCGATTTGCGAAGACCGTGCGGGTGGTGACGTTCAAGGACGTCAACGTCGAGGAACTCGCCAAGAGCGAGCTCGATGTGCCGAAGGGCGAGTTCTAGGGCCGCGATGTCGCGGCGTCCACAGGCACACCGCAGCGATGTCGTCATCCACAGGTTCGGCGTGGCCGGGGACAGTCGGTGGTCCTGGCCTCGGTGGTCGCTGTTGGCTGTGGGCTATGTCCACTTCTGCCGATCGCGCTGCGGCCGTCACGCCCCGTACTCGTCCCGATCCTGGTGCGTTGGGCCGCTATGGGGAGCAACTGGCCGAGCGATATCTATGCGACATCGGGCTGCGCGTGCTCGACCGAAACTGGCGGTGTGAGCACGGGGAGATCGACATCGTCGCGGTCGATGCGAGGTGCCTCGTCATCTGCGAGGTGAAGGCGCGCAGTTCCACCGGATACGGCATGCCAGTCGAGGCCGTCACCACCGCTAAGGCGCTTCGGCTGCGGCGACTTGCGGCAGCCTGGTTGGCCAGCCATGACGTGCACCGCGACCAGGTACGGATCGACGTCGTCGGAGTGTTATGCCAGCCCGGGCAGCCACCGATCGTGCGGCACGTGGTCGGGGTGGACGCATGACATTCGGTTTAGGTCGCACCCGCGCCGTGGCACTTGTCGGACTCGACGGCGCGATGGTTGACGTCGAGGCACACATCGGGTCCGGCCTCCCGTATTTCTCGGTCGGTGGTCTCCCGGATGCAGCGTGTGCGGGTGCGCCCGACCGGATCCGGCCCGCGGCGGCGACCGCAGGGGTCGCAGTGCCGCCACACCGGGTGACCGTCAACTTGTCGCCGGCGTCGATCCCCAAGCGCGGCGCGGGTTTCGACCTGCCGATCGCGGTCGCGGTGCTCAGTGCCGCAGGTGTCGTCCGGTCACCCCTCGCGGCGGAGGTCGTTCACCTTGGTGAGCTTGCGCTCGACGGACGTATCCGCGGGGTGCGCGGGGTGCTCCCGGCTGTGCTGGAAGCGTGCCGACGCGGTGTCCGGCGGGCTGTTGTGCCTCGCGAGAATGTCGCGGAGGCGCAGTTGGTCGACGGGATGACCGTTCATGGCGCATCGACGTTGGGTGAGGTCGTCGCGTGGTATCGATCGGTCGAGTTCGGCGGTGCGCTACCGTCGGCCGATATCGTGGCACCTCCGTCGGCTCCGGCGGCGGCTCGTGTCGACCTCGCCGACGTCGTCGGCCAGCCGGAGGCCAGGCACGCACTTGAACTAGCCGCGACCGGCGCCCACCACGTACACCTCACCGGCCCGCCCGGGGTCGGGAAGACGATGCTGGCCGAGCGGCTGGTGACGATCCTCCCGCCACTGGCGCACGAGGAGGCACTGGAGGTTCACGCCATCCGGTCCCTGACCGGACATGTCGGTGATATCGCCGCGCTTGATCCGACCCCGCCATTCGTCGCTCCACACCACACGTCGTCGGTAGCTGCGCTGGCCGGAGGTGGCCCCGGTGTCGCGTTGCCGGGTGCCATCTCGCGTGCGCACCACGGCGTCCTGTTCCTCGACGAGGCCCCCGAGTTCTCCTCAGCTGCACTTCAGGTGCTGCGCCAACCGCTGGAGTCGGGTGAGGTGGTGCTTGCCCGCGCCCGCCAGGTCGTTCGGTACCCAGCGCGTTTCCTGCTCGTGATCGCGGCGAATCCCTGTCCATGTGGTCGCCACCATGGCAAGGGCCTCGACTGCACGTGTCATCCACGAGCGGTTCGCACCTACACCTCGCGGTTGTCGGGGCCCCTGCTGGACCGGGTCGACCTACGTGTGCAGGTGCCTCCGGTGCGTCGTGCGGCCATCGGTGAGGCATCCGGTGAGCCGAGCCGAGCGGTCGCCGAGCGGGTCCGAGCCGCGCGCCACGTGCAGGCGCATCGGTGGCACGAGTGTGGGTGGGCCGTCAACGGTGAAGCCCCCGGGCACGTGCTCCGGCGCCCGCCCTACCGACTGCCTGGCTCCACAACTGCTGTTCTCGACCGTGCCCTCGACCGCGGCCGACTTTCACTCCGTGGCTACGACCGAGTGCTCCGAGTTGCATGGTCGGCAGCCGATCTCGCCGGTCGGACCGTGCCCGGCCCAGACGACGTGGCGACGGGCCTGCTGCTCCGCGGCGAAGGTGGGCCGGCCGCATGACGGTGCCAGCCCGCCTGGCTGCGCGAGAACGGGATGAACGATGGGCTCGTGTCGCCTGGTCCTTTCTCGTGGAGCCTGCCAACGTCGAGGTCACCGCGGCTGTCACGGAGCACGGAGCAGTAGGCGCGTTGGCGCGGCTGCGTGAGGGCCGACTCGACGCTCAACGCCGGCTTGAACCACGCCTGGCTCGTCTGAACATCGACGACCTGGCTCACGCAGCCGAAGCGCGCCGTGTTCGAGTTCTCGTTCCCGGAGACGGTGAGTGGCCAGTCGGAGTCGACCGGCTCTCCGCGCCGCCCTACTGCCTATATGTCCGCGGTAAGGCCGACCTCGCCGCACTCACTGACAACAGCGTCGCCGTGGTCGGGTCTCGGGCGGCAACCGAGTACGGGCTGCGAGTCGCCAGCGATCTCGGCGACGGACTATGTGCTCGTGGCTTTACCGTCGTCAGCGGTGCGGCATTCGGTATCGACGCCGCCGCTCACCGTGGTGCGCTCGGTGCGGGAGGGCCGACCGTGGCTGTGCTCGCCTGCGGTGTCGACGTTCCCTACCCGAGGGCACATGGGGGGCTGCTCGCTGAGGTGTCCGGGCACGGTGCAGTGGTCTCCGAGGTCCCAGTTGGTTGTGCGCCGTACCGGTCGCGCTTCCTCGCACGAAACCGGCTGATCGCACTCCTGACCCGAGCGACGGTGGTCGTCGAAGCGAGCCTTCGCTCCGGGTCGCTTGTCACCGCTCGTCGGGCGCGCGAGCACCACCTTCCGGTCGGCGCGGTTCCCGGCCCGGTAACGAGTGTCGCCTCGGCCGGTTGCCACGCCCTGGTCCGAGAGGCTGGTGCGGTCCTGGTCACTGACGCCGGTGAAGTAGCCGAGCTTGCCGCACGGATCGGTGAGCATTTGACCGAGCCCGCGTCATCTCCTCGCGCGCCCACCGACGAACTGGATCCGGTGACGTTTGCCGTGTGGTCGGCATTGCCCCTGCGGCGCTCGGCCAGCACCGCCGCGGTTGCTGTCGCGGCCGGGGTGCCACCGTCGGCCGTCGGCCGGGCACTTGCCGTGCTCGACGCTGAAGGCCTCGTTGAGCGGGTCGGAGCTGACTGGCGCAAAGCGTCACCGACGAGCCCGGGCCTGCTGCCGTGGACTGCTCCTAGCGGTGACCCACGCGGGGTCTGAGACGGATACCGGCCGTGGTCGTCAGCCTGGCTTCGTGTCGGCTGAGTTTCCCGATAGCGTCGGCCGCACCGCCACCTACGCGGTCGCGCGGGGAGGCCGCTGGTTCACGCTTGCAGTACCGCCGCGAGGGTTGCGGCTAGGTCCACGCGCCGTCGTCCATCCACTCTTCGGATCGATTAGTACGGATGTCGTTGCGTCAGGTGCTTTGGTTTGACACCGTGGCGCAGGTGGATCGCACTCTCGAACCCGAGGCACTTCTCGCGTTCGAGCGACACTTGAGCGTCGAGCGTGGCCGATCAGTACACACAGTGCGGGCCTACCGTCAGGACGTGGCGGCGTTTCTCCAGGTGGCCGGGGTGGTCTCTGATGCGGACCTGGCCAGCATCACCCTCGCTCAGTTGCGAGGGTGGCTCGGCCATGAGTCCACACGCGGTAGTGCGCGCGCCAGCGTCGCCCGTCGCTCAGCGTCGCTCCGCGCATTCTTTGCGTGGTGCGAGCGCACGGCGCGGATACCGGTCGACCCGGCTCTACGTCTCGGGTCGCCGAAGCGCGGACGGACCCTGCCCGCGGTACTCCCACAGCTCCAAGCCGCAGCCCTGCTCGATGTCGCAGCGGTCGCAGCCGACGACGGCGACCCCATTCACCTGCGCGACCTGGCTGCGCTTGAACTGCTATACGCCACTGGCGCGCGGGTCGGCGAACTAGTGGGCCTCGATATCGACGATGTGGATCTTGATGCCGAAGTCATCCGGGTGGTCGGGAAGGGCAACAAGGAGCGGCGCGTCCCCTTTGGTCGGCCCGCTGGCCGGGCCGTGGCGAGGTGGCTCCAGGACGGTCGGCCCAGGCTCGTCACCTCCGGCAGCGGTCCGGCTCTTTTGCTGGGGCGGCGCGGGCGGCGAGTCGATCAGCGTCAGGTCCGAGCGGTCGTCCATCGGTGCGCTCAGGAGGTTCCGGGCGCGCCTGACATCGCTCCCCACGCGCTGCGGCACAGCGCAGCCACTCATCTACTCGATGGCGGTGCCGACTTGCGTCAGGTCCAAGAACTGCTCGGTCACTCCTCGCTCGCGTCTACCCAGATCTACACCCACGTGTCTGTCGACCGGCTCAAGCGGTCCTTCGCGCTGGCTCATCCTCGTGCCTGACGACGACCGGGGCCGGCCCGTCACACGCCAGAACGTGGTGCGTGACGACGACCGGAGCCAGTCCGTCACACCCAAAGGTGCGGTGTCGACCTCGACCGGTGGCGCCACCGAACATGACTCAGGCAGCAAATCGACTGGCGCGATTTCGCCGCCGGTGGAGGCGCCCGCATTCGCATCACGTCCTGCGGTCGACAACCCACCCAGCTCTGCCGAGGATGTCCGGCCCGACGTCGCGGCATGGGTCTCCGAGGTCCGACAGCGGTACGTCGAACCGAAGACTCGATCCAGCCGACACGTGGACCGACCACGCGGCGAGCCCACACCGGCAACTGGCCGGCCAACCGTCCCCGCGCAACGGCCGTCAGTTGCGGCATCCGTCAAGATTCACGCCTCCGCAGCCTCGCGTGCCGAGTTGCGACGGAGCCGCGCCCGCAGTGTCAATCTGCGTGGCCTGGCAGTTCTCGTCGCGCTCGCCGCACTTGCGGGTATCGCCTGGGCGCTGCTGGGCTAGGGCGGCGCTCGTCGCCGCCAGGCGCCAGATGCACCATTCGGGCCGCCTGCACGTGCTCGCCGCATAGTGACGCTGTTCGAACGGCGCGCACCGGTGGCAGGCCGTGTCACCGTGGTGGTGGCCGTGC
The DNA here is from genome assembly GCA_051657745.1 of Dermatophilaceae bacterium. GTDB lineage: Bacteria > Actinomycetota > Actinomycetes > Actinomycetales > Dermatophilaceae > JBOFLG01. Next base: position 17,156 of record JBOFLG010000072.1, on the reverse strand, counting down.
CGGTCAGCGGAAGGAGCACCACTCGGCCTCCGGTGAGCAACGGGAGCGGGTCGAGATAGGTGCCGCTGCGCCGAGCGCCGAGATGCAGGCACACTGCGGATCCGCAGTGCGCGCTGCCAGGTACCGAGCCCGAGAGCACACCCAGCGGCTCCCCGGTTGACACCTGATCGCCGCTGCTGACCTGCACCTCGAGTGGCTCGTAGGTGCTCTCGAGCCCGGAGCCATGCCGGACGGTGACCGTGCCTCGGCCGGCGACCCGGCCGGCATGCAGGACGATGCCGTCGTTGACGGCTCGTACCTCCAGACCCCCACTGCCGCCGAGGTCGAGGCCCCGATGGCCCGGACCGTACTCGCTGCGAGGTGCCACGAACTGGCGGATGACGGGAGGTCGAGGCGAGAGCGGCCACGACCACACCGGAGCGGACCCAGGCCGGGAGGCTCGGCCCGGGTCGGGCGCGTTGATGTCAACCCCACCGGCGGCGGCAAGGGGCGTCCGCTGCGGCCCGGCAGCGAATGCGGTGGACACTGCCGCGGAACCGGCCATGGCCGAACTGGCCACAACAAGAGCGATGATGACAGTGGATGGCGAGGGCATGTCGGCAACTCTGGTGCGCTGGCCCGTGCTGACTGCGTGACCAGCAGCAGCGGCGACGGATCTGTGGACAACTGTCACCGACGAGCATGGGTGTGGATGACCGATGCGAGTAGGTCACGGCAGCAGGGCGCCAAGGCGGCGCACCGCCTCGTCGAGCACGTCGTCACGCTTGCAGAAGGCGAACCGCACGAGAGTGCGGGCCGCATCCCCGTCGTCATGGAACACCGATACCGGTACGGCGGCGACCCTGGCCCGCGCCGGCAGCTCCTGGCAGAAAGCCACACCGTCGGCGGCACCGAGCGGAGCCGCGTCGGCGACCACGAAGTACGTGCCCTGCGGTACGGACACGGTGAGCCCAACCGCTGCGAGTCCAGCCACCAGGCGGTCGCGCTTGCGCTCCAACGACGACGCGAGCCGCACGTACACGTCATCCGGGAGATCGAGTCCCACCGCCACGGCCGGCTGGAACGGCCCGGACCCGGCGTACGTGAGGAACTGCTTGACGGCGCGCACCGCCGCGACGGCCTCGGCCGGGCCAGTAACCCAGCCGACCTTCCACCCGGTCGTGGCGAAGGTTTTGCCCGCCGACGAGATGGTGAGCGTGCGCTCCCACATACCGGGCAAGGTCGCCACGGGCACGTGCTCGGCGCCGTCGAACGTGAGGTGCTCGTACACCTCGTCGGTGACCACCCACGCACCGACCTCCCGCGCTAGCGCGCACACCAGCTCGATCTCGTTCCGCGAGAACACCTTTCCCGTCGGGTTGTGGGGGGTGTTGAGCAGCACCATCCTCGTCCGCGACGTGAACGCGGCGCGCAACGACGCCTCGTCGACCGCGAAGTCGGGAAACCGCAGCATCGAGGTGCGTCGCACGCCGCCGGCCAGCGCAATGGTCGCGGCGTAGGAGTCGTAGTAGGGCTCGAACGTGACCACCTCGTCGCCGGGTCGCACCAGTGCGAGCACCGTGGCGGCGATGGCCTCGGTGGCGCCCACCGTGACCAGCACCTCGCGGGCCGGGTCGACCTCCAGACCGTAGAACCGCCGCTGATGGCGGGCGACCGCGTCGAGCAGCTCGGGGACCCCCGCGCCGGGCGGGTATTGGTTGCGGCCGCCACGGATGGCGGCCACCGCGGCGTCGAGCACCTCGGCCGGCCCGTCGGTGTCCGGAAAGCCCTGGCCGAGGTTGATCGCCCCGTGCTCGGCGGCGAGCGCCGACACGGTGGCGAAGATCGTGGTCCCGAACGGCGCGAGCGCCGGGTGGCCGAGGGGAGTGGTCGTGAACGGCTGCGACGCCATGCCGAGCAGGCTATGCGGTCAGGCTGCCGGCCGCGCGCACCGAACCGGGCCGGACCGCGACCACGGTGCGGACGTACCGGGAACCACCGCGACGTCCGCCAGGCGTCACGGCTCTTCCGGGCGACGGCCGGGCCGGATGACGTGCCGCCGCCTTGCGCGGATCACCCGGTGACCTTCCGTGCGCCCCCGCCGCTCGCCGCCGGCGACACCGTGGTCGTCCTGGCACCGGCGGGCGCCGTCGTCGAGAGCCGCGAACAGGTACGGCGAGGGATGGCGGTGCTGCGCTCGCCCGGCACGCCGGCCGGCGGGGCATCCACGGCCCGGTCCTGACTACCCTGGCCGGCGACGCCGCAGGTGCCGAGAGCCTGCGCCGGTTGCTGTGGGGCGAGGGCCGCGGCGAGCCGCTACTCGCCGGTCTGGTGCCCTGGCGCCACGGCACGGCACGGCACGGCACGGAGGCACCGAGCCCGACGCGTGCTGGGCGACGTGTCGTCGCCGAGGTGCTCTGACCCGACACGGATCGTTCGGGTCGGGCCGACGCCGGTCATTGTCTCCGGTCGGCGTGCGCGATGTGGTCGAGTTGGCGCCACACCAGGGTCAGCGTGACTCCCGAGCCGGCGAACGCGAACCAGAACGGCGCGGACGCTCCGAACCGGGCGGCGAGCGCCCCCCCGACGAGCTGTCCGACGATGAGGCCCAGGGTGAGCCCGAGCCAGTACACCGACCCGACCCGACCCTGGAGGTGCTCCGGCGACGCCCGCTGGCGTACGGCGTTGGACAGCGAGCCCCACACGAAGGCGTACGCCCCGAAGCCGACCATGACAACGTAGGCGACCAGCGGCACGGTGGTGAGCGCGAGAGCCAGGTGCATGAGCACCTCGAGGGTCAGGCAGACCTTCACCAGCCGGGCGAGCGGCACCCGGCGCTCGAGCCGGTCGTACCCGACCACCGCGAGCACGCCGCCGACCGCCGAGGCGGTGGTCAGTAGACCGAAGCCGACCTCGCCCACGCCGAGTCGCTGCTGCGCCCAGTAGACGAGGACTCCCCAGGGCGCACCCCACGTGACGTTGAAGGCGAAGATCACCAGGATGAGGGTCCGCACCGGCGCGTGGTGACGGATCCACCGCAGGCCGTCGAGGATGTCGCGGCTCACATGCTGCGCCTCGCGCCCCTCGGCGCGGACCATCGCCGGCAGGGCGACCTTGGCGAACAGCGCCGTGGCGAGCAGCCCTGCCGTCGCCTGCATGCCGAACGGCACTGCGTACCCCACGGCGAACAGCGATGCACCGAGCGCCGGGCCGACCATCTGGTTGGCGACGAGGAAGCCCGACATCTGGCGTGCGTTGGCGATGCCGAGGTCCGGCGACGGCACGATCGACGGGAGAACGGCCCGCCATCCGGTGTCGGCGAAGATCTCGCCGGTCCCCGCCGCGAGCAGTACGACGAGGAGCAGGCCGATCGAGATGGTCCCGGTGAGGATCGTGGCGACGAGCAGGGCGAGGACGGTGACCCGCGCGAGATTCGCCGCGAGGACGAGCCGCTTGCGGTCGATCCGGTCGGCGGCCGCCCCGGCGACGAGCCCGAGGACGAGGGTCGGCACCCGCTGGACTACGGCCGCCGCGGCGATGAGGCGGGGGTCGTCGGTCTGCGACGCGACGAGCAGCGGGCCAGCGGCGAGCGCGATGCCATCGCCGAGCTGGCTCACCCAGGACGACGCGAGATTCCACCGGAAGGGGACGCCCATGCGCCTCGGTGCGACGACGTCGACGATCCGGCCCACGAGCGCGAGAGGCTACCCGGACCGCGGGCGGAAGGCGCGCGCTTTTCCGAGCGGCCATCCGCGCCTGCTGCGGGACGGCATCGCGCCGGGTGGGTCGCGGTGTATCCGGTGTCGGGCTCGAGGGGGAGAGCCGGATTACCGCGGTGCCGCCCGCGGCCCGTACGATGTGCGGTGGCCTGCCGTGTGCGTGCACGCGAACGGCAAATTCGCGCGTCCGTCCTTTGTGACGAGCTCCGGCTCCGAACGGGGGCGCCACCCACGGCAGTGGCGCGGCACCGTCATCCCATCCGCGGATGCCGGCACCGCGTCCGGGGGTTGCGTCGGGCGCCAGGCAGGTGGCACGGCGGTTGCCGGCAGCCACCGACGTAACTGACAACCCCACACTATGAGGAGAACGACGATGGCCGTCGTCACCATGCGCCAGCTCTTGGAGAGCGGCGTCCACTTCGGGCACCAGACCCGCCGGTGGAACCCGAAGATGAAGCGCTTCATCATGACCGAGCGCAACGGCATTTACATCATCGACCTGCAGCAGTCGGTGACCTACATCAACAACGCCTACGAGTTCGTCAAGGAGACCGTCGCTCACGGCGGCACGATCCTCTTCGTCGGCACGAAGAAGCAGGCGCAGGAGCCGATCGCCGAGCAGGCGACCCGAGTCGGGATGCCGTACGTGAACCACCGCTGGCTCGGTGGGATGCTCACCAACTTCCAGACGATCTCCAAGCGCCTGACCCGGCTCAAGGAACTCGAGGAGATCGACTTCGCTGATGTCGCCGGGAGTGGCCGCACCAAGAAGGAATTGCTGATCCTGCAGCGCGAAAAGGACAAGCTCGAGAAGACCCTCGGCGGCATCCGCTCGATGAGCCGTGTGCCGTCGGCGGTGTGGATCGTCGACACCAAGAAAGAGCACCTTGCCGTCGATGAGGCCCGCAAGCTCGGCCTGCCAGTGATCGCGATCCTGGACACGAACTGCGACCCCGACGAGGTCGACTACAAGATCCCCGGCAACGACGACGCCATCCGCTCGGTCACGCTGCTGACCCGAGTGGTTGCCGACGCGGTGGCCGATGGCCTGATCGCCAGGTCTGGTGGTGGCAGCGCTGCGGCAACTGGCGAGGAAGCCACACCTGCCGAGGAGCCGCTGCCGGAGTGGGAGCGCGAGCTCCTGGCCGGTGAGTCCGCCCAGACAGCTGCGCCCGAGGTCGGTGCGACCGCCGAGTCCGCGGCGCCGCCGGTCGGTACGCCAGGTGGGGACGGTGCCGACGCCGCCCCGACGACGGCCGTCGCGGACCCCGTGGACCAGGCCCCCACCGAGGCCCCCGCCGAGCTGATCGACGCCGCGCCGGACGCGACATCTGGCGGGCTGGACACCGAGGGTGCCGCCTCCGCCGCGGATGATGCTGACGTTCCTGCGGATGCCGTGGCGGACGCTTCTGCGGATGCCGCCAGCGCTTCAGCGGATGGCGAATCAGTCGCGGCCGAGAAGGTCTGAACCGCGGTTCGGTCTATCCACCCCCTGATATCGAGAGAAGGGCGAAGAACGACTCATGGCGAACTACACCGCCGCTGACATCAAGGCGCTCCGCGAGAAGACGGCCGCCGGGATGATGGACGTCAAGAAGGCGCTTGACGAGGCCGATGGTGACCCGGCCAAGGCTGAGGAGATCCTGCGGGTCAAGGGCCAAAAGGGTGTGACCAAGCGCGAGGGCCGCACCGCCTCCAACGGGCTTGTTGCCGCACAGGCAGCCGATGGCGCCGGCACGCTTGTCGAGGTGCTGTGCGAGACCGATTTCGTCGCGAAGGGCGAACGCTTCGTCGCACTCGCTGAGGAGGTACTGGCCCAGGCCGTTGCCGCCAAGGCCGCCGACGCCGACGCCCTCCTCGCGTCGACACTCGGCGACGGTCGCACCGTCAAGGAGTTGCTCGACGAGGCCAACGCCACCATCGGGGAGAAGATCGAGGTCAAGCGGGTCGCCCGGCTGGAGGGCGAGCATGTCGTGTCCTACCTGCACAAGACCAGCCCTGACCTGCCCGCCCAGATCGGTGTCGTGGTCGCCACCAGCGGTGGCGACGCGGTCGTGGCCCGCGATGTCGCGATGCACGTCGCGGCGTTCGCGCCCTCGGTGCTGCGCCGCGACGAGATCGACGACTCCACCGTCGAGAACGAGCGGCGGGTCGCGGAGGCCACCGCGAAGGAAGAGGGCAAGCCCGAGGCTGCGTGGACGAAGATCGTCGAGGGCCGCGTGAACGGGTTCTTCAAGGAGAACGTGCTGCTCGAGCAGCCGTTCGCCAAGGAGCCGAAGAAGACTGTCGCGAAGGTCTTGGAAGAGAGCGGCGCCGAGGCCACGGCGTTTGCCCGCTTCCGCGTCGGCGCCTGACCGTCCCACTCCATACGGATGCCGCCCGGCCTCGGGCGGCATCCGTGAACTCGGGGCCAGTTTCCAGCGGTTATCCACCGGATTGGCGCACTAGTTTGCTGCGAGTGCAGCACCGCCTCTAATGTATGTCCACGCAGCCGCCATGGGGCGGCCACAGTTGAGGAGAAACTATGAACACGATTCTTCGTAGGTCGATGTTGGGGGGGGCTGCGATCGCGCTCACCGTGGTCGGGGCCGCATCCGCTCAGGCGTGGACCTGGGCGAGTTCCAGTAACCCAATCGTCATGACCGGTGGTGGGGGCTACGGCAATCTCAACTTCTCGGGCACCACGGCGACGCTCCAGAGTTGGCTGCGCGACACAAAGGTCGGTGACGGTCGGGTCTACGCCAAGGTGGCCATCACGAACAGCAAGGGCCTCTTCGCTAACTTGACATCGGGTCAGCGGAGCGATGGTAGCCCCACCTACGCGAGGATGTCTGATAAGTCCCTATCGTTGTCCCAACTTCCAGGTAACTACACCTACGTGGTGAGGACGTGTCGTTCAGCGACGCTGCAGGACCCGTGCTCAACTGCCTCCCGCAGCCTCAACTGAGCGGAACGCGTGAGTCTTGACCTCAAGGGCATCACTCATCGGTACGGCCGAATTTGTGCACTCGATGACGTCAGCGTGAACTTGTCGCCCGGAATCACTGCATTGCTCGGCGTCAACGGTGCCGGCAAGTCGACGCTGCTCGGCGTCGCTGCCGGCATCGTTGCGCCGATGCGGGGTACCGTCCGGGTGGGCGGCTTTGACCTTCACAGCCGATCATCGCGCAATGACGCTTGTCGCCGGGTAAACCTCATGCCTCAGGCTGCGAGTTTCCCGTCACGGATGCCGGTCGAGGACATCGTCAGTTACCTCACGTGGATGAAGGGCTGGCCCAGCAAAGACGCTACGGATCGGGCGGGTTGGGCCTTGGACCAGGTCGGTCTTGGCAAGCGGTCACGGTCGAGGTTCGGTGCGCTCTCCGGAGGCATGGCCCGGCGAGTGGCGCTGGCACAGGCGATCGCCACCGAACCGGAGGTTCTGCTTCTCGACGAACCGACCACTGGGCTCGACCCGGCACAGCGCAAGGCCATGGTTGATCTCGTTGGCGGTCTGGGTGAATCGGGTGTCACCGTTTTGCTCAGCAGCCATGTCGTCGAGGACATCGAGGATCTCGCCCGCGCCGTTATCGTCCTCCACGGCGGTACCGTTCGGTTCTCTGGTCCGGTCGAGGGCCTTGCCGCGCTTGCGGACCCAGGCACTCGACGTAGCCCGCTCGAGTCCGGCTTCTTTCGGGTGATTGAGGACACGGGCCGGTGAGGGCGCTCTGGCTGTGGATTCGTACCGGCTGGTCTATTCCAATCGGATTCGTGGTCCTCGGGGCCGTGGCGAGTTCGGTTCTCTTCGATACCAGTTGGCGCCTGGAGGCAGATTGGGGTTTGCGCCTCACGTCGTCGACGGTGACCTTTGTCGCCCCGGTGGTCGCCGCGGCCGCCGCATTTGAGACGGGTCGTCGGCACCATCCAGTCTTCGCGTCTTTCGCCGCGGCAAGCACGCGGGGCCCGTTGGTTCACCTGATCCCGCCGTCAGCTATTGCCATCACGGCGACCCTTGGGTACGTCGTCATCTGGGCAGGGGTGCTCGTCACGGTAGTGGTCTCCAACGGGATCCTGCCGACCGACGTCTGGGTGGTCCCGGAGACCGTATTTCCCGTGATCTCCGCCACTTTCCTCGGTGCACTGGTCGGCGAGTGGATTCGCGCCCGCACGGCCGCTATCGTCGCGGCCGGTGTCGTGGTGGTAGCAGCTGTGGTGGTGAGCCCGTGGGGACGTGGCCCGTTCGAGGTGGTCACGACCTACGGCACGCTGACTGGGCTCGAACGGCCGACTGACCAGGCGGCAGCCGCGACGCTGGCGTCAGTTGTTACTGCCGTGGTCTGCGTTCTCGGGGCCCGGTCGGCTCGCGCATCGGTGCGCCCACGGCTGTCTTTCGCGATGGTTGTCGCGGTCCTCTTCGCAGTATGGGTGGTTCCCGTGGCGCTGCCCTGGCCCGACCAGGTCTACCGGGTCTCCACCGAGGAGGTGGGCTGTGTGGGCTCTGCCCCCGCGCTGTGCGGTCCCCGGTCTCGCGTTCCGCTCCTCGCGATGGCCCAGCCCACATTCGCCGAGGCCTACCGGCGGTTGGCAGGCACGGAGTTCACCGGTCCGAACAGTTTCCGCGTGACGCGGCTCGGCCACTACTCGGAACTTGATGGAGCCGCGCCACTCGACTTCGACCCCGCCGCCCTCGACGACGGGGAATACGACCCAACGAACGTGGTCGATGCACTGCTGCGGCCCCATGAGTGCCGCGAGCTCTTCGACGCCGAGGCCGCGGTTCCGGTGCTGCTCGCCCAGGAGCGAACCGTCCCGTGGCTTCGTGAGGTCATTGATGGCAGGCGCGCCGCCGTGCCCACGCCGGTTGAGGTGAGCCGGGACTTCGCCACGATTCTCAATTGTGACGTTTACACCGGAAACTGGTCGTGATCCGCGTCTGGCTGAGAGCGCATCACGTCGTCCCAGCCTTGCTCCTGACCCTCGGTGGAATCGTGCTGATGTTTGCCGCGGACAGTGCCTCGTTCGCTGCTCCACGACAGCCGATTCCCTTGGTGTGGCCGGTAGCAACGATTCAGGTCAGCGCAACCCTCCTCGTGCTGGATACCGGATTCGGGTCGTTACTTGCTGCGGCGACCCGAGCCTTACTGGACCGGCTTGTCGCCGCGACCACGGTTGTGGTCCTTCTCGCCATGCTCCTTGGCGCTGCCCCGCTGCTCGGCCTGCCTCCGCTGCTGAGCATCTGGGTGGCCGCGGTCGCCGGCGTTGGGATGGGAGCGGCGCTCCTCGGTGTCCGAGAGCCGTGGGCCGCGGCGCTCGTCGTCGGGTTGTTCGGGATCGGGCTGCAGTTCAGTACTCCGCTCGCGCCGATCAGCCGTGGTCTGGACAGGCCAGCCGCCGCATCCGCAGTTGCAGCCCTTCTCGGGCTCACTGCGTGTGGATATGTCATCCAGCCTCTGCTGATCCGCACACGAACCCGGCGAGACGAGGCTGAGTGAGATCAGGGCGTGAAGACTCGTGGGACACTCACGGTGGAGGTGGTCATGATGCCCGAGCCCGCGAACACTCCGCCTGATTCCGGTGCACACTCCGCGGAAGCCGCCCACGTTCCGGCCGCGCGCGTGCACGTCGAACTCCCGCGGGTGCGTTTCGAGGACATGGTGACTGGCCAGGATGCCGACCCGCCGCCGGACCCGACCGGTGGGCGCGACATCGAGGCTGAGTTCTTCATCCGTCACGTCGGGTGGTGACCCGGCCGGCTTCCGGGCGTCGGCGTCGCTGGGCCGACCGGCATCCGCAGGCCGCCGACGCCCTGCTTGCTGCGGCCGTCACGGCAGCGTCCCTCGCGGGTGTACCGCCGACCCCGCAGAGTGCGGTCGGCGTCGAGGCCAGCGGCTTGACCCCGCTCGCCGCCGTCCTGCTCGTCGCCGTGGGCGGGATCCTGGCGTTTCGGCGCCGATACCCACTGCCCGTCTGGGCCGGGACGCTGCTGGTCGTGCTGGGCACCGTGCCGGCCCTTGACTCGCCGGGCCGGGGTCTCCCGATACTCGTCGTGGCGTTGTACACGGTGGCTGCGCACACCAACCGTCGCATCGCGGCAGCCGCTGGGCTGCTCACCGGGCTGGCTGCTTTCGGCGTGGTGGCGGCCCGCTTCGACGTGGGGGTGGGTGATGCGCTGGCCTACGCCGCAGTCGCGTGGACGCTGCTCCCGGCTGCCATCGGTGATGCCGTGCGCAGCGGCCGCGAGGTCGTCGCCGCCGCGGTTGAGCGGGCCGAGCGCGCCGAGGCCACCCGCGAGGAAGAGGCCCGGCGCCGGGTCGCCGAGGAGCGCCTGCGGATCGGGCGCGAGTTGCACGACGTCGTCGCTCACCACGTCGCCACCATCACCGTCCACGCCGGGGTGGCCGAACACCTGCTCACCGAGGACCCGGTCGAGGCAGGCCGCTCGCTGCGCCATGTTCGGTCCTCAAGTACCCGGGCGCTCGAGGAGATGCACGCCCTGGTCGACGTGCTCCGTGGCGCCCCGGACGGCGACGAACCTCGGCGCCAACCCGACACTCCCGCACCGACGTTCGCCGACCTGGAGGTGCTCGTCGAGCGGATGCGTGCCTCGGGCTCGGTGGTGACTCATCGGCGGGCCGGTACGCTCCCGGTGCTCAACGAGCTCACCGGGCTGCACCTGTACCGCATCGCTCAGGAGGCACTCACCAATGCTGCTCGGCACGGCATCGGGCCGGTCGAACTCGACACGGTCGGTGCAGCCGATGAGGTTCGACTGGTGGTGCGCAACGGGGTGTCCAGCGAGCCAGCCCGCCTCGGGCGGATCGCCGGGAACGACGGCAGCGGCGGGCACGGGCTGGTCGGGATGCGCGAGCGCGCCCTGCTCGTCGGCGCGGACCTCACCGCGGGTGTCGAACCGGGCGGGCGGCACTGGGTGGTTGACGTCCGAGTCCCGGTGCGTCCGGCAGGGGCAGCCGGATGACGACGCGGATCCTGCTCGCCGACGACCAGGCCCTGATCCGGGCCGGGTTCGCCGCGCTGGTCCGGTCCGCCCCCGACCTCGAGGTGGTGGGCGAGGCAGCCGACGGCGAGGCAGCGGTGGCCCTGGCCCGCGAGCTGCGCCCGGACGTGGTGCTGATGGACATCCGGATGCCGGTGCTCGACGGCATCCGGGCCACGGCACGCATCGCCGCCGACCCCGAGCTCGACGGCGTGCACGTCGTCGTGCTCACCACGTTCGAGGCTGATGACTACGTGCTGGAGGCGTTGCGTGCCGGGGCGGCCGGCTTTCTCGGCAAAGATGTCGAGCCGGCCGCGTTCCTCGATGCTGTCCGGGTGGTGGCGGCTGGCGAGTCGCTGCTTTCCCCCCGGGCCACCCGCACGCTGATCGACCGCGTCCTCGCCGCGCCGCGCGCTCAGGCTGGGGCGACCGACGCCCGGCTCGCGGTCCTCACCGACCGGGAGCGCGAGGTCGTGGCGCTCGTCGGTGAGGGGCTGGCCAACGACGAGATCGCGACCCGGCTGGTCCTCTCGCCGGCCACGGTCAAGACCCATGTCAACCGGGCGATGTCCAAGGTGGGCGCTCGCGACCGTGCCCAGCTCGTCGTGCTGGCGTTCCAGACCGGCCTCGTGCGCACCGACCCCACCGGATGACGCCAGCTGGTGTCGAGTCTGGGCGCGGCATCCGTCGGTGACGGCGTGGCGTCCGGGCCCCGGCGGTCGTCATCCGGGTACCGCGCCCGCGGTAGGCCGAGGAGACCGCGCCACGCCGACGACGACTCGCACCTCCGAACGCGACCGTGGTGGGACACGCCGAGAGAGCAGCTCTCGGTCCTGCACGGATGGAGCAGCTGATGATCGAGGTCGTCGACCTGGTGAAGCGGTACGGACCCACCACCGCGGTGGACGGGATGACGTTCACCGCTCACCCCGGCCGGGTCACCGGCTTCCTCGGCCCGAACGGTGCCGGCAAGTCCACCACGATGCGCGTGGTGCTGGGCTTGGACGCCCCCACCTCCGGCCACGCCCGGGTAGCCGGCCGCGACTACCGCCGCGACCCCGCGCCCCTGATGACCATGGGCGCGCTGCTCGACGGCAAGTCGGTCGATAAGGCCCGGAGTGCGCGTAACCACCTGCGCGCGGTGGCCGCCACGGTCGGGATCGGGAAGGCCCGCGTCGAGGAAGTCTTGGAGATCGTCGGGCTGGCCGCGGTGGCCGACCAGAAGGCCGGCGGGTTCTCGCTCGGCATGGGCCAGCGGCTCGGTATCGGCACCGCCTTGCTGGGTGACCCCGAGGTGGTCATGCTCGACGAGCCGGTCAACGGGCTCGACCCCGACGGCATCCTCTGGATCCGGGACCTGTTGCGCGGACTGGCCCGCGAGGGTCGCACGGTGCTGCTCTCGAGCCACTTGATGAGCGAGATGGAACTGACCGCCGACCACCTCGTCGTGGTCGGCCAGGGCCGAGTGCTCGCCGATGAGTCGATGAGCGACTTCATCCACCGCGCCTCTGCGGGAACGGTGCACGTCGAGACGCCGCAGGCCGAGGCGCTCTCGGCCGCGCTGGCCGGCGCGGGCGCATCGGTGACCACGACCTCGGCGACCGCGCTGACCGTCAGCGGGGTCGAGGCCAGCCGGGTCGGCGAGGTTGCGGCCGGGCACGGGGTGGTGCTGCATCGCCTCGCCGCTGACGCACCCTCGCTGGAGGAGGCGTTCATGGCGCTGACCCGCGACACGGTCGAGTACCGCGGCCACGCCGCCTGACCTTCTCCGACTCCCGACTTCCCGACTTCGCCCCCACCACGACCTGACCAAGGAGCCCTGCCATGTCGACGACTATCGACCCTGCCCAGACCATCTCGGATGCCGGTGCACCGGCGCCATCTCGCCCCGCCAGGCCCGCCAGGCCCGCCAGGCCCGCCGACGGCCACCACGCCACGGTCCTGCGGGTCGTGCGCAGCGAGTGGATCAAGCTCGTGTCTGTGCGCTCGACCCTGTGGACCCTGCTGGCCTGCGCGGTGGTGATGGTGGGGATCGGGGCCATCGCCGCCACCACCGCGACCGGTGCTACCGAGGGTGTCGGGCCCGGTGGTGGTGGCCCGGGAACGGCACCCGGGTCGGACCCGCTCTCGACCGTGCTGGCCGGTGCCACCCCGGCGGTGCTGATCCTCGGCATCCTGGGCGTCGTCGTCGGCGCCCGTGAGTACGGCTCGGGCATGGTGCGTACGACGATGACTGCGGTGCCGCGTCGCTGGACCGCGCTCCTGGCCAGGGTGGTCTCGTTCGTCGGGCTGGTCGGGCCGGTCGTGCTGCTCGCGACCGTCGGGGCCTGGGCGGTCGGGACTGCGCTGCTCGACGTGGGAGGTGAACCGACCGCGGCCTGGGGCGATGACGGGGTGGCCCGCGCGGTGATCGGCACCGGTGTCTACCTCGTCGGGATGTCGGTACTCGGTCTGGGACTGGGCGTGCTGATGCGTGGTCTGGGTGCCGCGATTGGCGGGTATGCGGGCCTGGTTCTGGTCATCCCCGGCCTGGGCCGGCTGCTTCTCCCGGACGACTGGGCAGGCGTGCTCGACTACCTGCCATCGGAGGCGGCGACCTCGTTCACGACGCTGACCGGCACGGCGGATGCCGGGGTGGGAGCCGCGGTGGTCGCCGGCTGGGTACTCGCGAGCGTGGCTGCGGCATGGACCCGCCTGGTGCGCACTGACGTCTGACGCGCCGGGGCCACCTCGGGCTGGGCCCGGTCAACCGCACCGCCACCGTGGTGGCGCCGCCGGACGTGAGCCTGCACCCGCGGTGACCCCTCCCCGAGGGCCCCACCTGAAGGCACCCACCCCGCGGGGTCTGCCGGATGCCGGCCACGCCTGGTCGGGCGTGACCGGCATCCGGCATGTGACAGGATCGTGGGACCACTACCGCCTTCGAGGAGCCCGCCGCGTGACCCAGACCCTGACCGAGGCGCCATCGATGCCGGGCCCCCCAGTTCGCCCGCGCCGCGTCCTGCTCAAACTGTCCGGTGAGGCGTTCGGTGGCGGCCAAGTGGGCGTCGATCCTGAGGTGGTGCACGCGGTGGCCCGCCAGATCGCGGTCGCAGCGTCGGAGGGTGTCCAGGTGGGGGTTGTCGTGGGTGGCGGCAATTTCTTCCGCGGCGCCGAGTTGCAGCAGAAGGGGATGGAGCGCTCTCGCGCCGACTACATGGGCATGCTCGGCACGGTGATGAACTGTCTGGCCCTGCAGGACTTCCTCGAGAAGGAGGGAGTGGACACCCGCGTGCAATCCGCGATCGCCATGGGGCAGGTGGCCGAGCCGTACATCCCGCGGCGGGCGATGCGTCATCTCGAGAAAGGCCGGGTGGTGATCTTCGGGGCGGGAGCGGGGATGCCGTACTTCTCGACCGACACGGTCAGCGCACAGCGCGCTCTGGAGATCCAGTGCGATGCCGTGCTGGTGAGCAAGAACGGTGTCGATGGTGTCTACGACTCCGACCCGCGCACCACCCCGGGCGCTCGGAAGCTTGACCGGGTCACCTTCGCCGAGGCGCTGCGCTGCCGCCTCGAGGTGGTTGACGCTGCGGCGTTCAGCCTCTGTATGGACAACCGGCTGCCGATGGTCGTCTTCGGCATGGAGGGCGAGGGGAACATCACCCAGGCGCTGCGTGGCGAGCCGATCGGCACCCTGGTCTTGGCCTGACGCCACACCCAGCATGCCTTTGACACACTGGACCCGCCCCGTGCGCCCAGGCACCACTTGTGAAGGAGACCCGCGTCATGATTGACGAGACCTTGTTCGAGGCCGAGGAGAAGATGGAGAAGGCTGTCGAGGTCGCCAAGGAGAGTTTCGCCGGAATCCGCACCGGGCGGGCGCACCCGGGGATCTTCCAGAAGTTGGTCGTCGACTACTACGGTGCGCCCACTCCGTTACAGCAACTCGCGTCGTTCCAGACTCCCGAGGCGCGCACGATCGTCATCAGCCCGTTCGACAAGGGCTCGATGCACGCTATCGAGAAGGCCATCCAGCAGGCTGACCTGGGCGTCAACCCCAGCAACGACGGCACGATCATCCGCTGCGTGATGCCCCAACTCACCGAGGAGCGGCGCAAGGAGTACGTCCGGATGGCGCACCATCAGGCCGAGGAGGCTCGGGTGTCGGTACGCAACATCCGCCGGCAGGCCAAGACCTCGCTGGAGCGTCTGGTGAAGGACGGCGAGATCGGCGAGGACGATGGCTCGCGCGCCGAGAAAGAGCTCGAGTCGGTCACCAAACGGCACGTGGATCAGATCGACGACCTGCTGCAGCGCAAGGAGACCGAGCTGCTCGAGGTCTGAACCAGCTGGTACCTCACGATGACGGACCCTGCGAACCCCGCCACCACTGCCAGCGGCCCGGCCGACGAGCCACCGGTCGAGGCGTCATCCAGTGGCCGCAACCTCCCGGCCGCCGTCGGGGTCGGACTGTTGCTGGCCGGGGTGGTGGTGAGCACGTTGCTCCTGGACGCCCGCGCCTTCCTCGTGGTGGTCATCGGTGCGGTCGCTAGTGGTGCCGTGGAGCTGCGCCGGGCGTTGGCCAATCGCGGGACCGTCATCCCGGTCGTACCGCTCCTGCTCGGCACGGTGGGCATGCTCGGGTCGGCGTACCTGCGCGGCGCCGAGGCGTTGATGCTGACCTTTGGCCTGACTCTCGTCGGACTGCTGGTCTGGCGAGTCGCCGACGGGCTTGACGGAGCGGCTCGCGACCTCGCATCATCCGCCTTCGTGGTGTTCTACCCGGTGTTCCTTGCCGGTTTCGCGGCGCTTATGCTTGCGTCGCCTGACGGGCGTCAGCGGGTTGCGACCTTCATTGTGGTCGCCGCCTTCTCCGACATCGGCGGATACGCGGTGGGCGCCTCGCTCGGTCGGCATCCGATGGCGCCGTCGCTCAGCCCGAAGAAGTCGTGGGAAGGCTTCGCGGGGTCCGTTCTGACGTGTGCCGTGGTCGGCGCGATCACCGTGCCGCACCTGCTTGGGGGAGCGTGGTGGGTCGGCGTCCTGCTCGGTGTCGTGACCGCAATGACGGCGACGTTGGGCGACCTCGTCGAGTCGAGCATCAAACGGGACCTCGGTGTCAAGGACATGGGTACGTTGCTCCCGGGCCACGGTGGGTTGATGGATCGGCTCGACTCGCTGGTCGTCGTGGCGCCGTTCGCCTACGTGCTGCTGCTGGTGTTCGTTCCGGTGTAGGTCGACTGGCAGCAGGCGCACTGGCCGCAGGCGCGAGTCCGGGGAGGGCCCGGCCCCGGCGGAATGCCAAGGCCCGACCCGGCCCGCGATCTTCTCAGGTGCCGGTCGCTGGTGGACAGCCCGCGACCGGGTGAGGTCAGCCGGCGGTGCGCCGGACGCCGAGTAGGTGATCAAGCACCGACGTCGATACCAGGTCGAGGGTCCCATCGGGGCGTTCCTCGGTGAGGCGGGTGATACGCCGGTCCAGCCAATGGAATGTGTGCGGCGACAACGGGCCCGATCCGTCGGCGTACAGCGCCTGGGCATACGGCGGCACCAGCTCAAGCGCGTTGCGGCTCTCCTGCGGGGTCGAGCACGGTTGGATGACGATGGCGTGCCGGTACGGAATCGCGAACACGAAACCACCGTCGGTGGCTGCTCGGGGCAGGAGGCGCCGGACCACCAGGTCAAGGAACCGCGCGAACGATGCGGTGTATGGGCTGTCGCCGATCAGGGCGTACACCGAGCCACTGCCGTCGCCGACCCGCTCGACCTCCACCTCAGAGGTCACCGCGAGAGTCGCGAGGTTCTGTCGGCCGCGTTCGAGGAGCGAGGGCACCCGGTGCCCGGTTTCGGTGAGCCGCGACTCGGGCAGCATCACCACCGCGGTGGGCAGGTCGAGGCTGAGTATCTCGTGGACGCCGTCGGCGAACCAGTTGGCGTAGTCGAAGCCACGATCCGGATCCTGGAGCCGATCAGGGCCGACCAGGCGTGCGGTGAGTGCCGAGTCGAACTCCTCGGGGGTGAGGACGCCGACATCGCCCGCGGCGGCTGCGGTGAGGCGCTCGAGATGCGCGAGCACCTCCGCGTCGATCGTCTCGGAGTCGTGGACGGGTGGTGCGTGGGTCTCGGTCTCGATCGGCACGGTGGGGCCCGCAGCAGAATGACCTGCCGCGTGCTCCCGCCCGTACTCGCCCGACCGCAAACGGCCGAACAGGCCCATGGGCTGTTCCTTCCCTGCTGGCTCGTTCCCTGCCGAACGAGACTGCCGTTACGGTAAGGGAGACAGATCCCGGCGCGCGGCGAAACCGAGAAACCGCGACTGTCCGTGATGGTCCCGGTCGGCGGCGGTCGGCTGGCCCGGCGCCACGGAGCCCACCTGACGTCGCGGTGCATCGGGTGGACCGGTCGGTGACAGAATCACTGTCGATGCCTGAGACCACCCGACCCGAGCCCGGACGGATCGTGCTTGCCGCACCGCGTCGCGGCAGACCGCCCCAGCACCTCGC